>NZ_CAGKLC010000015.1:9091-72041 GCF_903469665.1 Flavobacterium sp. UGB4466 | reverse complement strand
ATCATAAACAGACCTTAAAAGTCATTTTCAGCTCTCAACAAACAAAGGTCCTTACTAACAATTTAATATATATTTTAACAAAAACAGAATAAATATATCAACAAAAACACATTTAACTAAAAAATATATCAAAATTACAAATATCACAGCCTCTGCCCTATTCCATTAAAATCACACAAATTTAAGTAAAAAAAAATGTTTTGATCAAAAAAATGTGCTCGAGAACATTTTTTTAATGTGTTCGAGCACATTTTTATTCATTTTTCTTGTTTTATAAAAATATAATCTATAGATTCGTTTCATAATAATCTTAAAACCAAGTTAATTAATACATTTTTCAGTCGTTTTTCACCTCCCCAAAAAAACAGAAAAACTAAAAAAATACCACATACAAAAAGAGTAAAACAGAACGGCAGTTGTTTTTAAACCATTTCGTCAGAAGATAAATTATAAATCAAAAATTATCTCAAAAAAGAATTCCAAAAGCTTACAAACGAAAAAAAACAAATAAACATTAACCAAACTCAATTTTTAAGTATGAAATTTTTAACCAAAAAAAGACCTGAAGATTTTAGGCTAAAAAATCTTCACGGTACAGAGATTAAACTCACCCTTTTTTTAGTATTCGTTTTTACCGTCCAGGTTTCAGCAACCTCAGCCGTAAGAATAAATCGCAGAACTGATATTGCATTCTTTTTTGAAAAAACAGTCAAGGGTAAAGTAACCGATCAAAACGGACTTCCTATCGCCGGAGCAAATGTTGTTGTAAAAGGAAGCCGTACCGGAGTGCAGACAGATGCAGACGGAAGTTTTGCCATTACTGTCGCTGATAATGTAACGAAACTTATCATTTCCTACGTTGGTATGGAAGATCAGGAAGTAACCGTTGGAAGCTCGCCTTTAAAAATTGTCCTCAAAGAGGCGGGACAAAAATTAGAAGAAATAGTTATAGGATACGGAAAAGCCAAGAAAAAAGACCTTACGGGTTCTGTGAGTTCTATTGGCAAAGACAACTTAAACTTAGGAGGTACTATTTCGAATGTTGGTCAGGCTCTGCAAGGGCGTGCTTCGGGAGTTCAGGTGCAGCAAAACAGCTACGCTCCGGGAACCAATCCTTCGATTGTTATTAGAGGTGGAAATTCTCTTAACAATTCTAATTCGCCTTTGTATGTTGTAGACGGTTTCATTACCAGTACAGGAGCCTCTATCAGTCCAAACGACATTGAAAACATTCAAATTCTAAAAGACGCCTCCTCGACCGCTATTTATGGCTCAAGAGGCGCAAATGGAGTTATCCTGATTACGACTAAAAAAGGAAAATCAGGTAAGATGCAGATTGAAGCCGAAATCTCAGATGGTTTTCAAAGCATTATCAAGGAACCTTCTCTTATCAACGGACAGCAATATGCCGACATTCAAAATGCTATTGCGAAAGAGAATGGCAGGCCTCCTGTTTTTTCTTCCGATTTCCCTGTTGCCAATACCAATTGGTTTAAAGCCGCAACACGCCCCGGAGAAGTACTAAACAGAACCATTACTTTTAGCGGAAGTGACAAAACCTCTAAATTTTTCCTTTCCGGAAACTACATCAAACAAACCGGAGCTATCGAAAATACTGATTTTAAAAGATACAGTGTGAGAATGGGAGGCGAAAAAAGATTTAATGACAAACTAAACGTTGGTACAAACATTTACGGAGCTGCCAGTGAGGGAAACAATAGCGATTTTGGAGATAATATTTTATCCCCACTGTTTTCTATCCAGACCGCCCCACCAACTATTCCAATTTACAATCCCGACGGTTCTTATTACAAATTTCAGGGGAAAGACAATGCTTTGGCACTTTTGTTAGAACCAACCGATCATATCATCAACAGATTGGTCAACGGAAATATGTTTTTGGACTATGAAATCATTAAAGGACTAACCTATCATTTTGGAGCGGGTGCGGAATGGCAGGAAAATATTGAAGGAAGATACACCCCAAGAACGTTGGTGGCTGGAGCTGCTTTAAAAGGATCAGGATCTGAGGAAAACAAAACTTATTTCAGATGGAGTACAGAGCAATACCTAACTTATAAATTCAATATTAAGGAACATTCGATGAGTGCCATGATTGGTACGTCGAATCAAAAAGATACGTATGAGTTTTTGAGAGCGGCCGGAACCGGTTTTTCTAACGATGCATTAACCTATCACAACCTTGACGCAGCAGCGGTTTATTTGAAACCCGAGACTGAAAAAATCGAAACAAAGCTGACTTCTTATTTTGGAAGGCTAAATTATTCTTTCAGTGATCGATATCTGGCTGCATTTACCTTAAGAAAAGACGGTTCTTCCCGTTTTGGAAGCAATAACTCTTTCGGAATATTCCCTTCAGGAGCAGTAGCATGGAAAATATCTAACGAATCTTTTATGCAAAACTCCAAAACTGTCTCTGATCTTAAGTTAAGAGTTAGCTATGGTGTTACAGGAGCGGATGGTATTGGAGATTATGCTTTCATGCCAACCTTAAGAGCCTGGGGAGTAACTATTGGCGATGGAAATTTTGTTAATGGTACGGAACCTGCCAATTTAGCCAATAAAGACTTAAAATGGGAACAAACCACTCAGACTGACATTGGATTGGACATGGGGCTTTTTAATGACCGAATAACCGCAACAATCGATGTGTATAAAAAAAGAACTACCGATGCTCTTATCAGAGTCCCTATTGGCGGATGGTGGGGTTTTAATACACAAACCATCAATTCCGGAGTGATTGACAACAAAGGTATTGAATTGGGAATTACCAGTACTAATTTCAGAAATGATCATTTCTTGTGGACCACTTCACTAAATGTGGCTTACAACAAACAAGAAGTCGTTTCACTTGCCGATAATGTGTCTATCATCAGTCAGAATACTTCTAATCCAAGCGGAACAGTTTCGGGACGCGAATTTACCAGACTGGAACCGGGCAGAGAAATGGGCGTTTTATATGGTTTTAAATATGCCGGAGTAATCAAAACCGGAGAAGTATATGCTCCGCAGCCTTTGTCTAAACCGGGTGATCCAAAATATGAAGACTTAGACGGAGACGGTGCAATTACCGTAAACGACAGAACTTATTTAGGCAATTCAACACCTCATTATACTCTTGGGCTTAACAATGATTTTAAAATTGGAAACTTCGATCTGAACATCTTTTTTCAGGGAGCTTTTGATTATTCGGTTTACAACATGACCCGAATGGTTGGAGAATCAACAACCAGTACAGATGCTTTAAACCGCTGGGTAGCCGGTACGAATGAAAATACAGATGTTCCAAGAGACGGCTATTACAAAAGTACTTATGGAAGTTATGTCAATTCAAAATTTGTAGAAGAAGCCTCTTACCTGCGCCTAAAAAACCTTTCTATCGGATATACTATTCCTGAAAGTGTTTTAAAACCACTCAAATTTGTAGACAATATCAGATTGTATGCCATTGGACAAAACTTATTGACCATTACGAATTATTCCGGAAATGATCCTGAGGTAAACGGACATTTCACCAACGATACTACCAAACAAAACTTAGGAGGAGGAATCGATTTCAATTCATTCCCGGCTTCACGAACCATCATTTTGGGTATTAAGGTTGCCATTCATTAGTCTAAAAGCTTTTTTAGTAACATTAAATTTATTAAAATGAAAAAATATACAATCATATTCCTCTTACTGACAGCAGGTTTGCAATTTTCATGCAATGACGATCTTGATCCTACCGTATACAGCAGTTTGACCGATACTAATGGATTTCAAACCAAATCGGATGCTATCGCTTCTATTAATTCTATTTATGGAAGATTAAAAGGCCCTTCTGTGGGAGACAACTTCTCGTATTGGGCAACAAGGCATTTTGCTTTGACTGATATTGCCACAGATTTAGGACACTGCCAGTACGGTGGTGACCCCGGGCAATTATCTTTAGGACTTTGGAATTCTGCCAATGGTCTGCTTTTGGAAGACTGGAATGCCATGTACAAACTGGTAGCCAACGCCAATTTTGCGATTTTTAATATTTCAAAAATGAGCGGCATTACAGAAGCTGAAAAAACTCAGTTTATAGCCGAGGCTAAATTTTTAAGAGCTTCTGCTTATATGGATTTAACAGACGCGTGGGGACCTGTTATCCTTGTAACAGAAGCCAACTTAGACAATCCAAACTATCTGGAGCAAACACCGCCTTCTTCTGTTGAAACTATAGAAGCGCTTTTAATTAAAGATTTGAATGATGTTGCTGCCGTTTTACCCGTTAACTACAAGAAAAATGCAATTTATGAAAGTAACGATGTAGGTCGTGCTACAAAAGGAGCTGCCTTAACGTTATTGGCAAAATTATATTTGCGAAATCGTGACTGGCAAAAAGTAGCCTCGCTTACACAACAAGTCATGAACCTCAACGAGTACAGCCTGTTCCCTACTTATTTGGGGCTTTTTAAAGAAAGTAACAAATGGTGCAGTGAAAACATCTTTTCGTCTCTTAGCGATGCCAATGTAAACGGAACGGAACTTCTGAACCACTTTGGTCCTATCGATCATCCGGTTGTCGAAAACAGATGGCAGTATTATACCGTAAACTGGGACTTCTACAATACTTTTGGAAATGAAGACGATCGAAAAAAATGCTTCTTCCCGGAGTTTATGGGTACTGATAAATTGCTTCACAAACAAGCACCTTCCTTAGGAGCACAGCCACCAAAAGGAGAGTTTTATATGCCTGACGTATCGACCCGAAAATATGCCGATGATGAAACGACAACTTATTATGATGGTCACAGCGTAAACATATTGCGTTATGCTGATGTATTGCTGAGCAGAGCCGAAGCCTTAAACGAAATAAACGGCCCAACTGCCGAAGCCATAGACCTCATCAATCAGGTAAAAGGAAGATCACATGCCAAACTGCTGGTTTTATCCGATTATAATAAAACTTCATTACGAGATGCTATTTTGCAAGAAAGAGGATGGGAATTGTTCTATGAAGGAAAGCGCCGTCAGGATCTAATCCGAATGAATAAGTTTGATGTTCTGGTAAATGCCTATCACGTAAGAGTTGGAGAAACCGCACCTATCACCATGCCTAAAAACAAATATTACACCTATCCGCAAAGTCAGGTCGACTTAAATCCGAACCTGAGTAATGCCGACAGACAATAACAGAAATCAGATCAGGAACAGCGGGTTTTGAAATACCTGACTGTTCCTGATTTTTAACTATAAACAGTATAATTTATCTGTTTCATAAAAGAAGCCTTTCAGATGATTAAAAATGTAATAGCAAAAGGAGTATTTATTTGGATCCTGCTTATTTTGGTAAGCTGTTCTAAAAAACAGGGAACTCCTGTAACGAACATCAATATTGGCATTCATGGCAACAACGAATTGAAAATTCAGATCGATGTGACTACGAACGAAAATGTTCAGGTCTATGCCGAGTATTGGCCTGCTCAAAAAGACACAAAAAATAGAATAAGCTCTCCAGTTTCAAAAGCTGGTCTGTCTCATTCTTTGGTCCTTTGCAACATTACTCCTGAAACTCAATATCATTTTCAGTTAATTACGAGCAATGGGCAGGAAAAAGACAGTAGTAAAATATATACCTTCAAATCTAGAAAATTACCGGAATGGTTACAAAAACAATTCAAAGCAAACTGTCCGAAACCGGAACTGGTGCCGGAAAATTTCAAAAAAGGTTTTATGCTTTTGGCCAAAAGAGAAACACCGGGCGTTGCTTATATTGTAGATTATAAAGGTAACTTAAGATGGTATCATACCGTTGAAGGAACAGGGTTTAAAGTAACTCATTTTACCAAAGAACAAAGTATCATTGCCATTCTGGGAAAAAATGACGAACCCACAAGTTATGGAAGTGAGATACTTGAAATCAACTTACAAGGCGATACCCTAACCCATATCAAAAAGGGACAAGGCGATTTAAAACAGGTAATTCATCACGAAATCATCAAAAAATCGGCTAACGAAATTGTCACTTTATTTGTCGATCAAAGAATAACCGATCTAAGTTCTATTGGCGGAAAACAAAAAGACACGATTAATGGCGACGGGATTCTGATTTTGGACAAAAAAGGAAAACAGCTTTGGAAATGGAGCGTTTTTGACGATTTAGATCCCATGAAAGACAAAAAACTACTCAAAACCAAAAAAGACTGGATGCATGCCAACAGTTTAAACTATGATAAAGACGGTAATTTCCTGATCTCGTTTTACAACAACGGTCAAATCTGGAAAATAGATGCCAGAACTGGAAAAGTACTCTGGAAATTAGGGAGAGGAGGAAATCTTAAAATGTCGCAAGACAGCGATTTCTCTCAGGCACACGCCGCCCACATCAATCCCGAAGGCAGTCTGATGTTTTTTGACAACGGAGTCGACAAAAAACAATCTTCTGTTTTTGCACTAAAAGTAGATGAAAAAGGTAAAACCGTAAAACTGGATTTCCACATCCTATTGCCAAAAGACGTTTACAACGACAGAATGGGAAGTGCTTATATGATCAATAAAGAACTCATTTTGGCTTGTTGTTCCAAAAGACATATTACGGTTTTAACCAATAAAAAAGGAGTTTTATTATGGGCATTAGAATCTGAAATTCCGCCTTATCGGGTGCAATTCATTCCTGAAGAAAACTTAAAACCGTTTCTGTTGAATTAAAGGCAGTCTTTAAAAAATAAAAAACATGAAAAAAATAATCCTTATTGGTCTGTTTGCAGCATTGCCGATTGTTGTTTTCAATTTGTGCAATACTACCAACTCGCAGACATTAGCAAACAAAACTGCTGATGATGATTCGTATATTACCATTGACACCTCAAAAATTCCGGACGATCCATTTGGAGAATCCGTTCGTTACGGTAGAGAGTTAATGCTAAAAACCGCTTATTATATTGGTCCAAACGGCATCAAAGGAAAATATTTAGGCAACAAGATGAATTGTACCAACTGCCACCAAGATGCAGGAACAAAACCTTATGCCTTTAATTTAATGGCATCACACGACAATTATCCACAGTATCGCGGACGTGAAAATAAGGTCCTTACTCTGGCCGAAAGGGTTAACAATTGTATCATGCGTCCACATTCCGGGAAACCGCTCCCGCTCGACAGTAAAGAAATGATCGCTTTTTTATCCTACTTTAAATGGATCAGCAAATTTGTTCCGAAAGATGGAGGTTTCAAAGGCGCCAAAAATCTGGAAATTGAATTTCCGGATGTAGCCGCAAGCCCTGAACGAGGAAAAGCCCTGTTTATCGAAAATTGTGCCCGCTGCCACGGAAACAACGGTGAAGGTCGGTACAATGCCGACCAATCAGGCTACACCTACCCGCCGCTTTGGGGACAATACGGCTATCAGCCCGGTTCAAGCATGCACAGAGTAATCAAACAGGCACAATGGCTAAAAAGCAATATGCCATACGATAAAGTCAGCCTGGGAAAACCATATCTCACCGACTTACAGGCACTCGATATTGCAGCCTATGTAAATGATGATTCCGTACACGACAGACCTAACCCCAAAACATTTGATTACCCTAATAAAATGGGGAAACCTATTGACTATGCACACAGTCCTTTCAGTGATAACTTCTCAGAAGAACAACACAAATACGGCCCCTACAAACCCATAATTGCCTATTGGAAAAAAAATGGATGGAAAGCGGTATATTAGTATGGTTATATGTTTAACTGTTTATTTGTTTAATCGTTTATTTGTTTTGGTTTATTGTCCGAAACCCATAACTAGTAACTAATAACTCATAACTCATAACTCACAACTCACAACTCATAACTCACAACTCACAACTCACATAATAAAACAATGAAAACAAACCTAAAAAACAAACCTATTTTGAATAGATTATTGATGCTGTGCCTATTCGTTTTCAGCATTCCGTTAACCGCGCAAATAAAATACTCAGACGGTAACGACAGTTGGAACCCTAACTTATTAGGGAATCACAGAGTTGCAGTAAGCTTTACCGGTACCGGAGATGTTGCCAAAACTACGATCGAATGGCGCAGAAGAGACGAAAAACCCGAACTGAAAAAGATCATTGTTCAGGATGCTTCAGGCAAAACCATTTCAAACATAAAAACGGCTGACATCAACAGAGAAAAGGGTACTATTTTCTTTGAACCAATTTCAGGAAAAGGAACGTATTATGTGTATTATATGCCATACCTTGACGAAGGTGACGCTAACTATCCAAAAGGAGTTTACGCTAAACCTGAAGATAAAGCAGACGCGCAATGGCTTGCTAAAATCAAATCCAATTTAACTGACAATTGTACGGTTACCGAAATTCAGAGTGTAAATGCGTTCAACAGTTTTTATCCGATGGAAGTAATCGCAACTGCGGCCGAAACTAAAGATCTTATCGCCAAAAACAGCGGCAGTTCCTTTTTGGTATTCCCGGAAGACCGCTTGTATTCCATTAGAATGAAAAATGATTTGCCACAAAGATGGATTCAAAAAGGCGTTCAAAATACCTTTTCGGACACGGCGCTAAGAGGCGAATATCTTGCCTTTCAGTTAGGCGTTTATGCCTTGCAGAATCTTGACAACGTAAAAGTTACCTTTTCGAATTTAATCAGTTCTACCGGAGCTATCATCGAATCGAAAGACATTAACTGTATCAATACTGACGGAACAAAATACGATGGAGCTATTTTTACCAATACCGTTTCGGTTTCAAAAGGAAAAGTACAAGCCCTATGGTGTGGCATCAATGTCCCGGAAACTGCGGCGACAGGAACCTACAGCGGTAAAGCAACCGTAATTGCTGATGGAAAATCAAAAGACATTGTGCTTCAGATAAAAGTAACCAATGAAATTACTAAAAACGGCGGTATCGATTCTCCTGAGAAAATGACACGTTTGAAATGGCTGAATTCTACTCTGGCACAGGAAAATACGGTTATTGCTCCTTACACTCCATTGACTGTAAAAGATACCGAAATCTCCTTATTGGGCAGAAAAGTAGTTTTGGGTTCCAATGGTTTTCCAACACAAATTCAAACTTATTTCACACCCGAAATGACAACAGTTGGTTCAAAAGCCAATGACATTTTAAGTGCACCGTTAGCTTTTCATTTTTTGGATGCCTCTGGTAAAGAAGCGTTACAATGGAAGAACACAGGCCTTAAATTTCTGAAAAAAGAAAGCGGAACGGTTTCCTGGGAAAGTATTTCTACAGCAAAATCACTTCAGATGGATGTACATGCTTCCTTAGAATTTGATGGTTTTTTAACGTACACCGTAAAAATCACGGCACTTGAAGATGCTGTATTTAATGATATCAATTTCCAAATGCCAATTCAGCCCTCTTCTGCAAAATACATGATGGGATTAGGTCAAAAAGGAGGCGATCGTCCTGCCAATTTTGACTGGAAATGGGATGTTGCGCACAAAAATCAGGATGGGGCCTGGATTGGAAATGTAAATTCAGGATTGCAATTTTCTTTACGCGACGAGAAATACAGTCGTCCGTTAAACACCAATTTTTACCTGCAAAAGCCTTTATTGCTTCCAACTTCCTGGGGGAACGAAAATAAAGGAGGAATTACCATCACTCCTAATTCAAAATCGGTTTTGGTCAATGCGTACAGCGGCGCCCGAAACATGAAAAAAGGAGATGTTTTGTATTATAATTTCAATTTACTAATTACCCCTTTCCACACCATTAATACCGATTTTCAGTGGGACACTAAGTTTTATCACAAATACAGCGATATCGATACGATTGCCAAAACCGGGGCAACAGTAATCAATATTCATCATGCCAACGCCATTAATCCGTATATCAATTATCCTTTCATTGAATTTAAAAAAATGAAAAGTTATATCGATGAGGCTCATGAAAAAGGATTAAAAGTAAAAATCTACAATACCGTCAGAGAGGTTTCAAACAAAGCTTATGAAACTTTTGCTTTAAGAAGTTTAGGACATGAAATTTACTCTCCGGGTAAAGGAGGCGGATTCTCCTGGCTACAGGAACATGTGGGAGACGATTATATTGCGGCCTGGTTTGTACCCGAAATTAAAGACGCTGCCATTGTAAACAGCGGCATGAACCGTTGGCACAACTATTATGTAGAAGGAATGAACTGGCTGACACAAAATGTGGGTATCGATGGCGTTTATCTTGATGATGTTGCTTTTGACCGAATTACCATGAAACGAATCAAAAGAGTGCTTACCAAAGACAGACATCCTGGAATTATTGATCTCCACAGTGCCAATCAATACAACAAAAGTGACGGATTTAACAACAGTGCCAATTTGTATATGGAGCACTTTCCATACATCAACAAACTATGGTTTGGAGAGTATTTTGATTACGAAAAAAACAATCCTGACTTTTTCCTGACCGAAGTAAGCGGAATTCCTTTCGGGTTAATGGGTGAAATGCTACAGGACGGAGGAAACCCTTGGAGAGGAATGGTTTATGGAATGACCAACAGAATGCCATGGAGCCACAATGCCGACCCAAGACCGGTATGGAAATTATGGGATACTTTTGGAATTAAAGGTTCTGAAATGATTGGATACTGGAGTGAAAACTGTCCGGTAAAAACATCAAACGACAAAGTACTGGCAACAGTTTACAAAAAAAACGGAACTGCTTTAATTTCTATTGCAAGCTGGGCCGATACGGATGTAAAAGTGAAACTTAATATCGACTGGAAAAAATTAGGAATCAATCCGGCAAAAGCTACTATTACGGCTCCTGAAGTGCTAAATTTCCAACCGGCACAAACCTTCACCGCAAAAGACGAAATACCGGTATCAAAAGGAAAAGGCTGGTTGTTGATTGTTAAATAATTTTCATTTTATAACGATTACACACCTTGTTTGTCATTCCGAGGAACGAGGAATCACAGTAGTAATTCGACAAAGATTGGCGACATTCTGTACGGAATTTCCTGTGCGATTCCTCGTTCCTCGGAATGACAACATTGCACAAACAACAAACCATAAACAACAAACCATAAACAACAAACCATAAACTATAAACCATAAACCATAAATAGCTCTCCACATGAAAATTAAACCCTTTTTATCCGTTTTACTTTTTGGAAGCCTGTTTGTCAACGCACAAAATAAACCCACCATAAAAGAATACAAAAAAGTATTCACCACTTATCCGTTTTCAGACCCTGATCCCATTCCGAAACCAGACACAAAAGTCTATCCTTATTTTCGTTTTGACGGTTTTACGGATAAACCTGTGCAAAAAGAATGGAAAGTAATCGAACTTGAAAATGATTACATCAAACTCATGATTCTTCCGGAAATTGGTGGAAAAGTGTGGTCGGCCATTGAGAAATCAACAGGAAAGGACTTTATTTACAACAATCATGTGATTAAGTTCCGGGATATCGCCATGCGCGGCCCCTGGACAAGCGGTGGTGTCGAGGGCAACTATGGCATCATCGGACACACTCCTAACTGTGCTACCCCTGTGGATTTTATCACCCTTACTCGTGGAGACGGAAGTGTAAGCTGTGTAATTGGCGTATTGGATCTGCTCACACGAACGTCCTGGAAACTGGACATTAATTTACCCAAAGACAAAGCGTATTTTACTACCAATTCCTTCTGGTTCAATTCCACCGAAACCGAGCAGCCTTACTATACCTGGATGAATACCGGTATAAAAGCTGCTGAAAGTCTACAGTTTATTTACCCGGGACAAAGTTATATTGGTCACAATGGTGAGCACAATTCATGGCCCATTGATAAAGAAAATGGCAAAGACCTTTCCTTCTACAAAAACAATGATTTTGGCGGTTACAAATCGTATCATGTTTTTGGCAAATACGACGATTTCTTTGGCGGATATTACCATGATGAAGATTTCGGAATGGGAAGATATGGCAATCACGACGACAAACCCGGCAAGAAAATATGGATCTGGGGATTGTCTCAGCAAGGAATGATCTGGGAAAAATTATTAACCGATACCGACGGTCAATATGTAGAAGTTCAAAGTGGAAGACTGTTCAATCAGGCGAGTGAAAACAGCAGTTTAACTCCTTTTAAACAGCGCTCTTTCACCCCTTATCAAACGGATTTATGGACAGAATACTGGTTTCCGGTAAAACAAACCAAAGGATTTGTAAAAGCAAATAACTATGGAGCCGTAAACGTTAAAAACGAAAACGGCTGGTTGAAAATCTATTTTTCTCCACTTCAAAAACTAAACGAAAAACTGGAAGTCTTTGACAATGGCAAAAAAATCTATTCCAAAGATATTTCGGTAAATACATTGCAATCCTTCAAAGATTCTATTCAGATTGTTGTTGATCCAAACCAACTAAAACTAACAATTGGCGAAAATAAACTCGTGTGGAATTCGGCACCGGAAGATGGAAATCTGAATCGTCCGTTAGAAACTCCAAAAGATTTTGACCACAACTCCGTGTACGGATTGTACCTGCAGGGAAAAAATTACCTTAGTTTTAAAGATTACGTAAAAGCGGAAGAAAAACTAACGGCCTGTCTTCAAAAAGATCCCAACTACGCTCCTGCTTTGGCTGATTTAGCGATTTTACAAATTCGTAAATTTCAATACCAGGAAGCTGTAAATTCGGCAGCTAAAGCTTTATCCATCGATACCTATCATCCCGCTGCCAATTATTATTACGGATTAGCCAACCTGCATTTAGGCAATACTACCGATGCCAAGGACGGTTTTGATATCGCAGCAGCAAGCGTTGAATTCCGAAGCTCTGCCTATACTGCTTTAAGCAAAATTTACTTTAGGGAAAACAATCTTGCAAAAGCAGCTGAATATGCCGAAAAAAGTTTACGGAACAATCAGGATAATTTAGAAAGTCTGCAATTACTTGCCGTATTATCTCGTCTGCAAAATAATAAAAGTAAAGCAGTCGAAATTCTCAATACCATAAATAACGTTGATCCTCTTAATCATTTTGTTGGTTTTGAGAAATATCTTTGGGATTCGTCAGAGGCATCAAAACAGCATTTTACGGCTTTGATTCAAAACGAAATGCCACAGCAAACGTATCTGGAGTTAGGAATATGGTATACACAATTAGGCCGTAAAGAAGAAGCTTTAAAAGTACTTTCACTTGCCCTTCCAAATGCTGAAATTGTATATTGGAAAGCTTATTTAGAAAACAAAACTGTTGATTTAAGCAAACTCCAACCCGACAATAGTTTCCCTTTCCGTGAAGAAACAGCACAAATTCTGGAAAAACTAATCAAAACGAACAGCCAGTGGCAATTGAAATATCATTTGGCTCTAATCGAATGGAATCGCGATAATGTATCAAAAGCAAAAGAATTGTTTTTGCAATGTGCCAATCTGCCTGCTGATCCGGCTTTTTATGGGGCCAAAGCTTCGTTATTTAAAAATGAGACCCAATTGGTTCTATCCAGTCTGCAGCAAGCGATTAAAATAGACGGTCAAAGCTGGAGATATCCTAAACTTTTAACTGAATACTACATTGCCCAAAAACAATTTGATAAAGCACTGGCAACCGCAGCACCTTTCTATAAAAAACATCCTCAAAATTATTTAATAGGAATGCTGTATGCCAAAACACTGCTCCTGAACAAAAAATACGCTGCCGCCGATGCTTTCCTGACCCAACTGGAAATCCTTCCCTTTGAAGGCGCTACTGCAGGACGTCAATTGTATCATGAAGCAAAACTGATGCAGGCTTTGACCGAAATGAAAAACAAGCAATACAAAAAAGCATTACAATTGATTTCGGATGCTAAACTATGGCCTAAAAATTTAGGAGTAGGAAAACCTTATGCCGAAGATATTGACGAAAGGCTCGAAAATTGGCTCAATTATCAATGTTACACGAGCTTGGGCGATACCGACAAAGCCAAAAATGCTTTACAAAACATTATTGCTTTTAACCCCAAAGTTGACAATACGGTTATGAATTTTCTTCCGGCAAACCAACTCATTACGGCCTGGGCAATCGAAAAAAATGCTTCGGCACAAAAAGCAGAGGAATGGTTGCAAAAACAAGCCAGGTTATACCCTGACAACAAAATTGTACAATGGACTTTTGAAACGTATAGTAAAAAACAATCCAATATTTTAACCGAAGAGGAGAAAGATGGTGAAGTTCGAATTATAGAAAAACTATAAAAATACTTCGGTTAAAATTGTATTTTTCGAAATAAAAATACGAGTTTTATGGCAAGTAAATACTTTTTTGAAACCTTAAGAATTATATTTCAACCGCTTTAATAATAGCAACTCGTCGGATATAAAAAAGATTAAACAGATAGTCCCGATGCATCGGGATATGTGTAAAAAGAGAACAGAAAAGAAATAAATTTCTTTCAAATAGAAGATTATGTGTATTTAGATGAAGTGAAACGTCTTTTTTATGCGTGCAGCACTTATGTTACTATGTGTTAAAATGAATTACACCCAACAGAGAATAATAGTTTAAAACAATAATCAATCAAAATAATCATTCTAAAAACCAAAAAATGAACAAACAATTTTTAAAGTATTCTCTTTTTAGTCTTTTCCTTGTTGCCGGGCAAAATACGATGGCCCAAAACAGTGATCAGACCAAAAACCCATTATCTGTTTATCAGGTTACCCCGCTAAAAGTAAATGACCTTGTGCACACCAAACTAGACGTATCTTTTGATTATGGAAAACGTTATTTATACGGAAAAGGATGGCTGACTTTAAAACCTCATTTTTATGATACCGATTCTCTTAGACTGGATGCCAAAGGAATGGATTTCAAAACTATTGCTATGGTTGATGGAAAAAAGACAATTCCGTTAAAGTATACCTACGACAATGAACAGCTTTTGATCACCTTAAACAGAAAATATAAAAGCACCGAAAAATACATCATTTTCATCGATTATACCGCAAAACCGGACGAACTAAAAGTCAAAGGAAGTGCTGCCATAACGGATGCGAAAGGTTTGTATTTTATAAACCCTGACGGAAAAGACGACAAACCGATTCAAATCTGGACACAGGGTGAAACAGAAGCCTCATCGGCATGGTTCCCAACCATTGATAAACCCAATCAGAAAACAACTTCTGAAATTGCGATGACGGTTGATGCCAAATACACTTCACTTTCAAACGGAAAACTAATCTCCCAAAAAGTGAATAAAAATGGTACACGTACCGATACCTGGAAAATGGAACTGCCGCATTCACCCTACCTCTTTATGATGGCTGTAGGTGATTTTAAAATTTACAAAGATTCTTATAACGGACAAGAAGTAAGTTATTATCTGGAACCAAAATATGCGCCCTACGCCAAACAAATTTTTGGGAAAACTCCGGATATGATGAAGTTTTACGGCAAAATGCTTGGGGTAGAATATCCATGGGGAAAATATGCTCAGATTGTAGCAAGAGACTATGTTTCGGGTGCCATGGAAAATACTTCGGCAACCTTACATGGTGAGCACGTACAAAAAACCGAAAGAGAATTATTAGACGATAATCAGGAAAGTACTATTGCACACGAACTTTTTCACCAATGGTTTGGAGATTATGTAACTGCCGAATCCTGGTCGAACTTAACCATGAACGAATCTTTTGCTACTTTTGGTGAAGTCCTTTGGCACGGGTATGATGAAGGACAGGATGCCGAAGACCGTTCTCGTTATGAAAAACTACAAAACTGCCTGCGTTCTTCCAAAGATGGAGTTAGTCCGCCATTGGCACGTTTTCATTATGGAAACAAAGAAGATATGTTTGACAACATTAGCTATTCCAAAGGTTCTATCATCCTGTATGCTTTAAAAAATCAAATGGGTGACGCAGCCTTCTTTAAATCTTTAAATAAGTATCTTACCACCAATGCCTTCAAAACAGGAGAAAGTCATCAATTGCGTTTAGCAATGGAAGAAGTAACCGGAAAAGACTGGAGTCCTTATTTTAACCAATGGTACTTTCAGGGCGGAAATCCTATTTTAAATATTGAATACGGTTATGCCGATGGTAAAGCAACAATGGCAGTAAAACAAGTCCAGGAAAGTTCCGTACAAACCTTTACCTTACCGTTAAAAGTAGATTTTTATGTTAATGGAACCAAAGTCAGAAAAGATATTTTAATGGACAAAAGAGAGCAGGATTTTAGTTTTGACCTGCCTTCAAAACCCGATTTCATAGATCTTGATCCGGACAAAATTTTAGTGGGTAAGGTCATTGACAATAAAAAAATATCCGATTATCTATATCAATACAAAAACGTTCCTACCTACTACAACCGAGTTGAAGCGATAAAATTTGCGGCAAAAGACAAAAGTCATGAGGCACAGCTGATTCTTTTAGCTGGCCTACAAGACCAGAGAGACGATTTAAGAACCCGCAGTATCCGTGCCATTGATTTGGCAGACAATACTATAAAAGAAGCTGCACTTAAAACCTTATTGAACATTGCCCAAAATGATAAAAAAACTTATGCGAGAGCTTCAGCCATTATCAAACTTGCCGGAACGGGTGATGCTGCTTACAAAAATTTAATGATTGAAAGTACTAAAAACCAATCTTACAATGTAGCCGCAGCAGGAATCTTAGGATTGTCGAAATATTCCCCGGAAGAGGCTGATAAAATAAAAGCAGCTTTAGACGAAGATACCAGAAATCACATAACGCCTTTGCTTACAGAATTTAACAATCAAAAGTAAGCATCCAATAGCTGAATAGTCGGCCTTACTTAAAATAACAAAGAAACAAGGTTTTATAATTAGTACTTAAAAATATTGTTTCTATAGCCTCTCTAATTTGATTAGAGAGGCTTTTTTTTATCCAGAAGAAAAAATATGCTCTTTAAATTAAAATATTATTAGAAGACTTTCATTGCATCTTTTTTTTACAATCAAAAGCTCTTTTAAACCTTCCAAAATTCTCTGTTCCGAAAAACCCAGTTTCGCTGCCCTAAATCAGCTAAAAAAATAGGGATTTTATAGTTTTTTTACTTCATAACAAAGTAATCCAAAAAAACATTATTTACATAAATAAGACCTGTTTTTAAACGAATTAATTCTTTTTACAAAGAACAATTACAATTACCCATAAAATTCTCACTTTTTAGTTCAGTCTTTATTTTTTGCTCCCTACGCAGCTCATCTATTTTTAGGGTCAAATTTAGGCTATTCTGCAAAAAAATGTGCTCGAGAACACAAATTTTGTGTGTTCGAGCACATTTTTTGTGTTTTTTCTTGGTTAATAAAAATATAATCAATAGTTTCGTCAGGTAGTTAAAACTACCTATCAGATTTTTCCTTCTTAAAAAAGCTTTTTTAGGTTAAAAAAGAATAAAAAATCAACATCATAATTACAACAAAAAATAACCGCAAAAAACAATCATTAACCAAAAACCAAACAGAAGTATGAAAGAAGCACTTTCAAAAAATCCTAAGATTTTAAAGTTGCAGACAGTACTTGATAAAAGTTTAAAAACAACATTGTGTACCTTGTTGTCCGTAACTTTTCAAATTACAACTGCTGCTCCCTCAAAAGAGATTTCTTTAAACAAAACCAGTTTACTGGCCTTCCAAAAAATAGTGAAGGGTAAAGTTGTAGACGACAAAGGAATTCCGATTCCAGGTGTAAATGTTATTATAAAAGGATCCAAAACGGGGGTTCAGACCGATATCGATGGAAGCTTTGCCATTGAAGTACCCAATGCTAATACGATTTTAGTATTCACCTTTTTAGGAATGCAGGATCAGGAAATTCCTGTTGGAAACGGCACTATTAAAGTGACAATGAAAGAAGCCGGACAGCAGATGGATGAAGTTGTTATCGTGGGGTACAGCAAAGTAAAAAAAGAGAGTTTAACCGGATCGTTACAAACTTTAGACAACAAAAAGTTATTGGATGTTACTACTCCAACTGTTGAAAACTTACTGGCTGGAAAAGCAAGTGGAGTTTTTGTCAGTACCAGTGGAGGTGAGCCTGGTGGTGCCTCAAAAGTGATTATTAGAGGTAAAACTACCGTAAACGGAAGCACTGACCCGCTTTGGGTAGTAGACGGTGTGATCGTTGGAAACAGTTCTCCTCCTATGAATCCTTCTGATATCGAAAATTTAACGGTTCTTAAAGATGCTGCTTCTACGGCCGTCTACGGTTCACAAGGAGCCAATGGGGTAATTGTAGTTACTACAAAAAGCGGGAAAGCCGGGAAATCAATCATTAATTTCTCTTCAAGAACAGCACTGTCTACCATAAACAATGGAAATCTCAAAATGATGAACGGATCTGAGCTGTATGATTATTACAATTCTTTCGCCAACAAACAAGATTTTCAAAATGTTTGGTGGTGGACTCCTGAATTAAGAAACAAAAACTACGACTGGTGGAAAAATGGTACTAAAACAGGGATTGCTCAGGATTACAACTTATCGATTAGTGGTGGTGGAGAAAACTTTAAAAGTTATGTTTCCTTAGGAGTTTATGATGAAACCGGAGCTATAAAGGGCTACGATTATAAAAGGTATAACGGTTTGATGAAATTTGAATACAAACCAATTTCATGGCTTACCATAAAACCACAGATCAATCTAACGCGAGAAAAAGTATACAACCAGCAACATGATGTTGGAGCAATGTATCGTAACCTGCCTTGGGACAGTCCTTATTTACCGGATGGATCATTAGTAGGAAATGCACCAAACCCAACTTGGGTAAATACGACCGGATCTAACTATTTGTATGATTTACAATGGAATTATTCTGAATCAGAAAAATATACTGTTCGTGCCAATATGGATTTCGATGCAAAATTAACAAGCTGGCTGACGTATTCCTCTGTAAACAATTACATATTTGACAATTACAATTCAACATCTTATTCGGATCCTAGATCGTCTTCAGCCTTAGCTGTAAAAGGTAGAATTGAAGATCAATTTGAAACTTATAACAAGCTATACACCAATCAACTGTTAAGGTTTAACAAATCGTTTGGTGTACATAATGTGAATGCGGTAGCCGGTTATGAATGGAACGAATATAATTTCAAAAAAACACAGGCAATTGCAACAGGTATTCCTCCCGGAATTAGTGTAACAGACCCGGCTGCCAAACCTGAAGCTGTAAACGGAAACAAGAGACAATGGGCCGTGCAATCTTTACTATCAAATATCAACTATTCTTATGATAATAGATATTTGGCACAATTTTCTTTTAGACGTGATGGAGCATCGAATTTTGGTAAAAATGCTCAATACGGTAATTTCTTCTCTATTAGTGGTGGATGGAATATCCATAAAGAAGCTTTCTTTAAAGCAGATTGGGTAAACAACTTAAAATTAAGAGCTAGCTATGGTTCGGTAGGAAATCGCCCAAACAGTTTATACGGCCACTTGCCATTATATACTTTTGATTATAGCTATGATGAAAACCCAGGTGCCTTAATTTCACAATTAGCAAATCCCGATCTAAGCTGGGAAAAAACATTTACTACCGGTGTCGGTCTGGATATAAGCCTCTTCAACAGAGTAAATATTACTTTAGATTATTACGATAAAGATACTTCTGATTTATTGTACCAGGTTCCACTTCCGGGTGTTATCGGAGTAACTCGTATTTGGAGAAACGTTGGAGCTGTAAACAACAGAGGATTTGAGGCTTCTGTTAATGTAGACATCATCAAAACTAAAGATTTGGTTTGGTCCTTTGACGCCAATATTGGGTTTAACAAAAATAAAGTAACTGGTCTTTATGGTGACAAACAGGAAATAATTGTTTCCGATCGAAGCGGTGTAGAAGGTGCTGCTAAAAAATTACTAAAACCGGGATACGATGTAGACAGCTGGTTCTTAACCGAATGGGCTGGTGTTGATCCTGATAATGGGAAACCGCAATGGTTTACTACCAATGCTTCGGGAGAACGTGTAAAAACTTATAGTTATGGTGAGGCGTCTAAATATCAAAAAGTAGTTGGCTCTTATACTCCTGACTTCTTCGGAGGGTTCTCTACCAGTTTAAACTATAAAAACTTTGATTTTGCAGCAGTTTTTAGCTATTCTGTTGGAGGTGAAATCTATAACTATGCGAGATCAGAATTTGACTCGGATGGTGCATATTCTGACAGAAACCAAATGAATCTAAATAACGGGTGGAGTCGTTGGGAAAAACCGGGTGATATCGCGACACATCCACAAGCCATTTATAACAATCCTAGTAACTCTCAAAAATCATCTTCCCGTTTCTTAGAAACCGGAACTTATTTAAAAATGAGAAGTCTTTCTTTGGGGTATAACATACCGTTACAACACTTACACATTACCAACTTAAGATTATTTATAACCGGAGAAAACTTATTTACCATCTCCCATTTTTCTGGTGTATCACCTGAGTTGTCACCAAATTGGGATGCCTCAACTGAAGAGTATGTAATTTCTGGTGTCGCCAGAGACATGTACCCGCAAACACGTAAAATTACACTAGGTCTCAACTTAACGTTATAAAATAAAATCATGAAAAAGATATTACTATTAGGTATTGCAATTAGTGTTCTGAGCTCATGTGAGTTAGACAGAGAACCATTTTCTTCCTATACAAAAGATAAAATACAACAAGATAAAGAAGCTTCGGTAGAAGTATTACTAAACGGCTGTTATGCCCAATTAAAAACCTGGTCAGATGTGATGCACCGCGTTGGTGAATATCCGGGAGACAATATCATGATTAGAGGAACTTCTACGGATCACTTTTACTCTTTTATTTCCTATCAGCATGTTCCTGACAATAACAGATTATCTACTTTTTGGAACAATGGTTACAAAATCATTTCACAATCAAGTGATTTGATAACATCCATTAAAGAAGGAGAAAGCCCGGCTATCGATCAGCAATTAGGAGAAGCTTATTACTTAAGAGGCATGATTTATTTTTACTTATGCCGTACGTATGGAAGACCTTACGCACAATCGCCTGAGACCAATTTAGGTGTGCCAATTGTAAACGGCCTGCCAGCGGATCTTTATAATCTAAAACTTCCGGACCGTTCTACTGTAAAAGCAACCTATGACCAAGCGATTAACGACTTGAAAAAAGCGGAAGCTCTAATGTCTGTTGGAAAATCTGCTGCTTATGCTACTAAAGAAGCGGCACAAGCCATGCTTTCAAGAGTGTATTTGTATATGAGTGGTACCTATGAAACGCCAAATCAGGAGTATGCCTCACTTTCTATTGATTATGCCAAAAAAGTAATCATGAGTGGCAGATACAACTTATTAAGCCGTGCAAACTTTATGAAATACAATACTTTTGCGCCGGATGCTGCTGAACAAACAGAAACTATTTTTGCAATAAAAAGAGTAGCTTCAGAATATTCAGGATTTGATCATTATTATGGAATTGGAGGAATGTATGCCAATATTCAGGGACAAGGATGGGGAGAAATGTATGCCAGTGGAGAATACCTTGACTTGTTGAGAAAATCCGGACTCAAAAAAGATGCGCGTTGGGCTTTTATTGATCCGCAATATACCAAAGATGCCAGTGGAAATAAAACAGAGGCTTTCCGCTTTATAACGGATGTTTTCAATGCCGGCGGTACACAAACCGGATACAATTATGTGCAACAACCATTAAAAACAAAAGCTGACGGATCCTATTTTATCACAATTGGAACAACAGATTACAACCTTACAGTAGTAAATGCAGCCGAAAATCAATACTCCATCTCTTATCAGGGAAAAACCTATACCGGAGAAAAGGATTACATGATGCTTTTAAACCGTGTGTATCCAATGTTTTACATCACAAAATGTTCTTTGCAAAATAATGATTCGCACCTGCACTCCCCTATCATCTCGAGATTGGCCGAAATGTATTTGAACATGGCAGAAGCTTATGCAAAAAAAGGAGATTACTCTAATGCTTTGACTAACCTGAACATTATTCGCGAAAGAGCAATTGTTGGTGGAGGCTACACCTCTCTTAGCAGTACAAATGCTTCACAGCGCATTGATGAAGAACGTCAGTTAGAATTGGCTTTTGAAGCACATCGTGGTTATGACGTCTACAGAAACGGACAAACCATGACACGCCGTTACCCTGGTCCTCATTTACCAATGAATGATGTTCCGGCAACAAGCCCTCGTGTGGTACAATACATCCCACAATCTGAAGTCAATGCTTATCCGGGAACTTTAACACAAAACCCATAGTTTTTTATTTATTGTTTGTTTTGAAACCTCTCTAATTTGGTCCATTAGAGAGGTTATTTATAATAATCCTTTTAACCTATTAAACCTTATTATATGAAAAAACTCCTATGCTTACTTTCCTTATCCCTTCTTATTTTCAGTTGTGTCAATGAAGAAATTTCAGAACAACCGCTATCATCAAATCAAGCTTCGACTTCACAATCAGGCGCTAAAAAATCTACTGCCTTAACTGCAAAATCAAGTAGTATACAATACTCCCTTTTTCAGATCACACAAGAATTTAATTCAGGAACTGAAGCAGTAATTGTTGGAGAAATATATTGTTCTCAAGCTGTTGAGGCTAAGTTTCAATTTGGATACCACGGAAATGTACCTACTAAATATGAAGTTAGAATGCCTGGTGTTCCATTAATAACTTCTGCCTTCGGGCCTTCTAATCGAACAATAACTACACAATTGCTTCCCGGAATTAATACATTCTCGGTTACTGTCAAATTTTCAGGCCCAAATCAATACGCTAATGCAAAGCTTTCTTTACTTTCAATAAATAATGATACCTCTTTAAATGCGGAAGGTGATATTGACTTAACAGCTCAAGGATATAGTGAACAAAAAGCAGTAGATGGTTCATCAAACTCGATGCATGCTATTTGTAGCAAATGTGGAGCCCTAAACCTGAAAGATGCTTTAAAATGTATTAGTTGTGGTAAATAATCATTTTAAATATTTATTTGTTTATACCTCTCTAATTAAAAGAGTTAGAGAGGTTAATTTAAAAAAGAAGAATACATTTATAATAACTTAATCTCAAAAAATGAAAAAAATAGTATACCTGTTTTTTGCTTCTTTTCTAGTTTCGGTTTCCTGTGTTGGCAGCAATGATGATGTACCATCGGAAAATGAAACCATAGAAAATCCAAAAACAACAATTTCTCTGCCCCTTGGAGGAAATGCGTATAGTTCTAAACATTTAGACGGAAAAAATACCATTACAGATAATGGTATCGAAAACTGGACAGATTCCAACGAGTTTTTCACCGCCTATTTCAGAATTTCTAAACCCGGAACCTTTCAAATTACCGTAGAAGGATCTGTTGAAGTTTATGGGAAATCTGAACTGGAATTTTCGATCAATAACGAAACTAAAAAAGTAAACTTCACCACCTCAAAAAAGGCTGTTATTGCAGGAACCTGGAACCTTAAAAAAGAAGGATATATTGCTGTTAAAATAAAAGGAATCAGTAAAACCGGCGATCGTTTCCCGTCTATTAGTCGTTTAACGATTGCAAGTGCTGATTTTGACGGTAAAATCTCGTATGTACCCAACAATGAAGGTGATTTCTATCACTGGGGACGTCGTGGACCTTCTGTTCATTTAAACTATCAGACTCCAGAAAACACCAACACCGAGTGGTATTACAACGAAATTACCGTTCCTCAAAACGAGGATAAAATTGGATCTTATTTTATGGCAAATGGTTTTGGCGAAGGTTACTTTGGAATTCAGGTAAACTCAGCCACCGAAAGAAGAATTTTATTCTCGGTTTGGAGCCCGTTTACCACTGACGATCCTAACAGTATTCCGGAAACTCATAAAATTAAACTGCTGAAAAAAGGTGAAAATGTACACACAGGCGAATTTGGCAACGAAGGTTCAGGTGGACAGAGTTATTTAAAATACAATTGGAAAGCTGGAAACACCTACAAGTTTTTACTTCGTGGATTGCCTGCCGGTAATAACACCACCAACTATACCGCTTACTTTTATGCTCCCGAACTGAATAAATGGTTATTGATTGCCAGTTTCAATCGTCCTCAAACCAATACCTATTTGAAACGATTTCACTCCTTTCTGGAAAATTTCATCCCGGAACAGGGAGATCTGTCACGCAAAGTCCTGTTCAATAATCAATGGGTTTGTGATGAAAAAGGCAACTGGTTCGAAATTAATTCAGCACGCTTTACAAACGACAACACTGGGGCAAAAGAATACCGAATGGATTTTGCAGGAGGAACGGAAGAGGGTTTCTTTTATCTAAAAAACGGAGGTTTTTTTAATGACTATACCACTCCAAAAACTATTTTTACAAAACCATTAACGAATAAAAAACCCGAAATAAATTTCAATACATTACCATAAAATTATGATGAACAACCATGGCAATGCTAAAATGATAAAATTAGCCACAGATTAGAAAGATCCGCACAGATTTCTTTACTAATTGCGTGTAAAATCTATGTGAATCTTTCTAATCAGTGGCAAAAAACATTCTCGTTATGCATTTCACCCAACGGTTTACTAAAAATACAACACAACAATAATCCCCGATAATCGGATTTTAGATTATCAATCATTTCAAATCAAAATAATACATTATGAAAACTAGTATTTTAAAATTCATGTTAGCCGCCTGTATTCTGTTTGGAGGAACAAACGCATCGGCACAAATGATTAAAACCAAAACACCTGCCCGCGCAAAAGGCCAGACCGATGTTTTGCGTTTGGCAACAGCACCAATACCTACTGTTCGTGTTGCCTTTATAGGTCTTGGGATGCGTGGTCCCGGAGCAGTTGAGCGCATGACACATATTCCGGGTGTAGAAATTGTCGCTTTATGCGATATGACACAGGAAAACACTTCTAAAGCAAACGAAACCTTAACCAAAGCCGGATTTCCTAAAGCTCAGGAATTTTACGGTGACGAAAATGCCTGGAGAAAAGTAACTGCTTTACCTAATGTGGATTTAGTATATATCGCTACCGACTGGAAACATCACGCAATTATTGGTGTTCAGGCCATGAAAGACGGTAAACACGTAGCCATAGAAGTTCCGGGTGCAATGACAATGGAAGAAATCTGGCAACTTATTGATACTTCCGAAAAAACCCGTAAACACTGTATGCAACTTGAAAACTGTGTGTACGACTTCTTCGAACTTACTACCTTAAACATGGCGCAGCAAGGTGTGTTTGGAGAAATTCTACATGCCGAAGGATCTTACATTCACGGACTTCAGCCTTTCTGGGGAGAATACTGGAACAACTGGAGAATGGATTACAACATCAAACACCGTGGCGATATTTATGCTACGCACGGTATGGGACCGGCTTGTCAGGCTTTGAACATTCACCGTGGTGACAAAA
This sequence comes from Flavobacterium sp. UGB4466, assembly GCF_903469665.1. Lineage (GTDB taxonomy): Bacteria > Bacteroidota > Bacteroidia > Flavobacteriales > Flavobacteriaceae > Flavobacterium > Flavobacterium lipolyticum. The sequence continues at coordinate 46,689 of NZ_CAGKLC010000015.1, read as the reverse complement.
TGAACTTTTTAGTTTCTATGGACACTAAAGCAGTTGGAAATCCGGCCTACATCAAAGAAAAATCTGGAAAAGAAATCAAAGATTTTAGAAATGGAGATCACACCATGACCATGATTCGCACCGAAAACGGAAAAACAATCCAGATTCAGCACGATGTTACCTCTCCACGTCCGTACAGCAGAATGTACCAATTAAGCGGCACAAAAGGTTTTGCCAACAAATACCCATTAGAAGGATATGCTTTAGACGGCAAAGAACTAGGTGACGACGTAAAACCAAATCACGAAAAATTAAGCGCACACTCTTTTGTTCCTGCAGAGGTGAAAAAAGCATTAATGGAAAAATACAAACACCCGATTGTAAAAAATATCGAAGAGCAGGCTAAAAAAGTCGGCGGTCACGGAGGAATGGATTTCGTAATGGATTACCGTTTGATTTACTGTCTGCAAAAAGGACTTCCGTTAGACATGGACGTTTACGATTTAGCCGAATGGTCTTGTTTAGGGCCTTTAACAGAGATTTCTCTTGACAACGGTTCAGCTCCTGTAGAAATTCCTGATTTTACACGTGGCGGATGGAACAAGTTGAAAAAATTAGAATTTTCAGAATAAAAATTTATTGGTTAGTTAGTAGAAACAAGAGGGCGCGATTTATAGTGCTCTCTTGTTCATTATAGTCAACACTAATTACAATTAAAGATGAAAAAAATATACCTTACCTTTCTGTTTCTTTCTCTCACCCTTTCTGCGGCAGGACAAGAGAAGCAAAGTTTTGCTATTGCCAATGGAAATTTCCTGTTGAACGGAAAACCCATACAAATTCACTCCGGAGAAATGCACTATTCCCGCATTCCGCAGCCTTATTGGCGCCATCGTTTAAAGATGATGAAAGCCATGGGTTTAAATGCTGTGGCCACCTATGTATTTTGGAACTATCATGAAACGGCACCCGGAATCTGGGACTTTAAAACCGGAAATAAAAATCTGGCCGAGTACATTAAAACGGCTCAGGAAGAAGGTTTATTTGTGATCTTACGTCCGGGACCTTATGTTTGTGCCGAATGGGAATTTGGAGGTTATCCGTGGTTTTTACAAAATGTTCCTAACATGGTCATTCGCGGAAATAATGCGGCCTATCTGGGGGCTACAAAAGCTTATTTTACCGAATTGTACCATCAGGTTAAGAATTTACAAATCACCAAAGGAGGCCCGATTATTATGGTTCAGGGCGAAAATGAATTTGGATCCTATGTAGCACAACGCAAAGACATCCCACTTGAAGAACATAAAAAATACAGTGCAGCCGTTTTTCAGCAATTGAAAGATATTGGTTTCGAAGTTCCTTTCTTTACTTCAGACGGAAGCTGGTTATTTGAAGGCGGAGCGTTACCGGGTGCTCTCCCAACGGCAAATGGCGAAAGTGATATTACAAAACTAAAAAATGTGGTCAACCAATTCAACAACGGACAAGGTCCGTACATGGTGGCCGAATTTTATCCGGGTTGGCTGGATCATTGGGCAGAACCTTTCCCGACACAAACTCCCGAGGAAACTGCAAGCCAAACACAAAAATATTTAGACAATAAGGTTTCATTCAACTACTATATGGTGCATGGTGGGACTAATTTCGGTTTTACTTCCGGAGCCAATTACGACAAAGAACATGACATTCAGCCTGACATGACTTCTTACGATTACGACGCTCCAATTAGCGAAGCAGGTTGGGCAACCCCAAAATACAATGCGTTAAGAGCCCTGCTTAAAACCAATGTAACTCCGGCTGTTCCGGCAAAAATGCCTGTGATCACTATTCCGAACATTACCTTAACAAAAGCCATTGATTTAGCCGATTTAAAGTCTAAAATCCCTCCTGTAACGGCAGACCATCCTTTAACCTTTGAACAGCTCAATCAGGGAGACGGTTATGTTTGGTACAGCAAAAGATTTACACAGCCTATTAGTGGGAAACTAGAATTAAACGGACTACGTGATTACGCCATAGTATATGTCAACGGAAAAAAAGTAGCAGAGCTAAACCGCTATTACAAAAAATACGATTGTGAAATTGAAGTTCCCTTTAATGCAACACTAGATATTCTGGTGGAGAATATGGGACGTATCAATTACGGTTCTCAAATTAATGCCAACAATAAAGGAATTATTAGCCCTGTAATAATCAATGGCGAAACCATTACCGGAAACTGGAAAATGTACCCATTACCAATGGCTCAGGAACCGGATATAACGGCTTACCAAAACTCAGGAAAAACAGATCGCCCTACGGTATACCAGGGAACCTTTAACCTAAGTAAAACCGGAGATACCTTCCTGGACATGCGCGACTGGGGTAAAGGAATTGTTTTTGTAAACGGAATCAATATTGGACGCTACTGGAGTGTTGGTCCTCAGCAAACATTGTATGTTCCGGGCTGTTGGCTTAAAAAAGGTAAAAACACCATACTGATCTTTGAACAGAAAAACGGAAAAATTCAGAAGGAGGTAAAAACAGTTAGCACTCCGATTTTAGAGGATTTAAAACCCGAAAATGACTAGTAAGCCAGAGGGTTCCTGAAAAGTCACTCGCTCACTATTTTCTTTAAACAACAAATCCTTTTAAAACTGCTTTTTTTTAGAGAATCAACTGAAACTAGTGGCTGAAAAAAATGTAAAAAAAATGACCCATTTTGAATATCAAAAAGGTCATTTTTTTATTTTTTAATATAAAGAGAATTACTTCTTAATTTATTTTTTCGCTTTCAATTTATTAAAAAAGCACATCATCTATTTTAGAAAACCGATACAGAAAGTACTATTCTTTAATAAAACGCTTGATCCTATTTTTTATTTTAAGGATATATAATCCTGTACACAGGGCATTAACATATTTGGCTCCCATAGTTTTTATATCATCCGAAGAAATTTTATATTTTAGTAGACTTCCCTGATTGTAATAATAAATAGACCATAAATCATTGTGGCTGCTCTCGTCTGTTCTTGGATTTACCGACCAAAAAACCTTCTCCCCTACTACCTTTACATCAGCCCCCCGGATAAGTAACATTTCCTGTGTTTCCACTTAGCTGACCATATACAGCCGGAAAGACCATACACTACTATAAAAAAAAAAATGTCACAATCTTACTCAATTAAAATGAAACATCATCTTGTCTAATCACATTCCTAAAAGACATATTGCAGCGGAGTCATAGTAAAATTTCAAACTTTGCATTATTTTTAATCAAATAATATCAAGCTACTCTAATTGACCATCACTTATTCAGAACCAAATAGAGCTTTTACTTTGCAAAAACAAATCTAAAAAGAAAGAATATCACTACTTAAAAGTGGTGATAAAAAATTAGATCATAAAAAAAAACCTCGTAAAAAATTGGGCTGTCCATTTATAAATTCAAGGATTAGGCTAGATTAAAAAAACGGATCAATCATTATACATACACCTAAAAAAAGACCTCATTTAAGTTTATGGATAAAACACCAAGCTTTACACGTAAAAAAAACAGTCAGCAAAACCTGACTGGTGAATGTAAATTATTAATGTAAAGCTATTATCCTGTTTTAGAATTGCTTATTTCAAACTACTTTCGGTTAAAAATAATTTTCTTTTCGATTTCACTGGTTCAACTTAAAAATTACTTTGAGATCTATCTAAAGAGAAATTCCATCAAAAGTTAAACCACAAAAAAAACACTCTTCAAATCTAAAAACCATCACCTATTAATAACCAATCTGTAGCATCACTTTGAAGATTAATGATTCTATTACCAGCTAAAGTAGTACTACTGGTCCCATTTTTATCCAAATAGGCAGATATGGTAATATCCGTACCCGAAATATTCTTAATGACATAAGTCCTTCCCTTACAAATACTCGCTGCAGGCAATGTTACTGCTGTACCCGAATACGTTCCGGATTTTAAAACAACCGTGTAATCATTGTCGATTAAAGTTGTACTAGCCGTTACTGCTCTTATGGGTAAAGAAAATGACCCGCCAACCTGTAAAACAGAATTGGCAACTCCATTTGTAAACACTCCAACTCTAACGGTACTGGTTGCACCTGTTCCCTGTCCTTGTATACGCATCATCTCAGAGTAATTGCCCCAATAATAAAAGTAATTTTGAAATAAAATTGGCTCATTACCATTGTCTCCGATAATAAATTCTAAGGAAGCATTATTGGTACCTGCAGATCCTATTTCAAAAAAATCACTGCCGCCGCCAGCACATCCTTTCATTCTAAAATTTCCATCAGTGTTCGTAAAAAATATAGGTTTATAATCAGTACTTACGGGAACTTCAAATTGCAAGGCCGAAACTCCTCCGGTGCCTCTAAGATAAGCCATATATTGATCTGCATTATTGTAATCTGGTTTAGTCAAAGTTAGTCCTAATGTACCACGCTTTCCCAATTCCAAAATAGGAGTATTATTAGATGCCAAAGTTACTTTTGTATCAGTGGTTGTTCCCAACAAATTTGTTGCCACTGCATTTGAATTACCATTTAAGTTCCAATTTCTTTCACTTTGACTTTCCCTTCCCATTCCTATTAAAAAAAGGGTACCATCACTTAAGCCAATATACAATTGATTGGTATCGGTGGTTTGGTACAAATCACCTTGCCCGGCATTGGTAATCGTTGGAACTAATGCCGAATTGATACTAATCTGGCAAAAAGTAATATTACTTATGAGTACTGCTAAAAATATAAACTTAATCTTCATTCTTGTTTTAAATTTATTTATTTTTTACGATTAAAAAAGGTTCATTATTGACCGTGGTTCCCCATAAAACAGAAGCTAAAGCCCCTATGTATGCCCCTTTAATGACATGACAGTGATGCGTCGGCTGTTATTGTTATTTCATTATTGTAAATTTATTTAACACATAAAAACGTAGGTTTTGTATCCCTAAAAAAGGTATTTCATTTGATACACCTACCCTTCTATGAGAAAGAAATAGTTCTCTTTTTTACAACTAAAATCTATGTTGCTATCTGTTACATTATTTTCTGGTCAATTATCTCCCAACGCGTTAAACGTAATGCTCTAAAATCTATAATAAAGAGATAAATTCTATAAAACCTAATAACTATCACTTAATTTGCTGCCAATCAACATTATCACTTTGAAAACTATAGATTCTATTATTTGCTAAAGTAGTTCTACTGACTCCAGTCCGGCTTATATATGCGGATATGGTGATGTCAGCACCCGAAAAATTCTTAATAACATAAATTCTTCCTTTACAGGTACTCACCGTAGGTAACGTAACCCCGGTACCTGAATAAGTTCCGGATTTTAAAACAACCGTGTAATCAGTGTCGGTTAAAGTTGTACTAGCTGTTACTGCCCTTATGGGTAAAGAAAATGAACCACCAACCTGCAGAACAGAATTGGCAACTACTCCACCTGTAAATATACCTACTCTCACAGTACTTGTTGAGCCACTTCCCTGACCTTGTATTCGCATCATCTCAGATGTACCATCAGTAACACTATTCTTTTTAAATATAATTGGCTCATTACCTTTGTCTCCGATAATAAAATCTAAAGAACCATCTGAAACATTTGGGTCCTCTGCACCTACAGACCCAATTTCAAAAAAACCAGTGCCGGCACCTCCTTTCAGCCTAAAATTTCCATCTGTATTCATAAAAAATATAGGTTTATACTCAGTACCTGCGGGAACTTCAAATTGTAGTGAGGGTGAAACTCCTCCGACTCTTCTAAGGTAAGCCATATATTGATTTGTATTACTGCTATTATACTTTAGTCCCAATGTACTGCTCCTTCCTAATTCAAGAAGAGAATTGTTATTAGATTTTAGGGCTACTTTTATATCATTAGTAGTTCCTAACAAACTTCTTGCCGTCGCATTTGAATTACCATTTAAGAGCCAACTTCCACTTCCTATTAAAGAAAGGCTACCATCGCTCAAGCCGATATACAATTGATTCGTATCGGAGGTTAAATATAAATCCCCTAGCCCGGCATCGAGAAACGTTGGAGCTAATGCCGAAGTGGTAGTAATTTGAGACCGACTCATGTTACTGATCAGCAGTACTACTAAAAATATAAACTTAATCTTCATTCTTTTCTTAAATTTGTTTAATTCTTTTCGCGATTAACAAAGATCCACTATTGATCGTGGTTCGCGATAAGGCAGAAGCTGTAAAAACTTATGTACTCGCTTTAATGACAGTGATACGCCACTGTTGTTGTTATTTTATTTACTGTAAATCCGTTGGGTAAATTCATTTAACACACCGTAACATAGGTTCCGTATCCATAAAAAACACCTTTCACTTCATTTAAATACACCTATCCTTTTTCTATGAGAAAGAAAAATTTCTTTTTTTCTCTTTCTACAACTAAAATCTATACTTCCAGGTACTACATCATTTTTTGTTCCTTACATCCAAAGGATTATTGCAATGCTTTGAGGTCTATAAAAGAGAAATTCCATAAAACCTAATAATCATCACTTGTAAGTTGCCAATCTGTAGCATCACTTTGAAAACTATAGATTCTATTATTTGCTAAAGTAGTTCTACTGACTCCAGTCCGGCTTATGTAGGCAGATATATTTCTGTCTGCTCCTGAAATATTCCTAATAACATAAATCCTTCCTCTACAGCTACTTGCTGGAGGTAATATGACCTCTGTGCCGGAATAAGTTCCAGATTTTAAAACAACCGTGTAATCAGTGTCTGTCAAAGTTGTACTGGCCGTTACTGCCCTAATGGGTAAAGAAAATGAACCGCCAACCTGCAAAACAGAATTGGCAACTGCTCCACCTGTAAATATACCTACTCTAGCATCTCTTGGCGTTATGTTACGATCAAAATATTCTTTTCGCTGACGACCTTGTATTCGCATCATCTCAGTAGTACCATCGGCAACACTGTTCTTTTTAAATACAATAGGCCCAGTACCACCATCTCCCATAATGATATCTAAAGAACCCATATCATTGTAACCTCCAGCCCCAATTTCAAAAAAATCATTGGCACCAGTAGTCCCTGTCCACCTAAGATTTCCATCTATATTCGTATAAAACCTAGATTCATATAAAGCAGAAGTTGATTTTTCAAATTCCAAGGCCGAAACTCCTCCTCTGCCTCTAAGGTAAGCCATGTACTGATCTGCATTGTTGTAATCAGGTTTAGTCAAAGTTAGTCCCAAGGTACTACGCTTTCCCAATTCCAAAATAGAAGTATTATTAGATGCCAAAGTTACTTTTGTATCAGTCGTCGTTCCTAATAAACTTGTTGCTGCTGCATTTGAATTGCCATTTAAGTTCCAACTTCCACTTTCTCTTCCTAATAAAAAAAGGGTACCATTGCTTAAGCCAATGTACAGTCGATTTGTGTCAGAGGCTCTGTATAAATTACCCAGTCCGGCATTGGTAATCGTGGGGGCTAGTGCTGAAGTAATACGGATTTGAGCACGGCTAATGTTACTGATCAGTACTACTAAAAGGATAATTTTAAACTTCATTTTTTTTCTAAAATCTATTTAATTCTTTTTACAATTAATGAAGACCCGTTATTGGTCATACTTAGTGACAAAACAGCCGCTGTCGAAGCATACGTACGCCCTTTTATCTTAATCACGGTAGCTGCTGTTGTTACTATTATTTTAGTCACTGCAACTGAATTTTTATCCACAAGGCTGTTTCTGGTATACGTATACGCTCTTGTACCCGGTGCTTCTGTACCTCCAACCTCCAGGTAGAACTCTCCTCCGGATATTTCATTATTAGTAGTAGTTGTACTTATTCTATAGGTTATTTCATATCGGCCACTTTTACTAATCGTAATAGAACTTCCATCTACAGAAAAGTCTGAAGTATCAACAATACCGCTACTAGCAAAACTAATGTCTGAAAAGGTGCCTGCAAGCGTTTGGGGAGTCGCTGGACTGCCAATATATAGTTCAGCAAGATTTCCTATTCCCTGTTCGATATTTCTCAAAGTTCCTTTATTGTCAAGCACTTTAATCGTTTGTGCATAACCCAAATTACAAGCTGCAAAAAAAACTAACATAATATTGATTTTAAGAAACATAAGAAGGGATTTTAGAAGAAATTATTTAATATACTGAATTTCAATAACATCACCAGCATACATTGGTAAATTAGCCGCACTATAGGTAATGGTAACTTTATCTGCTGCCGCCACAAAATCGGTGCCTGTTCTTAATTTAATACCGTTTCTAAAAACAAACAATTTAGCATCTGTAGTTCCGGCTGCCAAAGCTGGTAAACCAACTACGGGAACATCTACATTCGCAGCAGCATTGGCTACTTGTGTGTACTCTACTCTGATTCCGCTCACTAAACTTTCTGCTTTCATTTTTTTGGTAGCACCTGTAGCTTCATCTCTTACTAACAAAGTCCAGCCTGTACCCGTTCCGCCATGGACTGATGCTGTTGTTGCATTGGTAGATGCGGCACCTGTTTCTAAAGCAAGACCATCAAGACCAAATACTTTTCCGCTAGCATCTATATAAGTATCATTGGTCAGTTGCCCTCCTAATTGCCATGTGGTTGTGGTGACATCAGCAGTTGTATTTACAATCTGTGTAATACCGTTATTGGATTGAAAGTACTTTATCGTACCTTTATTATCAACCACTTTTACCGCTTTCGCCCCTTTATTGACGTCCGCAGTCGCTTGCGCATTTGCTGCGGCAACTCCCAAAAGAACTGTTGCACAAAGTGCAAATTTTAAAGATTTTGTTTTCATCATTTTTCTGTTTTAATTATTTACTTATTTACTTATTTACTTATTTAGGTTTAAGTTTTTTGTATTAGTAAACCAATACGATCCGTATTTCATCGTTTTGGTAACAAATAGCACCGGACTCTAATTTTATAGTACCAGGTTTTACTATGGAAAAATCCACTCTGATACCGTTTCTATATACATTTACTTTTTGCGGATCATTAATCGGAGATACTGTTGTAAATTCTTCCTGACCTTCTTTGGCGATATACAACTCCTGTTTTTGCTGCAGAAATGAATCTTTTGGGACTTTTTTCAGGGTTCCATTCGTTTTATCTACGACTACAATTTCATCGGTTTTGAGATCTCCCGCTTCCAATCCGTTTATGGCCAATGTATTTATCGCTGTTGTGGTTAGGGTAGTGGGTGTTTCTAATGCACCTCCCAATTGCAGTTTACCGTTAGAAAATGTCAGACCGTTACCTGCTGTTAGGGATAGAGTGTCATCCGTGGTCGCTATTTTATTCCATTTATTCTTTGACCAATAATAATATCCGGGTGTGATATCTGAAACGGTGGCGGTGTTGTAAATCAATAAACTTTCAACATTACCATTTGAAATCGTCGTTAAGTCATTACTTCCTGTTAATGCAATTCTGGGAATAACAACCCCTTTGTTAGTTGAAACGATATCAAGCATCGCGGAATTATCCGGTTTAGAATTCCCTATCCCTACCTGACTATACGAGGCACCATATAACATGAGTAAAATCGAAATAAATAGTAATCTGTAGCTCATTCTATTCTTTTTTATGTTTCAGTTCCACAAAATCGTTCATTTATTTTGCAATATTAATCCTAAGAAAACCATAAACTTAATAAGAAGAAACAAATGGTATATCTGCTGTTATATCTGGAATATATCAGCTTACAAATGATTTAATACTCTCCATATAACATTATGAAGTGTTATAAGTGGGTCAGCTCAAAAAAATGGAGATGGATTGTACCGGAGATGTACCCGGATAGGTAAGAACAAACACAACAGCTTTCGTTAGAATACTACCAATAAGAATGGATGCAAAATGTTGTGAACAAAAAGATTGATTTAAATAGTACTCCAAAGTTTGAGAGAGTTTATAATAAAACCAATAGGCGAAATGCCTTTTTTTTAGGAATACAAAACCTATATATACGTAAAAACAAATTACCCCCAAAGAATGAATTAAGTTTGGGAATAAATTGAACCGGTGGAAATCTTACGAGTTTTTCCACTTATTACTTTTAGCATCCAAAAATACCCCTAAATACTCCATCAGTTACTTATCATTTATATAAGCTAAAAATATGAGGTAATATTGCTTGTAATTTTACCATAGTTGTTTAGTAATGAGCGAAAATCTATTCCTTCAATAATGTTTTTATCCTATTTTGAATTAAACACAGGTTTAGGAATTCGAACGGCATCTCTTTATTAAAAATTGCACGAAATTGGTAACATCCTGACATCGGCTAGTGCTACCCGACCAGAAATCAGGGGTAAAAAAGATACAAGTGAATAAGCTTTGAAATTTATTTAAAAAAAAGAAATAGAGCAGTAGTAAAATAAAATCGAATTTTTTTAAGATGAGAATATTAAATTTAAAAAGCAGACTGGTCCTTTTATTGATTCCATGTTTTGCCACTTCGCAAATAATCAATACAGGAGAGCTTTTTGTGGCATCCAATACTCCCGTAAGTTTTGTAAACGCCTTCGATAATAAATCTAAAGCTGTTTTAATTAATGATGGTGAATTATTTTTATACAGTCATATAAACAATGACGGTTTGATCAGTTTTAGTTCTGGTAATTCCAAAGGTATAACACGATTGAGAGGAGTCTCAGGGCATCAGAATATATCCGGAAATATCCCTATCGAACTCTATGATGTAGAATTTAACAACAATAGTAATGGTAATGCTGCAACTTTTCAGGTTTCTAACTATTTAAGCATTTCCGGAATGGCCGACTTCAAAGAAGGAATTATCGACGATGATTCTTTTGGAGGTTTGGTTATTTTTGAAAATGGCTCAGGCTGCGTAAATGTTAGTGACAAAAGTTTTGTAAATGGTGAAGTAATGAAAAATGGAAATAATGACTTTAACTTTCCGGTTGGAGATGAATTAAAATACCATTCTGTTGGGATTTCTGCTCTTAAAATGAATACTGATGCTTTCAGTGGAAAATACTCTCAGAAAGATGCTGGTATTTTGTATCCTTTTAAGAATAAAACAAGCAATATTCTGGTTGTAAATGATAAGGAATACTGGACCGTTAAAAAAATGGGAAGTACTACAGATCTTATCCTCACTTTAAGCTGGGATGAAGCGGTAACTCCGGCAAGTATTATTGAATCGCCTTCTGAGATCCGTATTGTGCGTTGGGATAGTGCTAAAAATAGCTGGCTTGACGAAGGCGGGGTAGTAAACAAAGACGACAAAACAATCTCTTCTCCTGTTAGTGTATCCGGTAATGTTATATTTACTACTGCTAAAGTAAAAAAAACAGATTCTTTTGTAGTGTATAATGCCGTTTCTCCAAATAAAGATGGACTGAATGATTATCTAAGAATTGAGGGGTTAGACGGGACTGAAAATGAACTTGAAATATACGATAACAGAGGAATTAAAGTATTCCGAACAAGAGAATATGGCTCCAATGAAAACGTTTTTAATGGATTTGCTAATGTCCAAAATGTTTTCTTAAAAAATGAAAGACTGCCTGACGGAACTTATTTTTATATTCTATCTGTCGCTAAAGATAATTTTACAACGAAACAAGTCGGGTATTTATATTTAAGTCAATAAAAAAGGGGGGATTATTTTACTTTTCACACCATAAAAATGCCCCCAAATAGTGTTTCACTTTTTTGGGGGCAATGTAATTAATGGTCTTTTAAATTTCAGATTACTTCCAGTTAAAAGTAATTTTCTTTTCAATTTCAGGGTTCAGACTTAAAAAAACCGGACAGGTCATTGCAGCGCGTTCCAGAATGGTTTTGCTTTTCTCATCGGCATCCCCTTTCATTTCAAAAGCGATTTCAATCGCTCCTATACGTCTCGGTTCTGCGTTCATAATCTTCGTTACTTCGGCAGTTGAATCAACTAAATTTACATTAAGATCACGGGCTTTTATCCCCATAATCGTCATCATACAACTTGCTAAAGCATTGGCAACCGTATCTGTGGGAGAAAAAGCTTCTCCTTTTCCGTTATTGTCTACCGGGGCATCCGAAATGATTTCACTTCCGGATTGCACATGGATTGATTTTGTTCTTAAATCGCCTAAATAGGTTACTTTTGATGTCATTAATTTGCTACTTTTAAAGTTAGATCATTATCGTAATATAAGATGTAAACACCTTTGTTTGCGTGTCCTCCATCTTCTTTTTTGTAAAATTGAAATTTATTATCAACCTGTTCTGTTGTCATTAAGTCGGCTGTTTCCTGATAGGTTTTTCCCTGAACCAAACGCATCATAGTATCAAAAGTAACATCAAATCCTCTTGTAGCATAGGTATTTGGATTTACTTTATTTTTCAATCGGTACTCTTTTTCGAAAATCAAAACAGAAGCTTCGTCACTATCACGGGTAACCGACGGATACATCAATTTCAACTTAATTAAACTATCAAAACTAATCTCATCCGAATCCAGTGTATTGTTTGGCTCTAAAACTACCAACTGTATCTGACAGGTTTTTTGAGCATCTGTCAAAGCTTTTATAGTCGTTCTAACCATTGCTGTATTGGCCGATTCCATAACTACATAGTTCATTCTGTTAGGCAATAACAAACTTTTTAAATTGGCCACATCCAGAGCTCCGGTTTCAGTCAGATTAGCAAACACAATTCCTTTTTGGTTTTGTTTGATGTAACTGATCACTGATTCTTTCTTTTTGTCTACCACCGCAACGATGTTTCCATTCTTCCCTCTCATATAATCAAAAACGGCATTTCGCACCACGTCGTTTGATGGGATCGTTTGATACAAATTATCAATTGGGTTAGCTTTGTCTTTTGATAATGGAGAAATCACAGGAATATTATACAAACGCAATGTATTGGCCGTAGATTCGGCATTACTTTGATAGAAAGGTCCCACTACGGCATTGGCATCCTGTAATTTATTTTGAGCCATTAAACCTGAAACATTGGAACTATTTTTCGTTTCCTGAGAATCATAAATGGCAACATCAATTGGCAGTTTTAAAGTTCTTGCCGAATCGATTGCCATCAAAGCTCCCGAATAAAAATCAAGCGTCATATTCAAAAATTTATCACTCTTAATTCGACTGGCAGCACTGATCGTATCCCCCTGCATTTTCGCTAAATTGAATGGCAATAATAAAACCAGTTTTTTACGATCGTTCTCCCCTCTTTTTTTAGTCAGTTCCACCACTTCCGGATTCGCGGAAACAGTTTCGGATTTCACTTTATCTACCACTTTAATTCCTCCTGTATTTTCAATTGGCTTTTCAATTGGCTTTTCAATGGTCTTTTCAATCGTTTTTTCAACTTCTTTTTCAGCAGGCTGTTGGTGTACGATAATTGGTGTTGGTGCCACATATCCTGCCGGAACTTTTAAAACCATTCCCTCTTTTACACCTTCAGAAAGTGCCGGATTTAAGGCCGTTAATTCTTCCTGAGTAATATGGAAAGTATGCGTTAAACTATAAAAAGTTTCTTTTGGTTTCACCTGATACTCCATATAAGAAGTTGCTTTTTTCGAAGTTTCCACTGCTTTTTTTGCTTCAGCCGGTTTTACAACAGCAGTCACAGGCGGAGCAGAAGTTTCTGCTTTAGGGGCAGTTCCTTTTATTGTCAGACGATACCCTACCGGTAAGTTCGAAACAATTGGAGGATTTCGTTTTTCTAATTCGTCAACAGTCATTCCATATTGTTTTGCAATTGAAAACTTAGTTTCTTTTGCCACCACATCATGGTAAACATACTTTTCCGGTGCTGCCGACTTCGGTTTCGCTGAAGTTGCAACAGTTGTTTTCACCGCACTTCCTTTTGACGGGATTTCAAGAGTTTGTCCAATCTGCAAACCGTCTTTCACCAAAAAAGGATTAGCTGCTTTTAAAGCTTCATCCGTAACATTATATTTTTTCTCAATGCCAAACAAAGTTTCTTTTGGCTGTACTTCATGCGTAATTGTTTTTCCTGAATTTGAACTTTTCACCGGAGCAACATCATTTTTAACTGCTGTTTTAGCACCGCTTGTCGGAATTAATAAAACGGTATTGGGTTTAACTCCATTTCTGGCATCCGGATTCAGAGAATAAATATCATAAGGCGTAACCTTAAATTTAACAGCAATCTGGTTAATAGTTTCTCCGCTTGAAACCGTGTACTTCACCACCTTTTCTTGTGAAAATGCGGAACTGGTTGCAAAAAAAATCAGAGACAATAATGTTGAATAATATTTCATAATAAAGCTTAAAACAATTTAATTCCTAATTCAAAAACAAGTTACAAAATTCTCTGTAAAACAAAATCCCTGCCACTTGTTTTTCTGCATTGCTTATTCTCTAAGATCAATCTCGACCTTAGCAATACTCACCTCTTTATATAACTCATCTTCCTCTTTTTTCTTGCATTGATATAGTGCTTCTTCCATGTTTTGGTACTTATCGGAGTACACATAGTACGAAAGACTATTAATATTAAAAAAGAAACTGGCGTTAAAATCGCCGGAATCAATGAGTTTCATAATAAGCTTATCCCTTAGCGTTGCGTCTGTAAATATACCTAAAACTAAGTAATAGCCGTTTGAAACTCCGCGAAGATTATCAAAAACTTCCACCTTTATCGTTTTGTCCCTTTTAAGCGGATTTTCCTTTAACTCCTGTTTCATTTCTTCCGATGAGATCATTTTTGAATCGCCAATGAATCCGTTTTTTTTCTGATTTTTAATCGCCTGATCCTGATACTTTTTCAATTTCAGCAAGGCCACTTTATCATCAAAATTTCGGGCTTCCATGCTATAGTAAGATGCTTTACTAATATGTCTCTTCACTTCGATCTTCTTCTGATTATCCAGTGAGTCAATTTTGGCAATCAAGAGCTGATTCTTTGCATCACCCTGCTCCTGCTCTATTTTGTACTGCTTTATTTCTTCAAGTGAAAGACGTTGCTGTAAGGAAACCGGATTATTATTTTTTTCGCTTTCGCGGATTTTTTTCTTGTACTCCTGGTTTTCGGCTACAGCGATTTTTTCGACTTTATGCATTAAACCGGCATATACTTTTCGGTTTTCTGCCAACTCTTTTTTTAACTGAGACGATAATTCATTCGTTTTTCCAATACTTTCGTAAGACTGTTTTTCCAGTCTTTTTGATTCGTCAACATTTAAAATATCTAATCTTTTCAAATCGACCAGATCATCATTCATAGTACGAACCAGCGAATCCAGTTTCGCCATTAAAACATCCTGCACATTTTTATTCGCTTCCAGTACCAATCGCAATTTTTCAACTGAATTTTCTTTTGAGCCATTCATATCATTCAGATTGATTTTCAAATCATTAATTTTTATAATTTTCTGATTCATTTCTTTCTGAACAACCAAACGGTCTTTCAAATCTTCCAATTCCACTGTTTTGGCTTTTGTTTTTTCCACCACTACCTGTTTTTCGGCCAGAGCAATCATCAGTTCTTCGCTTTCATTTGTTGGCTTTACACCTTTTGTATTAATGGCCAGCTTATTTCCAACAATCAGTCCGTTTACGATTTCAGGATTCTGCGATTCCAGCTGATCAATCGAAATTCCATATTTTTTAGCGATCGAAAACTTCGTTTCTTTAGGCTCGACCACATGAAAAACAGTTTCCTGATTGATGACACGAACTCGTCCGTCTAAAGTTTTTCGTTTATTCGGAATCGCAATAGTCTGTCCAACTTGTAATCCATTTTGAAGAATATTTTTATTCCCGTTTTCCAAATCCAAAACCGAAACATTATACTGTCTCGCAATACTAAACAAGGATTCTTTTGCCACAACCTGATGGCTGACTTTTGAAGAAATTGTACTTTCATTTTGAGAAAGGTCTCCGGAACCTTGCGGAATAATTAGTTGCTGACCAATCTGAAGTCCGTTGGAAAGAATCGCCTGATTGGCATTCTGAAGAACTTCCACCGAAATGTTATACTGTTTTGCTAAACCAAAAAGAGTTTCTTTTGCGCCAACAGTATGAGTAATCTGCTGACTGGAATTTGGTTTTTCAGAGGAACGGACAGGAATCTTGATCAGCTGATCGTCCTTGATTCCGTTTTGTGATTCGGGGTTGAGTTTGTAAATTTCTTCTACCGAAACCTTGTACTTTTGGGCAATAAAGTAAGCAGTTTCCCCCTTTTGAATCCGATGCTCAATAATTGAATCTTGCGCAGTTATTTTGTTAAAAGACAAAACAAACACAAGAGAAATCGTTAAAAATTCTCTCATAAATAGTAGGTTTAAAAAATTAAGGCGTTACAAATGTAACGCCTTAATTTTAAAAAATAGTACTATTCCCACTCAATTGTTGCTGGTGGTTTTGAGCTGATATCGTAAACCACACGATTCACGCCTTTTACTTTATTGATAATATCGTTAGACACTTTCATTAAGAAATCATACGGTAAATGAACCCAGTCTGCCGTCATACCATCTGTTGATTCTACAGCTCTAAGCGCTACTACTTTTTCGTAAGTACGCTCATCGCCCATTACACCAACACTGTTTACCGGAAGCAAGATTGCTCCTGCCTGCCAAACTTTATCATACAATCCCCAAGATTTTAATCCGTCAATAAAAACGGCATCCACATCTTGTAAAATCTGAACTTTTTCCGGAGTAATGTCTCCTAAAATTCTAATTGATAATCCTGGTCCCGGGAAAGGGTGTCTTCCTAATAACTCAGGATCTATTCCTAAAGTAGCTCCTACTCTTCGAACTTCGTCTTTGAACAGCATTCGAAGCGGCTCTACAATCTGTAATTTCATATAATCCGGCAATCCACCTACGTTATGGTGCGACTTGATCGTTGCCGATGGTCCTTTTACCGAAACTGACTCAATTACATCAGGATAAATAGTTCCCTGTGCCAGCCATTTTACATCTTCGATTAGGTGTGATTCATCATCAAAAACTTCGATAAATACACGTCCAATTGTTTTACGTTTGGTTTCAGGATCACTGATTCCTGCTAATTCTGACAGAAAACGATCGCCTGCATCTACTCCTTTTACGTTCAATCCCATTCCTTTGTATTGATCCAATACATTTTCGAATTCGTTTTTACGCAAAAGTCCATTATTAACAAAAACGCAATATAAATTTTGTCCAATTGCTTTGTTTAATAGCACTGCCGCAACAGTAGAATCTACTCCTCCTGACAATCCTAAAACCACTTTATCATTTCCTAATTTCTCTTTTAACTCCGCTACCATTTCTTCTACGAAAGCTCCTGGTGTAAAGTTTTGAGGAACATCAGCAATATCTACTAAAAAGTTTTTCAGCATTTTTGATCCTTCAGTAGAATGAAAAACTTCAGGATGGTACTGAATAGCATAAGTAGTTTCACCTTCAATTTTATAAGCAGCAAATTCTACATCATGTGTGCTTGCTAATTTTACAGCATTAGTTGGTAAAGCTTTGATACTATCACTATGGCTCATCCAAACCTGGCTGTTTTCAGAAACTCCGTTGAAGAAAACTTCATTCTCTTTAATATAAGACAAATTAGCTCTTCCATATTCTCTGGTGTTCGAAGCTGCTACTTCACCTCCACTAAAATGAGCTAAGTATTGTGCTCCGTAACAAACTGCTAACATTGGAAGCTTGCCTCGAATTTGAGATAAATCAGGATGTGGAGCATCTTCTGCACGAACAGAAAAAGGACTTCCTCCTAAAATTACGGCTTTATAAGGTGATAAATCACTAGGAAAGTGATTGTAAGGAAAAATTTCGCAGAATATATTTAATTCGCGAACTCTACGCGCAATAAGCTGAGTATATTGCGATCCGAAATCTAAAATAAGTACGTTGTGTTGCATGCGCAAAAGTACTTTTTATATTCGAATTTGAAAAATGGAATTTTGATTTTTTTTTCTTTAAAGGTTCTAAGGTGCTGAGTTACTAAGATTCTAAGGCTCATTTTTACCATAAAAATAAAAACTCAACATCTTTACAACTTAGTACCTCAGAACCTTAGTATCTTAGAATCTCAGCACAAAAAATCCAAAAACCAATTTATTTCGTATGTAACGAAAAACCCAAATTAAAATTTAACTATGAAATCAAAATTAATTGCCCTTTCTCTCTTTTTGTCTTTGTTTTTAAGCTCTTGTGATGCTGTCGATAATTTATTGACTTTTACGATTTCAAACGAAACTTCTATTCAGATAAAGAGTACTTCTCCTATCAATCTGCCTTCGGAAATTATCACTCCCGATGTCACTACAAATTCTTCTGCCGAGTTTGAGAACAACAAAACCAAAGCCAGTTTAGTAAAAGATGTTAAACTGAAATCCCTTAAACTAATGATCACAAATCCAACCGATAAAACCTTTACGTTTTTAAAATCGGTTCATTTGTATATCTCTACGACAGATTCTGATGAAATCGAACTTGCGTATCAGGATAACATCAATTCCTCTGCCAACAGCATCGATTTGATTTGTACCGATGCAAGACTGGACCAGTACATTAAAGCAGATAAATACAAAATCAGAACAAAAGTTACTTTGAAAGAAACACTTACTAAAGATGTAACCGTAAAAGCAGAAATGAAGTTTAGAGTGACTGCGGATCCGTTCTAGGAAAGGTTCTGAGATACTGAGATACTGAGATACTGAGATAATGAGATAAGTGAGATAATGAGACACTAAGGTTCTAAGTTTTTTTTCGAAAGACTTAGAGCCTTTGTTTTTTTGATCTCCTAACACCTCAAAAAAACTATCACATGCTCACCCAATAATCAAGCAGTTACCACTTTTTAGGAAACTTAGAACCTTAACATCTCAGCCCCTTAGTATCTTAAAAAAATCACTCTTTCGTCACAACAATCGAAGCCTTAAATCCAGCGGCAAGGTTATCCCAATGATCACGTAGTCATCATATATTAAAAAACTTAGAACCTTAGCATCTCAGCCCCTTAGTATCTTAAAAAACTGTAGTAAGGTTACCCCAATATTCATGTAATTATCATATATTAAAAAACTTAGAACCTTAGCATCTCAGCCCCTTAGTATCTTAAAAAAAACTATTGCAAGGTTATCCCAATGATCACTAATTATCATTTTTTGAAAAACTTAGAACCTTAGCATCTCAGCCTCTTAGCACCTTAAAAAGCTATTCTTTTGTCACAACAATCGAAGCCTTAAATCCAGCGGCAAGGTTATCCCAGTAATCATTGGTTACTAATTGTCCTTTATCATCATAGACTTGGATTTCTGCAGTGTTTCCGCCCAATGTACCAATATTTAAAGCTTCAAAATCTAATTTATTAAACCCTGCTGCGAGGTTTATTTTTACTTCTTTAAAATTGGGCCCCAGTAGTATCTGACTGGCGATTACGGCATCATTTGATGAAACTTTGACCAAATCGCCATCAATGGCTCCAAAGTCTCTTAATTTTATGATGAAATATTGCGATTTTGTTCTAAAATCTCCCAAAGAGATATTTCTTTTTATCAACGTTCCGCGTCCTTCTTTCAAACCCGCATCTCTTAAAGCTTTGTCTAAATCTTTCTCCATTTTAGGCACGTAACGATCTCCCGGATTGGCAAAATCAGTTTCGGTAGACATGGTGAACTTACTTTTCTCTGCCCCAATCTGAAATTGAGATTTTGGAGTAATACTGGTATTATCAAAAACATTAGGCGTTTTAATTCCTGGCATATCCAGATTTTCACCCTGAGGATCTTTTATTTCCGGAATTGGAGTCTTTTTGGGTTTTGCTCCAAATTTAGGTGCCGCAATAGGCTTGAATTTAGTTCCAAATTCCTTTTGTGCCGATACGGTAACAGCAGTAAAAAATAATATGAAGAATAAAATGTGTTTCATTGAAAAAGTATTATCGAATCGGCTTTTATATTTGCTTTAAAATCAGGATCTGGAATCACAAAAATAGCATAATATAGTTAAGCACTACAACTTTAAGACTTTTATAACACTATATTATGCCTTTTTTTGGAATCAAAAAACCTGCCAAAAACTGCAAATCTGATGAGATTAATTTCAATTTTAAAACTTCAAATTCCAAATCAATCGAGGGCTTCTGAAACTATGTAAATGTTATTTTTTTAATATTCGAAAAACATCGTTTTGATAATTAGCAACTTATTCCTAACTTCAATCTTTTTAAAAGCAGCACTAAAGATCACCTTCTGCAAAAAAAATCAACACATGAAAACATAATTTTTTATGCGCAGGAAAAAATGTCTGAGAGAAATCTATTTCTTTCCCATGGGGCTCTGCGTTTTATTTAAAATGGAACGTCTTTTTTTCAGAAAGAAAATCTATGTCTCTATGTGTTAAAAACAATGACACTTATAAAACATACTCTTATCTCTTTATAAATACCTGATAAAATAGCTAATTTATTAAATTTTCAATCCATGGATTATATTGATTATTACAAAGTATTAGAAATCACAAAGTCTGCAACTGAAGCTGAAATCAAAAAGGCATATCGAAAACTGGCACGAAAATACCATCCTGATTTAAACCCCAATGACAAGGAAGCGGAAAGAAAATTCAAAGAAATAAATGAGGCCAACGAAGTCTTAAGCAATCCCGAGAATCGTAAAAAATACGACAAATACGGGAAAGACTGGAAACATGCCGATGAATTTGAAAAAGCAGGTTACGATCCTAACCAACAGCAATATTCCCGACAACAACAAGGCAATCAAGGCTACACTGATTTTGGTGGCGAAAACTTTTCCGAAAGTGATTTCTCTGATTTCTTCAATTCTATGTACGGTTCTTCAGGAAGAAGCTCCAGAGGTCAGGCAAAATACAGAGGTCAGGATTTTAATGCCGAATTACAGTTAGATTTAGCATCCGCTTACACGACTCACAAACAGAATCTAAGTGTTAACGGAAAAAATATCCGAATCACCATTCCGGCCGGAGTCGAAAACGGACAGATTATCAAAATTCCAAATCATGGTGCACCCGGTGCAAATGGTGGTCCAAATGGCGATTTATACATCACTTTCTTAATTGATAATGATTCCGATTTTAAGCGGGAAGGCCATAATTTATATGCCGATGTTGAACTGGATTTATACACCGCTATTTTAGGAGGAGAAATTTTTGTAAAGACTTTTGACGGAAAAGTAAAAATAAAAGTCCCAGCCGAAACTCAGCCCGGAACTAAAGTAAAATTAAAAGGCAAAGGCTTTCCGGTATACAAAAAAGAGAATCAGTTTGGTGATTTATACATTACCTACACTATAAAAATTCCAACCCAACTGTCTGCCAAAGAAAAAGAATTATTTGAAGAACTAGCTAAACTAAGAAATCATGAGCAATAAAAACTTAATCCATATCAAACAATTTTGTGTGTATCACGAAATTGAGAACACCTTTATAACGGAGTTGCATAATTACGGTTTAGTCAAAATTATACTACTTGAAGAGGACGAATATTTCCAACCGGAACAATTGCCAACTGTTGAAAAAATGATACGCCTACATTATGATTTGAAAATTAATCTCGAAGGCTTGGATGTCATTGCAAATCTATTAGGCAAAATAGAAGAGCTTCAGCAAAACCTTACTGCTACCCAAAATAAACTTCGTCTTTACGAACAGCATCAAATCGAGTAAAAAACAATTTGACGCTTTAAAATATCACAAAAAAGAAGGAATTCCGAAATGATTTCAATTCAATCGTACTCTTTTTCATTGCATATTTTATAAATTGCGACTCTATTAACCAATCCGAATTTACCTTAAAAACAAAGAAGTAAATTCAATAAACCAAAAGAAATGAAAAGAGAAAACATCTTAACAGGATCTCCTTGGGAAGACAAAATGGGATATTGCCGTGCTGTAAGAATTGGCAACATCATTGAAGTTTCAGGAACTGTAGCTATTGTTGATGGTGAAAAAATAAAAGCTAATGATGCTTATGCACAAACTTACAACATCCTGGAACGTGTTGAAAAAGTTTTAGAAGATTTAAATGTTGGAATGAAAGATGTGATCAGAACGCGAATTTTTACTACTGATATTTCGACTTTCGAAGAGGTAGCAAGAGCGCATTCCTCCTTTTTTAAAGATGTAAAACCAACAACAGGGTTCTATGAAATCAGTAAACTGGTTGCTCCTGAATATCTAGTTGAAATTGAATTTACAGCTGTTGTACAATAATTTTTTAGTCCCGAATTCACGATTTTTATTTAGCCACAGATTAAGGATTAAAAAAGATTATTTTTGTCTCAATTAAAATTCGTTTTATTCTTGAATTCGTGGCTAAAAAACTTAGTTTATTAATGGCTTTTCAAAACCTAAAAAAAACACTGCTTACTATTTTCAAATGGATTCTCATTTGTGTTCTAATAGGTGTTTTGTCCGGATCTGCTTCTGCATTTTTCTTACTTTCACTGGAATGGGTTACGCAATTTAGAATTCAGCACGACTGGCTAATCTGGCTTTTACCTCTTGGCGGATTACTTGTTGGATTTAGTTATCATTATTGGGGAGAATCTGTTGTAAAAGGCAATAATTTATTACTCGAAGAATACGAAACCCCAAAAAAAGTCATTCCTTTTAAAATGGCTCCTCTCGTGCTTTTAGGAACCTTACTGACGCATTTATTTGGAGGTTCTGCAGGACGTGAAGGCACAGCAGTACAAATGGGCGGTGCTATCGCCGATCAATTTACTAAACTTTTCAATTTAGATAATACCGAACGCAGAGTCCTCATTATCCTCGGCATCAGTGCCGGTTTCGCTTCTGTTTTTGGGACTCCGCTTGCAGGTGCCATTTTTGCCTTGGAGGTTTTGTATTTCAGTCAAATTAATATCAAAAGCATCCTTCTCTCTTTTTTGGTTGCCTATGCTGCTTATTTCACCGTTGAATTCTGGCAGGTAAAACATACCCATTACAACATTCCGGTTGTTCCTGAAATTAGCCTAACCACTTTATGTTATGTAATTTTAATTGGTCTCTTATCCGGTTTTGCGGCTCTGCTTTTCTCGAGAAGCACCCATTTCTGGGGTTCGCTTTTCTCCAAAAACATCAAATATCCCCCCTTACGTCCTTTTATTGGCGGAATTGTTTTGTCTATTGTCCTTGCAGGTTTCGGACTCACAAAATTCTCCGGACTGGGAGTTCCGGTAATTGTCGATTCTTTTACAAATGCTAATCCGTGGTACGATTTCCTGCTTAAAATTCTATTCACCGGATTTACTCTCGGAGCAGGATTTAAAGGTGGCGAAGTAACTCCATTGTTCTTTGTAGGGGCTACTTTAGGGAGTGCTTTGTCTCTGGTGATTCCATTACCCATTGCTTTTTTAGCGGGTTTAGGATTTGTAGCAGTGTTTTCAGGAGCCACACACACTCCTATTGCCTGTACCATCATGGGAATGGAACTTTTTGGAGTTCAACCCGGATTATTCATCGCTATTGCCTGCCTTATAGCTTATTTCTCCTCCGGTTCTGTTGGAATTTACAAATCACAAATTATAAAAGGAGCTAAGTATAAGTTGTATCAGAGACTACAGCGAAAAGAACTGGAAAACCTCTAGTACGCTATAAGCTATAAGCTTTAGGCTTTCGACTTTGGACTTTGGACTTTGAACTCAGCACAATTAACTTATAAAAAATGATTTCAGCATTACATTAAAAAAATGTAAATTCGCACACTATGAAAATACAAGACATTCAAGCGATACAGTTATTACTCGCAACCCCAAAGAAAATTGCCATCATTCCTCATAGAGGACCTGACGGTGATGCTATGGGTTCAACCTTAGGGTTATACCATTTTTTGTTAAAAAACAATCATCAGCCAACAGTAATTGCTCCTAATGATTTTCCTAACTTTTTAGCCTGGCTTCCAGGTTCTGAAACGGTTAAAATATTTGAAAAAGATACTGAAAACTGTACCAAAATATTAGAAGAAGCTGAGCTTATTTTTACACTGGATTTTAATGCTTTTCATCGTACAGGTGAGATGGAACATACTCTTGTGAAGCTAACCGCTCCGTTTATTATGATTGACCATCATCAGAAACCGGATGATTATGCACTTTATACGTACTCTGACACTTCGTTTGGATCTACCTGTGAAATGGTCTATAATTTTATTTCTTTCTTAGGCAAAAAAGAAGATTTAGACAAAACCATCGCCACTTGTATCTACACAGGAATATTAACGGATTCCGGCTCGTTCCGCTTTCCGGGAACAACAGGAAATACACACCGTATCATTGCTGAACTAATCGATTTAGGTGTCGAAAATACTCAGATACCCGTTTTGTTGTTTGACAACAGTTCTTACAGCCGTTTGCAATTGTTAGGACGTGCGTTACAAAACATGAAAGTTCTGGAAGAACACAAAACCTCTTATACTTCGCTTACTCAGGACGAACTGGACGCATTCCATTATGTAAAAGGCGACACAGAAGGTATTGTTAATTACGGATTAAGTATAAAAGGTATTGTTTTTACTGCTATTTTTATCGAAAATAAAGACGAAAAAATCATTAAAATCTCTTTCCGTTCACAAGGAGGATTTGATGTAAACCAGTTTGCAAGAGATCATTTTAATGGCGGCGGACACAGTAATGCAGCGGGAGGAAAATCAGAGACCTCAATGGAAGAAACTTTGAAAAAATTTGAAGATTTAGTAAACAAACTAGAAATATAACCCAAATATGAACTACTTAAAACGAAGCAGTTGCGCCCTACTTTTTGCTGTTTTATTGGTTAGCTGTAAACAACATGAAGATGCCAGAAGACCTATTTCTCAGGCCTCCGGTACTTTTATGAAAAAATCAGCCGATCGAAATAAAAAATTAGTAGCCAATGAAGAGGATGTTATCAAAAAAATAATCAAAAGCAATCCGAAAACAAAATACTATGCCACCCGAAAAGGATACTGGCTGTATTATGACGAACGAAATGAAACTGATCTTCAGACTCCTAAAAAAGGAGATATCGCTTATTTTAATCTGGAAATAAAAGATATCAATGGCAAAATAATCTATTCTGAAGCCGATCTGGGTCCGCAAACCTATTATGTAGACAAGCAAGACATTATGATGGGATTGCGTGACGGTATAAAAATGATGCATAAAAACGAAACCGTGACTTTCTTATTCCCTTCGCATATCGCCTACGGATATCATGGAGACAATAAAAAAATAGGCCCCAATCAATCCTTAATGTGTACTGTTACACTTCGTAACTTTGTACCGGATCCAGCTGCTAATCCAACAACTACAGCTACACAAACCCCTAAAACAACAGCTCCTAAAACTGTAACCCAAGCTAAAAAAGATACCTTAAACCCATAAAAACAACCTTTTAAAAATGAAAAAAAGTATTCTACTAGTATTACTTGCCGTTAGTTCATTATTCTCTTGTAAAGACGAACACAGCAACCTGCCTGATGGTTTATATGCGGATATTGAAACCAATAAAGGACACATTATTGTTGAATTGGATTATAAAAAAGCACCTGTTACAGTAGCTAATTTTGTAACTTTAGCCGAAGGTAAAAGCGAGTTTGTTACTAAAGATTACCTAAAAGGAAAACCTTTTTACGACGGATTGAAATTTCACAGAGTTATTGAAAATTTTATGATTCAGACCGGAGATCCTGAAGGAACTGGTTCTGGTGATGCAGGATACCGATTTAAAGATGAGATCACCGATTTAAAATTTGACAAAGCTGGTGTTTTAGCAATGGCAAACAATGGTCCGGCTACAAACAGCAGTCAGTTCTTCATCACACATGTTGAGACTCCATGGTTAGACGGAAAACACACTATTTTTGGTCATGTGGTTGAAAAAGGACAGGAAGTGGTAAATCAGATCAAACAAGACGACAAAATTGTTTCGGTAAAAATTATCCGAAACGGTGAAGCTGCCAAAAAGTTTGATGCCATAAAAGTATTTCACGATTATTTCTCTGAAATTGCTAAGGAAAAAGGGAAATACGCTGGTGTACAAAAAGAAAAAGTAGCGTATTTAGCCTCTATTAAACCTAAAGCGACTAAAACCAATTCAGGGCTAGAATTTGTAATCACTGAAAAAGGAACAGGTAAAAAACCAGCTACAGGAGCTCAGTTGTACATCAATTATTCGGGCTTTTTAGAAGACGGTACTTTATTTGATTCAAGCGTAGAAGAAGTTAATAAAGCTTTCGGAAAATTTGATGCTGCAAGAGCCGAAGCACACGGATACCAGCCAATTCCTTTCCAGGCAGGCCGTAAAGACGGAATGATTCCCGGTTTTATTGAAGGAATTGAGCAACTTTCTTTTGGAGACAAAGCAGTACTTTTTATTCCTGCACATCTGGCTTACGGAGCAACCGGTGCCGGCGGAGTAATTCCTCCAAATGCTAATATTATTTTCGAAATTCAATTATTAGAAAAACCTCAATAATTCATTTTTAAAAAACATTATAGACTTAAATTCGGAACATCATGAAGTTTAAATTTCTATTTTTATTTTGCCTGGCAGTTGTAAATATTCAGGCTCAGGCTACCAAAAAACCAGTAGCCAAACCAAAGCCAAAAACAGCAGCTACAGCAGCAAAAATAGCCCCTAAAACCAATCCTGGCGAAGGCATTTTTGCTACAATAGCCACCACAAAAGGAGATATTGTAGTTTCTTTAGAATATGTAAAAACACCGGTAACTGTGGCTAACTTTATCTCGTTGGCAGAAGGCACGAACCCAAACGTTAAAGTGGAAAAACTTAAAGGTAAACCCTTTTACGACGGATTGAAATTTCACCGAGTAATCAATGATTTCATGATTCAGGGTGGAGATCCTGACGGAAATGGTACAGGAGGTCCCGGATATGCATTTAAAGACGAATTTGTACCAGAATTGAAATTTGAAAAGGGCGGAGTTTTAGCAATGGCGAATTCAGGTCCTGCTACAAACGGAAGTCAGTTTTTCATCACACATAAAGATACACCGTGGTTAAACGGTAAACATACTATTTTTGGGCATGTAGTTTCGGGAATGGACAATGTTAATAAAATTGTTCAGGACGATATTATGACTAAAATTACCATTACACGCAAAGGTGCTGCAGCCAAAAAATTTGATGCTGTAAAAGTACTTGCGGAAGATGCAAAAAAACAAGATGTAAAAAAAGCAGAATCTCAAAAAGTGATTACTGAAAAAGCAGCTTATTTTGCCGCTACAAAAGCGAAAGCTACTGCAACAGCTTCCGGTTTAAAATATGTCGTTACACAAAAAGGAACAGGCGTTAAAGGAGCTGACGGATCTAACATTTACTTTCACTATGCAGGATATTTTGAAGATGGAAATCTTTTTGACAGTAGTATCTCTACCGTAGCGAAAGCTTATGGTAAATACGATGCCAACCGTGATGCCCAAAAAGGATACAAAGCATTCCCTTTTGTTGTAGGCAAAAAAGACGGAATGATTCCTGGTTTTATTGAAGCTTTAGACATGATGACAGATGGAGAAAAAGCTATATTCTTCCTTCCTTCTAATCTAGCTTACGGAGAAAAAGGTGCCGGAGGTGTAATTCCGCCAAACGCCACTTTAATCTTTGAAATCGAAACTTATAAAGAGCAGCCAGTAAAGTAATTCAAAGTACCTTACCGGACTTAAAATCAACCACCACGATATATTTTGTGGTGGTTTTTTATTTTATACCATCCTGTCAAATCTTCAATTTTAAACCTCACGAAAAGAACGAAATAAACACAATCACAACGTTTCTGAATATTTTCTATTAAATCCTAAACAAAATAGCTTACCTTTGCCGGCTTAAATTTTTTAAAATAAACAGATTAAGATGTCACAAAACAATGTATTAAAAGGAGTATTTTTAGTAGCCTTAGGAGCTACAACTTATGGAATGTTAGCCACTTTCGTAAAAATGGCCTACACAGAAGGATATACTACTGCCGAAGTAACTACCTCTCAATTTGTATTAGGAATCATTGGTATTTTACTAATCAATACGTTCCAAAAACTAAAACATAAAAACAATGTTGTGAAAGCAACTCCAAAAAACATATTCAGCTTAATGCTTGCCGGTACTTCATTAGGAATGACGAGTTTGTTTTATTATTTGGCTGTAAAATATATCCCTGTTTCAATTGGTATCGTTTTACTAATGCAAACAGTCTGGATAGGAGTTTTACTCGAAATGATCTTAGAAAAGAAATTACCTTCCAAGCAAAAGGTCTTTTCGGTATTTATCGTTCTTATAGGTACTGTTTTAGCCACTAATATTTTACACAACGAAATCGAACTGGACTGGAGAGGACTTGTTTGGGGAATGTTAGCCGCTGCTTCTTTTACCACTACTATGTTTACCGCTAATCGCGTTGCGACAGAAATCTCGTCGGCACAACGTAGTTTGTACATGCTGTTTGGAGGTGCCATTATCGTATTTTCATTTGCCTTGGCGACACAGGTTACTCCTTTTAATCTTGCTATTTTTGCAAAATGGGGAATTGTATTGGCTTTATTCGGAACTATTATTCCTCCGATGTTAATGAATCTTGGATTTCCATTAACAGGAATTGGTCTTGGAAGTATTGTTTCTGCCCTTGAACTGCCAGTTTCGGTAACCATGGCCTACGTTTTATTAAATGAAGAAGTAATTCTTTCACAATGGATTGGAATTATTCTAATCATTTTAGCCATTGTTATTATGAATGTAAATTTCAAACGCAAGAACAGTTAATTTAGAAACACTCTAAAAAAAAGCCTCTTGTAGTGCAATAATTGTTAATTTTTTTATAAATTCGTGATAAACAATCCTATTTATCATGAATTTACCCTGGCATTTGTATTTAATGGCTTCGCTCTATATTATTGCCGGATTAAATCATTTCAGAAAACCGGGAATGTACTTAAAGATCATTCCTTCATTTTTTTCAAATCCTAAATTAATAAATATTTTAAGTGGTGTTGCCGAAGTTATCTTCGGCATACTCCTCCTGATTCCTGTTACCTCTCATTTTGGTGCATGGGGAATTATAGCTACTTTAATTGCTGTATTCCCTTCCAATCTTTATATGTATCAGAATAAAAAAGCAAGTTTTGGTTTACCCAAGTGGATTTTGTTTCTACGCTTGCCCATTCAGATTGTCTTGATTTTTTGGGCATACCAATATACTTTTTAACAATCAACTATTAATTAAAACTATTTATTATGAAAAAATTATTTGCAGAGTTTTTTGGAACTTTTTGGCTGGTTTTTGGAGGTTGCGGAAGCGCAATTTTCGCAGCCGGAATTCCTGACTTAGGAATCGGATTTGCAGGTGTTGCACTGGCTTTTGGTTTAACCGTACTTACAATGGCTTATGCCGTAGGACATATTTCAGGAGGCCACTTTAATCCGGCTGTTTCATTTGGTTTATGGGCAGGCGGCAGATTTCCTGCAAAAGACTTAATTCCTTACATAGTTGCACAATGCGTTGGTGCTCTTGCAGCCGCAGGAACTTTATTCACCATTGCATCAGGAAAAGCAGGTTTTGCCATTGATAATACCAAAGCGGGAGCTTTTGCTTCTAATGGTTTTGGAGCCTTCTCCCCTGACGGATATTCCTTGCAATCTGCTTTTATCGCTGAGTTTGTACTAACATTGTTTTTCTTATTAGTAATTTTAGGAGCTACAGATAAATTTGCCAACGGAAGATTTGCGGGTGTTGCAATTGGTTTTGCTCTAACCTTAATACACCTAATCAGTATTCCAATTACCAATACTTCTGTAAATCCTGCAAGATCATTATCTCAGGCCATTTTTGTTGGTGGAGAGCCGCTTTCTCAAGTCTGGCTGTTTTGGGCAGCTCCGATTCTGGGTGCTATTGTAGCAGGTTTCATTTATAAAACCTTACTGCAAAATCACGCCGAAGCTTAATCAACTCTCTTTAACCTCAAAAAATTATCATATGGAATTTTTATATTTTTTACTTATTGGTGCCATATCAGGATGGCTTGCAGGTCAGATCTGGAAAGGTGCAGGTTTTGGATTATTGGGTAATATCGTCGTAGGAATTGTTGGCGGTATTATTGGTGGCTGGATTGCCGGTAAATTAGGTATCGGTGGTGGCGGACTTCTTTGGCAAATTATAATTGCTGTTGGAGGAGCCTGGGTTTTACTGTTCATTATCAGCTTAATCAAGAAAGCATAAATCTTTGCTTATAACTATCATAAAAGAGAAAATCAAATATACTTCTATTCGGTTTTCTCTTTTCTTTTTTCGGAAGAACTTACATTTATTCGTATGCTTCAACAATCTGAATCCCCCTTATTTTGTATCACTCTAATACAACCTTATGAATGATATTATTGCCTATTTCAGTACAATTCCGTCTTCACACAGAAGCTTAATTCTGGTTGGAGGAATTACCTTTTTTTGGATGATCGAAAATACCTTTCCTCTTTTCCAGATGCACTATCGAAAATGGCAGCATGCCGGAATCAATTTTTTCCTGACTTTCACTACCATAATTGTCAATTTTGTTTTGGCTTTTATTTTAATTAA
Source organism: Flavobacterium sp. UGB4466 (assembly GCF_903469665.1). GTDB lineage: Bacteria > Bacteroidota > Bacteroidia > Flavobacteriales > Flavobacteriaceae > Flavobacterium > Flavobacterium lipolyticum. The sequence continues at coordinate 16,185 of NZ_CAGKLC010000015.1, read as the reverse complement.
AACTGTAAACTGGACCGTTGAAAACCACTTTGGACTGCTGCAATGGTTACCTGCTTTACCACTTTGGCTTTACACCATCATCGGTTTGCTCTTGTTGGATTTAATTGGTGCGTATACTCCTCATTATGTACAGCACAGGTTCAAATTTTTATGGCGTTTTCATCTTGTACATCACACCGATACCTGGATTGACACTACATCTGCAAATCGGCATCACCCCGGCGAAAGCATCATCCGATTTATCTTTACAACCCTTGGGGTTTTAATCATCGGAAGCCCAATGTGGATGGTTTTTCTATACCAAACCTTGTCTGTTATTTCTACGCAGTTTACTCATGCCAATATATCATTGCCTCAAAAACTAGACACTTTACTGAGTTATTTTATCGTTTCTCCCAATATGCACAAAGTACATCATCATTACGTTCTGCCGTATACAGACAGTAATTATGGCAACATTTTTTCGGTTTGGGATCGTCTGTTTGGTACTTTCACCACTTTACCCAAAGACAAAATAATCTATGGCGTAGATACCCACATGGCTGTTGAAGAAAACAACAATTTGAAAAATCTATTAAAAATACCGTTTCAAAAATCGAGATCAGCAAAAAACAGTTAAAATCATTAAAAAAAACAGCATTCATCGAACCAACTAATTATTTTTTTTATTAATATTGATACTTAAATTGAAAATCAATCTATTAATCATTAACCTCTATTTTGAATTAATTTTCACGTGATGAAAAAGAGTAACCGCAAAGAATTGAATTGGGAACAAACTGAAAAAATTGTTTCGTTAGCCTTAGAAGAAAAAAATCCATTTGAAATCATAAAAAAGGAATTTGGATTGGCAGAAAAAGAAATTCTGGAAATCATGAAGAAGAAAATGCCCCTTGAGAAATTTGAGATGTGGAAAAAAAAGGCCATTGCAAATAAACCAAAACCAAAGCCAGTTAAAATAGATGATTTTGACGAAGATTTGGATGGCAAATATTATATAAAAAACAAACTAGATTAAGATAGAACTCCTGAAATCCAGGAGTTTTTTTTTATTTTTAACCGAAATGTAACTTTTTTACCTTTTGCGAGTCAAATAGCAATAACCAAATATGAAGAAATGAAAAAAATACTTTACACCCTAGCTCTGGCAGTTACACTTTGGAGCTGTAAAACCGGGAGTTCCTCCAGTACCGCAAAAAACAATGTTGTAGACGTAAACATTAATCTTGTTGATGTAAAAGACGACAAAGTTCTGGTAACGGTAACCCCTCCGCAAATAAAAACTGACGAAGTAATTTACAGCATCCCAAAAACGGTTCCGGGAACTTATTCTACAGATAATTACGGTAAATTTTCAGGTGATTTTAAAGCCTTTGATGCCAAAGGAAATGAATTAACGGTAAAAAGAATTGATGACAACTCCTGGTCTATTTCAGATGCAAAAAAATTAAAAAAAGTAACCTATTGGGTAGGAGATACTTTTGATACTGAAAAAGGAACGGGATTTGGAAATGATGACGTATTTTCTCCTGCCGGAACAAATATCAATGCGGGCGTTAATTTCTTAGTTAACACACACGGTTTTGTAGGTTACTTTCAGGATAAACTAGAAATTCCGTATAAAGTTACAGTAACACATCCTGAAACACTTTGGGGAGCCACTTCAATGACAGACGAAGATGCAAGCAAAACAAGTGACGTTTTTACCACTTCCCGCTATGCTGTTTTAGTCGAAAATCCGATCATGTACTCTAAACCTGATTATACGACTTTCAACGTAAATGGAATGGATATTTTAATCGCCGTTTATTCTCCAACCGGAAAGTTTACAGCCGAAAGCATCACTCCTGAAATGAAGACGATGATGACAGCGCAGAAAAACTTTTTAGGCAAAGTAAATGCTAACAAAAAGTATACTGTTCTTTTGTATCTGTCAAGTATGGCTAAGGATGATGCCCACGGTTTTGGAGCATTGGAACATCCAACCGCTACAACAGTTGTTTTACCGGAATCTATGCCTAAAGAAAAACTGGTAGAATCAATGAAAGATGTAGTTTCGCATGAATTTTTTCACATCGTAACTCCGTTAACCATTCACTCTAAAGAAATTCAGTTTTTTGATTACAATGCCCCAAAAATGTCGGAGCATTTATGGATGTACGAAGGAGTAACAGAATATTTTGCTAACCTGTTTCAAATCAATCAGGGCCTAATTAACGAATCTGAATTTTACACCCGTATTGCTGATAAAATCGAACACGCAAAAGGCTTAAACGATACCATGTCATTTACCGTAATGAGTAAAAATGTACTGGATCAGCCATATAAAGATCAATACTTAAATGTATATCAAAAAGGAGCTTTAATTGGAATGTGTATTGACATCATCATCAGAGAAAAAAGCAATGGAGAAAGAGGAATTCTGGATTTAATGCACAAATTATCGAATGAATATGGTATTGAAAAACCATTTAACGATAACGAACTTTTTGCTAAAGTAACTGAATTGACTTATCCTGAGGTTGGTGAATTCTTAAACAAATATGTGGCAGGAACCACTCCTATTCCATATGACTTTTATTTAGCAAAAGTTGGCGTGGCCAAAGCTTCTGAAAAAGCTCCGGCACCAGTTTTCATTAAAGGTCAAGCACCTTATATTGGAGTTGACAAAGCTACAAAAGCCATAAATATTCGTTCTAATATCGACTTGAATGTGTTTTTTACTAATTTAAATCTTAAAGGAGGCGATATCATTCTTGCCGTAAACGATAAAGCATACAATTTCGACAACATTTATGATTTGATTGGTGAAAGTGATAACTGGAAGGAAAATGATCCAATTACGATTAAAATAAAACGTGCCGGTGTTGAGCAAACGATCAAAGGAACTGTAAAAATTCCGTTTGAAGAAAAAGAGACTTTTAAAGCAACAGACGCTTCCAAAGAAAAACTAAAAAATGCATGGTTGAAAGGATAGTTCTTTTCGACTCAAACACAAAAAAAACCGACAAGAGATTGTCGGTTTTTTTTATAATTATTATTTGATCTAACAGACTAAAACGGTAACATCGCTCAGTGTGACACCTGTTTACCCTTTAGGTTATAAATCTTTTTAACTACTTCTTCTTTACTGGAAATTTCCAGTCAAATTCATCTTTATCGTTAATGATCGCACCGACTTCAAACTTCACTACTTCGTCAAATTCTGTTTGAAGGATGAACCAGTTGTCTTCATTAAAGTAATTCTCGAAAGTATCAAAAGTTTCCTGATTGTATTTTGTAATTCCTTTTGTTGCTAAATCTTTCTTTACATCAGCAATTTTTCTTCCGATTAATTTGAATCCAAAAACTTCCAAATCGCTGCTTGAAGCTACTAAATAACCTAATTTCAAGTCTTCTTCCTGATAAAACGTCAATCTGATCTTTTGTGCATTGTATACAAAAATCACATTGTCATCTTCATCTTTATAATTTTTATCAGGCTTTCCTAAAGCAGCTGTAACATCGTTCTGCTTCATTCCGAAAAGCAATTTTTCAATTCCTGATTTTAGATTTATCTTCATGTTTACTTTTATTTAAAGTGCAAATTTCGGGAAGTTTTTTGTTGTTTCGCTATTAATTACACAAATTTTCTCAAATTTAAACCTTACACTTTTTCAAGTTCTTTTTTTTGGTAAGTCAGGCTTCGACTTCGCTCAGCCAGACAATGTTAATCAATACAACTCATAACTCATAACTAATAACTCTTATTCGGTTTAGCGCTCATATAAAATGTGATCTTGCCTCCGTTTACCACATCAGCATGTTTCAGAAAAGGCTTATCTAATTGTTTTCCATTCAAAATTACCTTGCTCACAAACACATTTTTATCGGATTGATTGATGGTTTCTACTTCGAATTTCTTTCCGCTTTCCAAATTAAAAGTAGCCTTTTTCACTAACGGGCTTCCTAATGCATATTCGTCAGAACCCGGTGCTACAGGGTAAAAACCTAAACTGCTAAAAATATACCAGGCACTCATTTGTCCAAAATCATCATTTCCTCCTAAACCGTCAGCTCCGTTTCGGTACATTTTTTTAAGGATCATTCTAATTTTGTCCTGAGCTTTCCACGGTGAATTGGTCCAGTTGTATAAATAAACGACATGGTGCGAAGGTTCGTTTCCATGAACATAATTCCCAATGATTCCATCTCTGGTGATGTCTTCCGTGTTTTCAAAATATTTATCCGGCAAATGCATGTTGAATAAGGAATCCAATCGAACTTTAAATTTTTCATTTCCTCCCATCATTTGAATCATATCAGCAGGATCCTGCGGAACATACAAACTGTAATTCCACGAATTTCCTTCAATGAACCCCTGACCATGTGTATCTAACGGATCAAATTCTTTCTTGAAAGTTCCGTCATTTAACTTCGGACGCATGAACCCCGTTTGCGCATCGTAAACGTTTTTATAATTTTTAGATCTTGAGATAAATTCATTATAGATTTCCGTTTTACCTAATTTCTTTGCAGCCTGTGCAATCGCCCAGTCATCATAAGCATATTCGAGTGTTTTTGAAACCGAAGCACCATTTTTATCTTCCGGAACATAACCTTTTGTCATATAATATTCCAATCCGTCATAATAAGGCACTTTTGCGGTTTTCACACAAGCTTCAAGTGCTTTTTCAGGATCGAAATTGATATTGCCTTTTACAATGGCATCGGCAATTACAGAAACGGAATGATACCCGATCATGCACCAGTTTTCATTGGCATAATGCGACCAAATTGGCAGCATCTTGTGCACACTTTGATCGGAGTGCGCCAACATAGAACTGATCATATCCGAATTTCGGGAAGGCTGTACTATATTGAATAATGGATGCAAAGCGCGATAAGTATCCCATAAGGAGTAACTGGTATAATTTTTAAAGTTTTCGGCTTTATGTACGTTCATATCCAAACCTTTGTAGTTCCCGTCTAAATCGATGTATTCTGTAGGACCTAAAAAGGCATGGTACATGGCAGTATAAAAATTCACTAAATCTTCTTTCTGAAGGGTTTCTACCTGAATTTTGTTCAACTCGTTATTCCAGACTTCCTGGCTTTGTTTTTTTACTTTTTCGAAATCCCAACCCGGAACTTCTTTTTTCATGTTCTCAACTGCCCCGGCAGAACTCACAGGAGACAGAGCCATTTTGATTTTAATTTTCTCTCCTTCTTCCGTGTCAAAATCAAAGAACAATTTTAAATTCTGACCCGCCATTTCAGGAAAGTTTTTGGTTTGATCAAATCTTCCCCAAAAGCCTCTGTACACACTTTTCTCCACTGGAGCCTGTCCGTAATTTTTAATAGGTTTACTAAAACTCATCGCAAAATATACGGTTCTGGTTCGTGCCCAGCCGTTGGTCTGACGATATCCGGTAATCAAAGTATCGTTTTCTACCCGAACAAAAGTCCATACATTCTTTTTATCGTAATTGTAAATTCCCGAAGTCAAATCTAAAATGATATGTGCATCCTCGGATTTTGGAAAGGTATATTGATGCATTCCTACGCGGGTTGTCGCCGTAAGTTCGGCTTTGATCTTATGATCTTCCAAAAGTACACTGTAGTAAGCGGGCTCTGCTTTTTCGGTAGTATGAGAAAATGCCGATCGATAACCGGACAATGGTTTTGAAGCAACACCGGGATTTAGCTGTAGCTTTCCGGTTGTAGGCATAATTAAAAAGTCGCCCAAATCAGAATGTCCAGTTCCGCTAAAATGCGTATGACTAAAACCTACGATCGTTTTATCTTCGTATTGATATCCGGCACAATACTTGTAAACCTCTCCATTGTATTTTCCATTTGTACTGTAGGCAATTGTATCGGTTTCAGGACTTAACTGTACACTTCCAAACGGAACTGTTGCTCCCGGATAGGTATGGCCCATTTTGGCGGTACCAATCATAGGATCAACATACTGAATCAAATCTCGTTTCTCAATTGTTTTTTTCTGAGCATTAGCGGTATAACCGAATATTAAAAAGGATAATCCAAAAACAAAATTTTTACAATTTATTCTATTCATTAGTTTTCTTTTAATCATTACTTTTTACTTAAAAACAGCATTTGGCACTCTACTAAATCGATTTACCAATACTTTCAGATTCGAAAAATACAACAAAATATGCTTTTTAAAAAATATAAATTGATCTGATCTCAAAAGCTTTTAAATATCTTTGGTTCTATAAAACATCACACTATTTATGAAAAGCTCTATTTTATTCTGCATCTTTTTTTATACCACATTTGGTTTTGCGCAAAAAACAGAAAGTCATAAACTCACCCAAAAAGAAATCGCTCAAAGAGAACTTGTCGGTGTTTCGGAATTTCCAATCTACAAAGCAGTCGAGTGTTCTGATAAAAGCGGTGTGTATGAATTACTTCTCTGCGAAAATCAAAAAACGATTTCAAAAAAAGACACCTTAAACACGAAGATACAGGCCATTTATACGCTGAATGATCATGGCGGTTTTCTTGAAAAATGGAGGATTAATGATTTACTAGAAGACAGTGATCCTAAAGAAACTACTATCTCTTTTTGGACAAAATACTGCAGCACCACCGATCTTGACGGAGATGGGCTTATCGATCCGGTGATTGTTTACGGTACGAGAACGGAATACAACGAGATAAGGCGCGTTAAAATTATTACGATCTACCAAAACAAAAAATATGCAATTCGTGCCGTAGAATGCGATCTGGATTATTGCAGAAGTTTTAAAAAAGATTCAACCTGGAATTTACTTCCTCTAAAAACAAAAACCTATCTTAATTCATTAGTTGAAAGGTTAAGAAAGGAGCAGAATTTACTTTTGAAAGACGGATAATAAGTAGGAAGTTATGAGTTATGAATTATGGGTTATGAGTTGCGAGTTGTGTTTAAGAGTTCCGAAGGAACGACCTATTTACAGCAATGGATTTCGATCCGTTGAAAAAATCATACAACACGTTCAAGAGTTCCGAAGGAACGACATATTTATAGCAACGGATTTCGATCCGTTGAAAAAATCATACAACACGTTCAAGAGTTCCGAAGGAACGACATATTTATAGCAATG
>NZ_CAGKLC010000015.1:0-8992 GCF_903469665.1 Flavobacterium sp. UGB4466 | reverse complement strand
AAAAATCATACAACACGTTCAAGAGTTCCGAAGGAACGACATATTTATAGCAATGGTTTTCAATCCGTTGAAAAAATACACGACACGTTCAAGAGTTCCGAAGGAACGACATATTTATAGCAACGGATTTCGATCCGTTGAAAAAATCATACAACACGTTCAAGAGTCCCGTAGGAACAACATATTTATGGCAACGGATTTCAATCCGTTGAAAAAATCATACAACACGTTCAAGAGTTCCGAAGGAACGACATATTTATAGCAATGGATTTCAATCCGTTGAAAAAATCATACAACACGTTCAAGAGTTCCGAAGGAACGACCTATTTATAGCAACGGATTTCGATCCGTTGAAAAAATCATACGACACGTTCAAGAGTTCCGTAGGAACGACACATATTACAATGACGGTATTTTTTAAAAACAAATTATACGTTTGCGATGAGTTTGTAAAATGGACCGAACTGATGGTTCTTCTTTTGCTCTTGCGACGTTTAAACCGGATTAAAATCCGGCCCTACAATATGGGTCGAGGCTAGCGCCTCTTTTTAAAGCTTACGCTTTAGATTTTCCTTTACCTCATCAAACCATTCGTTTTGCAGGATGCTCAACACAATAGAATCGCGACGTATATCACTATTGGCAGTAGGCATATGACTGCGTAAGACACCTTCAACCTTACATCCGATACTTTTCATGGCGGCGATACTGCGTTCATTATTATTATCGGCACGAAATTCTACACGTTCCACACCAAGGGTTTCAAAGGCAAATTGCAGTAATAAGAATTTACAATGTTTGTTAAGCCCGGTTCCTCTAAAAGCCGATCCGTACCAGGTATATCCCAGCTGCAGTGATTTATACTCCAGATTCATGTCGTAGAAACGGGTTGAACCTGCATATTTTTGTGTTTTTTTATCGAAAACTATAAACGGAAATTCTTTTTGATTTTCTCGCCCTTTTACCGCCAGTTGGATATAGTTGATCAGATTTTCTTTTCCATCTGCACCTACTAAGGAGTATTTCCAGGTTTCGGGTTCGTTAACAGAGATTTCCAATAAATTATCGGCATCTGATTCTTGCAAAGGACGTAATAAAACAGAATCGTCTTCTAAAATTATAGTATCGGAAAAATTAAAATTTGATGTGGTCATGAATTCATTTTTTGAGCTGCTCACTATAAAGTTTTCTATCTACTTTATCTAAAAACTATTTCACAGAGAGACACTAAGTTTTGCACAGAGATTCGCAGAGTATTATAGGAAATGATGGTTTATTCATTCATTTCGTCATAACGCTCGGGAACTTGCGGGTCGTATAACGGACATTTGAATTCTTCCATCAGGGAAACCAGTGTATTCATGGTTTTTCCTTCGGTTCCATAACAATCAATTTTGATACTTTGTGGTGTTGTAATTACCTGGAAAGCCCCTTTTCCTGTGCTGTTTTTCCAGCTGTTTTCGTCCACTCGCTCCCATTGGGAAAAAACGGAATTGATTCTGTTGATAATGACCTCAACAGGAAGTATTGCAAGACCGTCTACTTCTTCTTTTTCCACAAGGGCCTCATAAACTTCATGATGGTTCAGATAAACCTCTTCTAAATATCTCCAAAAAAGTAATTCATACATAGCTTGATGTTTTTTTTAGCCCCGATAGCAGTGAAAATCCTTTTGTGACGGGGTTCGGCACAAAAGATTATAACGAATAGCGGGATTAGCTCCTAAAAAAGCTAATGATTAATAAAAAAAGGTTCTGTTGTAAACTCCGGTATAGAAACCTTTGCCACTCAGAACCTTTGAACTTTTGTAACTCAAAAAATATTAATATTCGAATGTTCCGTACTCGCTGGTAATGGTAAGCTTTTTAGTGTCTGCTGCTTCTACTCTACCCACGATTTGTGCGTCGACATTGAATGATTTTGAAATTGCAATAATATCTTGTGCAATATTTTCGGGAACATAAAGCTCCATACGGTGACCGCAATTGAAAACCTGATACATTTCTTTCCAATCGGTTTTAGATTGCTCCTGAATTAATTGGAACAATGGCGGAACCGGAAATAAATTGTCTTTTATAATGTGTAAGTTCTGAACGAAATGTAAAATCTTTGTCTGAGCTCCTCCACTGCAATGTACCATTCCGTGAATATCAGCTGGTGTATAGGTATCTAAGATTTTCTTGATAATTGGTGCATACGTTCTGGTTGGCGAAAGTACCAGCTGTCCTGCATTTATTGGACTGTTTTCGACAGCATCGGTTAAATTTACCTGACCTGAATAGATTAATTCTTCGGGCACTGCTGCATCATAACTCTCCGGGTATTTTGCTGCCAGGTATTTTCCAAAAACATCGTGACGGGCAGAGGTTAATCCGTTACTTCCCATTCCCCCGTTATAGCTTTTCTCGTAAGTTGCCTGCCCAAAAGAAGCCAAACCAACAATTACATCACCTGCTTTTATGTTGGCATTATCTACCACATCGCTGCGCTTCATACGGGCTGTTACAGTAGAATCTACAATAATAGTACGGACAACATCACCAACATCGGCAGTTTCTCCTCCTGTTGAATGAATGGTTACTCCAAACGATTTTAGTTCGTTGATTAATTCTTCTGTACCGTTGATGATTGCTGAAATAACCTCAGCAGGGATTAAGTTTTTATTTCTTCCAATTGTTGAAGAAAGCAAAATATTATCGGTTGCTCCTACACACAATAAGTCATCGATATTCATGATTAAAGCATCCTGAGCAATTCCTTTCCAAACCGAAATATCACCGGTTTCTTTCCAGTACATATAGGCTAATGATGATTTTGTACCGGCACCGTCGGCATGCATAATCAAACAGTGCTCCTGGTCTTGCGTTAAATAATCAGGTACAATTTTACAAAATGCCTGCGGGAATAAACCTTTATCAATATTTTTTATGGCGTTGTGTACGTCTTCTTTTGATGCCGAAACACCTCTTTGTGCGTACCTTTTGCTAGAATCTGAACTCATGTAACTTAGTTTGTGTTGATGTGGTGCAAAGATAATCCCTTTTTTTAATTCTTTGATTGATTCGTATCTCTGATTCGCAAAAAAAATCGGCAGGCTTTTAGGCACTGCCGATTTTTTTCTATAAAATTGGTTATCAAAAATTAAGTTTTTAGTATTTTACCTCCAATCCGGCATTGAGGCGTTCTGAAATAGTGTTGTTCTGGAACCATTACTATTGCTGCTGGAAATCGTGACTTTTTGTATCGTGTTGGCTGATAAACCATCATTTGATGTATTGACATAGATCAGCTCTGCTTCATTTGGAGAGAATTTTACATCCAAATCATTAAATCCATTTGGTTTTTGACTTGCCAATTCGGTTGAAGTATTATCCGCAGCTGTGTAAATAAATATTCTGGAGTCTAATCGTCTGTAAGTCGAATTTTCGAATCCTGAAATATCTCTGGTATAGGCAATTTTACTATTGTCTACAGAAATACTAAGACCGCTTGCTCCACCCGTTACTCCGGAAAGTACCTGATACAATACATCACCGGCGGTATTGATCACATATATCTCAACATTGTATCCCGACATATCATTTACTTTAAGTACAATTTGTGACCCGTCCTGACTCCATTCACATTCGGAAATGAATTTTCCGTTTGGCGTTTTAAACAATTGAATCAATCCCGATCCGTCAGAATCAATGCGATACAATCTGTCAAAATTTGGATAAATAATTTGTCTTCCGTTGGTGCTCCAGCAATAATTAACATACTCCATATTAAATCCTGCTATAGGTATAAAGTTTGTAATTTTTTTGACATCAGTACCATCCGGATTCATTGTAAAAATTTGATTTAATGATCCGTCAGAACTTATATAAGCAATTCTGTTGATGCTTAAATTTTTTCTCGGTCTGTAGCTGTTTACTTCGGCAGATGACAATTGAAGTTCGTTTCCGGCTTCATCGGCTGTATAAATGACATTGTTATTTTTTACTTTTTTAACATACAAATATCTCGGATTTGGAAATGCTAAAGTCGTAAAGGAGTTTGTGACACTATTTACTGGTTTATTAATTCCATCATCGGCTGTTACCTGCCAATAGTATTTCGTGCTAAAACTTAAACCTGAAATATTAAGTTTTGTGTCTTTTAAATTGGCATAGGTTTTCGTTTCGTCTGTTGTTCCGTTTTTCACCGTAACGGTATAGGTCATCGGATCTGATTCCGGATCTTTTGCTGTCCAGGTTAAATCTAGTGTTAGCGATTGCCCTGTAGCATTGTCTGTAGGTGCGGTTAATATGGGAACATCTGGTGGTTTGTTGTTGGCAGTTGACACTTGTAACTCAAAAATAATCTGAACTGTTATGTCTTTCTCAACAGTCGCAGGTTCAAATCTGGCGGTAAAGCCATCTTTTTGGGCCTGAAAAGAATATTTTCCCATTGTTATATTATTTATCTCGAAATATCCGTCTTTATCCGTAAATACGGTACTCGTAGTTGGGCTTGAAGAAACACGTGCGTTTTCTATTCCTTCATATGTTCGGGCATCTACTACTCTTCCTTTTACTGCTCCCGTTCCTGTTTCATCGATTTGATCTTCACTACAAGAAACCAAAAGCATAAAGCATATCAATATTTTTAGTCCTATTTTCATTGCGGTCTTGATTTTGTTAAACTTATATTGACTTTTTCTATATTTTTTATTGAAAAAATATTGTTCTTTCACCTTCTATTGGCGAACTATCTTTTCTTGTGATTGGTACTTTTTGGAAAGTAATAAGTGAGTCCCAAACCAAGTCTCCAGTAATAATCATCTCTTTTACCTCTTACGATATAATCAACATTGTCGCTAAAGGTCATATTATATTCTGCGAATAATTTCACTCCCAAACTACTGGTCGCCATATATTCTAAACCACCTCCAAACTGAACTTTACTATGAAAATTTTTATATTTCTTATTAAATTCAAATCCGTAACCACCAAAAACAAATGGAGTCAGGATATCGTGAGGTAATATGATAAATTCGAGATTGAGATCTGTAGATATATATCCTAATTTGTCTCTTCCTTTATTCGCAATTTTGAACGCATTGGCCGAGGCACTTATATTAAAAGCCGGAGTGAAAAAATATTTCACCGCTCCTCTGGTCATTGGTGCCGGCTCCGGACTTTTATAATCGCCCTGTATAATGGCTGTTCCTCCGGAAACCTCTATACCAAAAAGGCCTCTTTTGTCTTCTAAATTTCTATCGTATAATTGTGCCAGATCGGCTTCGCTTTTTTCTGCATCATAGGCTGATACAAAAGCATCGATTTGATTTTGAGGCGCATTCACTTCCCAAAGCTTGTCTTTGATTCCTTGTACAATAAGACCTTCAACGGCTTTTTCTATGGCTTCGGTAACTGCCAGCTGAATGGGTTCATTTCTGGTAAAACCGGTTTCTACTTCCAAAAGTCGATTTAGATTTACGTATCGAAATAAACTGGCGTCTATACTTTGTGATAAAATGGTCTTAGAAACGTAAACCGTGTTTAGTATTTTTCCGTTTGAGGTGGAAACCAATCTTAAATATACCGTAACCCGATCTTGTCTGTATCGTGTCGAACCTCCGGCACCAAAATATCGGGCTCCAAAACCTCCGGTAATAATATTGGTGTCATAGGAAATAATACCACCTTCTAATAAAACTCCTGCAAAGAGTAAAGGCGTCAATACTGCTTCACCGCCTTCTTTTTTGGCTTCATATTCCTGACGTGTAGACCGGATAATGTTTCGTTCGTTTAATAAATTTCCCAGATTCTCACGTTCTATAGGAACAAACCATTTTGAATCTTGAAGTGCTTTTATTAAAATAGAAGTAGCACCCTGAGTAACTGCTGTGCTAAATGTGCTTCCAACTTCAGTCGCTTTGTATTGACCTGTCTGGTCTTTAAATTTATATACCCCTACCACAATCTGTTCTTTTGGTTTTGGCATATCGACTAAGTGTTCAGTTGCAGAAGTGTTTTCTCCAAAAACAGCCTTCTGAACTCCTACGGGTTGATTAAAATACGCGCCACATCCTGAGAGTAGGCAGGTTATTAACAGTAGAAAAAGGAGAGTTTTATTCATAATTAGTTATTTTTTAATAATAAAACATGAACTTACTTTTTATAAAAATCGAGTACCAGACTATTTACCTGGTATAATAACTTGCGTTTGCTCGCCAGTTTCAATATCCAGAATATTGACAACCATTCCTAAATTAGAATTGTAAATATCCACAGACAGCGTTCCGAAGACATAATTACCAGGAGTAAGTCCTCCGCCCGTACCGCCTCCGGTACCACCTCCAGAACCTGTACCTGACCCAAATTGACTATCAAATAATGAATTTGAAATTCTATTGAGCAATTGGTTATTTAAAGTACTTTTAAAACGCTCCAGATCTGTTGGCTGTTTGTATCCGTTTGTATTGTCTTCTTTAAAATCATTTTGTGCCTGCGCAGAACTGAGCAGCCATTGATAATTAAAAGTTTCACCACCATTAAAAGCTGGATTTACAGGCTTATAAGCAAGATCCTGTGCGAAAGAAACGGTACAAAAAACCAACACAAATACGAATGAAATTAAATTTTTCATATTGCTGTTATTTAGTTTCCTACATTAAAAAAAAAGAAAAACTCCTCTACAAAAAATTACTTCTCGATTATTAATATTGAGTTATTTATTAATACTGAGTTATTATTTTATTCTGTTTTTCGATGTCTTTAAAATACTTAAATGCTTTTGATGCTGCAGATTCTGCCATGTATTTTAAAAAATCTTCATCCGGACGCGAAATAAATTCTTCTACTATTTCTCCATCTATCAGAATAGTAATTTTTGTTGTACGTCCAAAAGTCAATTCCTCTTGAACGGTCACGATTTTACTTGTATTTATTCTTAGCTTTGAATATTGTGCATAAAAAAAATCATAAAAATCATTTCCCAGTTTTGTTTTGGTATCATTAGCAACGATCCCGATCATTTCAATTCCATCTACAGGAATTGGCTTAGCGGCATCTGATACTTTATCTTCTCCAAAAACAACACGGTCTTTGCCTATCAATTCATTTTTTTCATCAAAAATCAATAGCAATATGATGATCTCATCGTCTGGTGTAAAATTGACTTGCGTTTTAGAAAGTTCAACTTTTTGAATCGGTTCTAATGTGACTCTGCCATCCTGAGCATTATTTGATTTATTCGAGTTTTTTTTATTTTTTTTAAATACAGTCAATTTATAAGATATATTTTTAAACTGCGATTTTAAGTTTTCTGCAGTTCCCGTAATAGCAAGTAAATTTTCTATTTCTTTTACTTCTATTTTGGCTTTTACTTCTATGTGAACTTCCTGAGAAAATCCTGATTCAGAAAAAAAAACAGCAAAAAATGCAATTAGTAAGTTCAAATATTTTTTCATGACACTAGCGATTGAATATGTAAATTGTCCCCGAGTTTCCCGTTTGATTAATTATTAAATCTTTAGATATCGAATTTGAACCAGTACTGATTACCGATAAATTATTGCCATACTGATTGATTCCCATGGAAGTGATTCCGCGTGAGTACATCGAAAAATCACTTATATAATTGTTATTGCCTGTTTGTGTGTAGGACTGATTGATTTCATCAGCATTTTTGTAGACATTCATGTAGTTGTTGTTGCCTGTCTGTTGTGCGGTAACATAAGCATTACTACTTATGATGGTTAAATTGGCTTGATTGTAATTTCCAATTTGAGCAACTGTTACGATATTGTTGCTTTTAATATATTGATTTACCGTTTGATTTTGATTGCGATTGTATGCTTCATTTAATAAATAGTCACTTCTATTCATATCCGTTACCTGAGCGAATAAAATCCCGGTGATTAGTAAGGATACAAAAGTGGCTAAACGTTTCATAACATATTGTAATTTAAAAAAAGGAAGAGCTTAATAGCTCAAGCTCTTCCTTTTCCTGGTTTATTCTTAGTTAGATTGAATTACTACACTTCCATTTAAGAAACCTGTTTGAGTAACTGTGCTCATATGATCATTTCCAAATTGTGCAGTAGCTGCAAAGTTACCGGCTCCGTATTGTTGAATACTAGAGGTGTTATCCCAGCCTAATTGTAGAGTAGCTGCATTGTTAAACAGTCCTATTTGATCGGTAGATGCGGTGTTGCCATATCCGAATTGAAGAGTCAAAGCGTTATTAGCAAGACCAAATTGATTCGTAGTAGCTGTATTAAAGTTACCAATCTGTAACACATCAGAATTGTTGTAAGCTCCAATTTGAGTAGTAACTGCAAGATTACCGAACCAGATTCCTTGAGTGATACTAGAATCGTTATTGTCTCCAATTTGTGTTACTATAGCAACATTTCCTCCTCCTAACTGTCCAACAGTAGACTCGTTATCATCTCCGTACTGTCCTACAATTGCAACGTTGGCAATACCTATCTGGTCAACATCTGAGCTATTAGTTGCTCCTACCTGAACTACCAGTGCACCATTTAATAAACCTGTTTGGTCCACATCACTCATGTTACCTTGCGCAAAAGCTGCGACTCCTACAAACAGCATCGCGGAGATGCTTAAAATTGCTCTTTTCATAATAAATATATTTAATTGGTTATTAATACATTTTATTACGTAGGTCAGCGTGATTTAGGGAAATCATGCAATCAAAATCTCCATTCGAAAATAAAAATTAAAGCCTTATTTTCTTTCTTTCATGATCAAAATTAGAAAACTTATCGCCAACCAAAACAGGTATAAATACCTATTTTCCAATATCTTAATTACTTTTCGATGAAGTGTAAAACTATCTCGATGAACTACTTTAATGCTTTTTTTCGTTGGCAAGAAAAAAGCTACTTTTCATAATTTAGTCACAATTCAATTTAAACATTTGTTAAAATAAAGACATAATGATATTATTTTAACAAAACTATAAAAAAAATCCCATCTCAATAAAGACGGGACTTAAT
>NZ_CAGKLC010000014.1 GCF_903469665.1 Flavobacterium sp. UGB4466 | reverse complement strand
AGTATGAATAATAATGGAAATATGACAGGGATTAATAATTTAAATTCAAATTCATCTAGAGATAATTTTAATGGAGATTGGGGCTGGGTAGATAATCGTTATGGTTTCACAACCACTAATTCTAACACAATTAGCCGTTTTTTCGATTTTTTATATGCGAATAATGGTGTTTTAACTAATAATCAAATAAATGTTTTTATTACTAATGAATTTACAATCGCTGGACAAAAGCAAAATAATATTCAATTATATGGTAATATTTTGAATAATGTAAATGTGACAAATAATTATAAAGGGCCTAGTACAATTCCACAAGGAATGTTTTATAATAATGGTATTTTAGAAATTAGTAATCCAGCTAATAATGATGGAGGTGTAAATACAGGAACTAGCTCAACAAGTACAGTTCAACCAGTTTTAAAGTCAGCTGTATTGACATCATTTACAAGGGATCAAATTGTGGACGGATTTAAAAGAAATGATTTCTCAGGGATGTCGTTAGAATCTGTTACAGATTGGGATCCATTAAAAAATGATTTTAATTATATGAATAGATTTCAGCCGACTATGAAGCTGAATGAAGAAGCTGCAATAGCAATTGCATTATATGAAAAGCTATCTTTATCAGTTTATGATAAGGATGGAAGTTCCGCAGGTAATACTACAATAGGTTTTGGGCACTTGCTTCATACAGGCCCAATAAGAGCAAATGATATGAAAAAAATTAGTATGAATGATGCTATTATTTTTTTTAGCTATTGATTTAGTAAATACGCAAAATAGTTTAAATCAAAAAATTGAAAACATGGATTTAGGGAATAAAATAACTCGAAATCAGTATTTCGCATTGGCAGATATGGCTTTTAATGCTGGCACTGATAAATATAGTATAGTAACAAGTGTTTTGAATGCGTTAAAAACAGGTGATGTCGAGACAGCAAATAATACAATAAAAAATGCTTATCTAAATGCGGATCCAAAAAAAGGATTGATGGAAAGAAGGTATTTTGAAGCTCAGGCATTTATTAATGGAAGATTATTAACTCCAGAACAAGCAAATAAAGAACTTATAGAATTAGGTCTTAAAAAGTAATATATGAAAGTTGGTTATATAATTTTAGTATTGTGTTGTATGGTTTCTTGCAAAGAGAAATTTAAGATTGAAACAAAAATAGAGGAAGATAAGAAAGATGAGTTTAGTGAGTTAAAAGCAGATATAGGTTTACCGGAATCATATGCAGATACACTCAGTTTACTTTCTTATATGCCTCCAAATGATAGTATTGATTATGATAAAAAATTTCTTAAAGTTGATTATAAAGAGAAGTTAGATAGTTTGTATGAAGTAATTGATGAAGAGCTAAATATAATAGGTTTCGAATCTCATTTTATAAATGATACTAGGGGAGTTTTGATTCAATTAAAGCAAAATGATAGAACTGATATAAATACTGCCAATAGAATGTGGAGTGTATCATATGGAACAAATTATAGAGAGTACAGGAATGATAAAAATGCTTTTAAACGAATAGAGCAAATGATATACAAAAGGAGATATGAAGAGTTACTTATTTATAATTTTCATTTGAGATCTAATCTTACTAGATGGATAGTTGGTCCTTATACAATTTCTTATAGAAAAAGGTTGAAAGATGTAATGCCAAAAAAAGCATTGGATAGTATGTATCCTTCTAAGAAAATATGAAAAAATAAATTAGAATGTTTAATTTTCCTCACGAGTTTCAGCTCGATACTAAAGATTGTGGCCCGACTTGTGTAAAAATAATAGCCAAATATTACGGCAGGTTTTATAGTCTGCCTTTTTTACGCGATTTGTGTGGTATTACACGAGAAGGCGTTAGTTTTTTGGACTTGAGTGATGCTTGTGAGGCTATTAGTCTGCGAACAAAAAGTATTAAAGTCGACTTTGAGATCTTGCAAACATTGCCCCTGCCTTGTATAGCGCACTGGCAAGAAGGGCATTTTATTGTAGTGTATAAAATAACGCGTAATCAGGTATGGGTTTCAGATCCGGCAAAGGGCTTAGTGAAGTATTCATTTGAAGATTTTAAGCAAGGCTGGCTAAAAAAGTCAAAGAACGGAGCCGTTTTGGCTATCGAACCCATGGCCGATTTTAGGCAACGTTCCATAAATGATAAGTTAGAAAGACGTAAGACCTTAGAGAATTTTTTGGGCTATTTTACACCCTACAAAAAAAGCTTTATAAACTTGTTTGTGGTAATGCTAATAGTTACCATGTTACAGGCCTTTTTACCTTTTATTTCTAAAGCAGTTATTGATGTGGGAATTCAAACCAATGATTTGGATTTTATCGACCTGGTTTTAATAGCAAACATTACGATTATTGTTAGTATGTTATTGAGTAATATGATTCGTGATTGGATATTATTGCATCTTACGTCAAGAATCAATATTTCTTTGATATCGGATTATCTCATTAAGCTAATGAAACTGCCTATTACGTTTTTTGAAAATAAACTAATTGGGGATATTTTGCAGCGAGCACAGGATCATGAGCGTATTCGGGATTTTATCATGAACAACTCGCTCAATTTTTTATTTTCGATTTTAACCTTTTTTATTTTTGGAATCATTCTGTTTGTGTATAGTCCTGTTTTGTGTCTCATTTATGTTGTTGGAAGTCTATTGTTTATTTTGTGGGTTTTGTTTTTTCTCCAGTTCAGGAAAAAACTGGATTGGGAGTATTTTGATATTCACACTAAAAATCAAAGCTACTGGGTAGAGACAATCGGAAGTATTCAGGATATTAAAATAAACAATTACGAAAAACAAAAAAGATGGAAATGGGAAGCGCTGCAGGTACAACTATTTAAAATAGATCAAAAAATATTACGCATCACTAATGCTCAAAACTTGGGTGCACAGTTTATCAATCAGCTAACCAATTTAATTATTACGTTTTATTGTGCAAAAGCAGTAATAAAGGGAGATATTACTTTTGGGGTCATGATTTCTACTCAGTTCATAATCGGGATGTTAAATGGCCCGATTATGCAGTTTATCTCTTTTGTACAGTCGGCACAATATGCCAAAATTAGTTTTTTAAGATTGAATGAAATACATGAATTGGAGAATGAGGAAGAAAATGAGGTTAATAATAATATCAGGCTGCCGGAAGATAAAAGCTTGTTTTTACGAAATGTAAGTTTTCAATATAGCCGCAATGGCGATTATATTTTGAGTAATGTTTCGTTAATAATTCCTGAAGGAAAAGTAACAGCAATTGTTGGTGACAGTGGTAGTGGTAAAACAACTTTGTTAAAACTTATTTTAAGATTGTACAAACCTACACATGGTGAATTGGTTATGGGAAATCTTAACATTCAGAATATTAATTTAAAACAATGGAGAGAAAGTTGTGGTGCTGTCATGCAAGACGGTAAGATTTTTAGTGACACCATTCAAAATAACATCGTCTTGGATGATGAAAACGTAGATTATGAGCGTTTAAAGAAAGCAGTAACAGCGGCTAATATAGCTGCGGAGATTGAAGCCATGCCCAAAGGTTATCAAACGATGATGGGAGAAAACGGAAGAGGGTTGAGTGGCGGACAAAAGCAACGGGTGTTGATTGCAAGAGCACTCTATAAAAACCCGGATTATTTATTTTTTGATGAGGCGACCAATTCATTGGATGTTATTAATGAACAAAAAATTGTAACAGCTCTAGAAGAAATATTTAAAAACAAGACGGTAATTGTCGTAGCACACCGACTGAGTACTATCCGAAAAGCAGATCAAATTATAGTGCTTAAAAATGGCTTTATTACTGAAATTGGAAACCATGAAATGCTGATGACACGAGAGAACGGACACTATTATCAATTGGTAAAAACGCAAATAGGAGGTGCTGTAAATGGTTAGTAAAGGATTTCATAAAACACTCAACGAAAATAGAACAGAAGAGGTTGTTTCAATAATAGAAAAAATGCCAACGAAATTTGGCACAACAATTAGTTGTATTGTCATAGGATTGGTTCTGCTCCTATTTTTGTTCGGATGGCTTATAAAATATCCTTCAGTATTGTCAGGTCAAATTGTAATCAACACACGACAAGCTCCAGTTAAACTAGTATCCTCAATAGCTGGGAATATTATATTGATACAAAATAAATCAGGAGCCGAAGTAAAA
Source organism: Flavobacterium sp. UGB4466 (assembly GCF_903469665.1). Lineage (GTDB taxonomy): Bacteria > Bacteroidota > Bacteroidia > Flavobacteriales > Flavobacteriaceae > Flavobacterium > Flavobacterium lipolyticum. Next base: position 71,068 of record NZ_CAGKLC010000014.1, on the reverse strand, counting down.
ACAGGAACCTATATTGCTTACATACAAAATGAAGCAAACCTAAAAGATGTTCAATCATTGGAGCAGATACTTCGTAAAGTAAATATACAAAATATTACGTACAAAGAGCATAGGCATTTTTTTCCTGAAAACTTAGCTCTGGGAGAAATGAGCAACAAATATTTCAATTACTTAAATTCACTGTATCAATATCTGGATTATAACGTTCAACAGCCTTATGAAGTTCAAAAGGGAATAAATCAAAAGTTACTCAGACTTCAGATTAAAAAGTTAGATCAGTTAAAGAATGATTATCAGAATCAAAAGGTAAAATACACGACTTCTAAAAGTCTTTTCAGGAAAGATTCACTTTTATACACTAAAAATGTGACTTCCAAAGCAGATATTGAGCATTCTATTATTGCAAAAGCTAACAGCGAGCTGGATTATAACGCAATCGACAAAGAAATCAATACGACAGATTACCAAATCAATGAAGCTCAGAATAAAGCTCAAGTGATTGCTATCGAAAAAGCAACCAAGGAACGAGAGATTATCATAAACCTGTTTAATAGTTACTATGACTTACTTGAGGCTATTAAAAAATGGGAGCGTACTTATGTTTTTGTTACTCCTATAAATGGTAAAGTATATTTTTTAAATTTTCTTAAAAACAACGATTATATTCAGTCAGGGCAGGAATTGTTTAAGATTGTACCTGATAACAATCAAATGATTGGTCAGGTAAATTTGCCGGAAAATGGTTCGGGAAAAGTTAAAGTCGGACAAGGGGTAATCGTAAAACTGAACAATTATCCTTTTAACGAATACGGTTCTATAAAAGGAAAAGTTAAGAGAATTTCATTGGTTACTAATCAACAAACGCTTTCAGATAATCAGAATAAAATCAACTCTTATCTTGTAGATATAGACTTGCCTAACGGATTAAAAACGAATTACGGAGTTGAATTGAATTTTCACGCTGAAGCCAAAGGAACCGCTGAGGTTATTACTGAAGACAGACGATTGATTGAACGTTTCTTCGATAATTTAAGATATAGGCTTAAATAGATTTAACAAATAGTTAATCTTAAACTCAGAAAAAGCAGGTTAATTTAATTGTTGATAACTTAGGTCGGTTAGTTTCAGTTTGTGTAAGTCGTTTTCTAATTTTGTCAGAACTAACAAAAACAATTTTTTATGGAAAACAATTCACCTTCTTCAAATGCTGGTCAGTCATTAGGTATTATCGCTTTAATTTTTGGTATTATCGGTGTATTAGCAGCATTTATTCCTTGCTTTGGTTTTATTGCAGTTTTATTTGGAATTCTTGCAATAGTATTTGGAGCAATTGCTTTAAACCAGGCAAAAAAAGAAAATGCCTCAACTTCTTTACCAAAAGCCGGATTATATCTGGGAATTGCAGCAACAGTTTTTGTTATTATCTGGATTGCTGTTTTTGTTGGTTCAATAGGTTCTCTTGCTTTAGAACATAAAGATGAAATCAAAAGAGCTTTAGATTCTGCTAAAGTGGAACAAATAAAAACAGATGATTCTTTGAATATAAAAGTACAGGTAGATACTACTACAATTGAGGCTACTGTAAAATAATTTCTTGTATAAATGATGGTTTATCAAGGAATTGATTCTTATAAAAAGATAAACGTAATTTTGATCGTCATAATTATGTTTATCTTTTTTTATTGCTTTTTTCTCCCATATTTAAATTTTGGTTTACGTTCATCCTGCGAAGGATTGCCAGTGGTATATTGTAAAAGTCGAGGGCTTACAAGGGCTTTTTCTCAAATACTTCGGTTTCATTTTCGAGAAGCGATTATTTACAATCAATTTAGTATAAAAATCTTTGGTTTCTTTTTGTTTCAGCTTATTGCGAGATTTTTTATCAATGGCATCATTTCTTTTTTCCTATTTAAAATTGTATTAGTCTTTGATATTTCGGTAAGTGCAGTTTCTTTTCTTTTTTGTTTTTATAATTTGATACTTCCATACTAGAAATTAATTAGTTTGTATTTTTAGGCTTTACTTATGGATTTTTAGTTAGTAGTGATAAAAAACACTCATTTTGATAAAATAATTGATTGGTAAAGTATTTAAAATAAAATGTGCTTAAAAAATTAAAAATTATCTCATTCGTGAATTGATAAATTGTCTAATTAAATTTGTACTTTTGCCAAGTTTTTTACACAACTACATACAAACAACAACAGAATGAATCAAACAAAATATATTTTTGTTACAGGCGGTGTGACTTCTTCGTTAGGAAAAGGAATTATCGCGGCATCTTTAGCAAAATTGTTACAAGGAAGAGGATACCGTACAACTATTCAGAAATTTGATCCGTATATCAATGTCGATCCGGGTACGTTGAATCCATACGAGCACGGAGAATGTTATGTAACGGATGATGGTGCTGAAACAGATTTAGATTTAGGTCATTACGAGCGTTTTTTGAACGTTCCTACCTCTCAGGCGAATAACGTTACAACTGGAAGAGTATATCTTTCTGTAATCGAAAAAGAAAGAAGAGGAGAGTTTTTAGGAAAAACAGTTCAGGTAGTTCCTCATATTACAAACGAAATCAAAGACAGAATGCAATTGTTGGGTAAATCCGGCGATTATGACATTGTAATTACTGAAATCGGTGGAACTGTTGGTGATATCGAATCATTACCTTATATAGAATCTGTTCGTCAGTTGGTGTGGGAGTTGGGTGAAAATAACGGAATCGTTATTCATTTAACATTGGTTCCATATTTGGCTGCTGCGGGTGAGTTGAAAACAAAACCAACACAGCACTCTGTAAAAACTTTGATGGAAAGTGGTATCAAAGCTGATATTTTGGTTTGTAGAACTGAGCATGAATTGTCTCAGGAACTGCGTCAAAAACTGGCTTTGTTTTGCAATGTTAAGAAAGAAGCGGTTATTCAGTCCATTGATGCTTCAACCATATATGAAGTTCCAAATTTAATGCTTGAAGAAGGATTAGATGTAGTGGCTTTGAAAAAATTAGATTTGCCTAAAAAAGCATTACCGGATCTTAAAAACTGGAATACCTTTTTGAAAAGACTGAAAAATCCAAAACATACTGTAAATATTGGTTTGGTTGGAAAATATGTAGAAATGCAGGATTGTTATAAATCTATTTTAGAAGCATTCATACATGCAGGTGCAGCAAACGAAACGAAAGTAAATGTAATTTCGATACATTCAGAACATATTAATGCTGAAAATATTGTAGAAAAATTAGCAGGTCTGGATGGAGTTCTGGTTGCTCCTGGTTTTGGAGAAAGAGGTATTGAAGGTAAAATCGAAGCCGTACGTTATGTACGTGAAAACAACATTCCGTTTTTCGGAATTTGTTTAGGAATGCAAATGTCTGTAATCGAATATTCAAGAAATATTTTGGGTTACAAAGAGGCGAACTCTACTGAGATGAACGATAAAACGCCTCATCCGGTGGTGAATTTGATGGAAGAGCAAAAAACAGTGACAGATAAAGGCGGAACCATGCGTTTAGGAGCGTGGAAATGTGATATCAAACCTGATACGCTGGCGTATAAAATCTACGGTCAGAAAACAATTTCAGAGCGTCACCGTCACCGTTATGAATACAATAACAAATATGCTGATGAACTGCAAAATGCAGGTTTGAAAGCTTCAGGGGTAAACCCGGATACAGGTTTGGTAGAAATTGTAGAACTTGAAAATCACCCGTTTTTCATTGGAGTACAATACCATCCTGAATACAAAAGTACAGTAGCAAATCCACATCCGATTTTTGTAAACTTTGTGGCTGCTGCAGTGAATGCGCATAAAAAATAATAATTAATATTCTGAAAAGTGTAACGTTTGAATCTAATTCAGCACTAATACCTTTTTAACGAATAACTTTTTAAACTGTAATGGAAGAAAAAAAATTTGATCTTAATTCAATCATTGGTTTTGTATTGATATTTGGAATTTTGATTTGGATTATGTACCAAAATCAGCCTTCTGATAAAGAGATTGCTGCTGAAAAAGCCAAAAAAGAACTAATTGCCAAGCAAGAAGCACAAGCGAAAGCGGATAAAACTAAAACAGCTGTTTTACCGGTTGCTGCAGCTACAACTCCTGGTGATACAGTGCAGTTGGCACAATTACAAAAAACATTAGGTGGTTTTGCTTATTCAGCTACACTACCTTCTGCTAAAGAAGGTTTTACAACTATTGAAAACGAAAAGATTAAACTTAAAATCGCTAACAAAGGTGGTTATATAGTAGAAGCTACGTTGAAAGAGTTCAAAAAGTTTGAAAAAAATTCAGGACAATTAGTTGAATTGATTAAAGACAATAATGCTAGTTTAAACATTCAGTTGCAAACTGCGGATAACAGAACTTTAAACTCTAAAGATTTATTTTTTGAACCTACGCTAACTAAAAATGGTGCAGATCAAATTTTAACAATGCGTTTGAAAGCAGGTGTTAATGAATTCTTAGAATACAAATATGTTCTTAAGCCAAATGATTATTTAATTGGTTTTGATGTTCGTTCTCAGGGATTAAACAAAGTTTTAAATACTGGAAAGCCATTAGATTTACAGTGGGATTTAAAAACGTACAGAAACGAAAAAAGTATTTCGTATGAAAACCGTTATGCTGAAATTTATTATGAGCATGAAGATGGTAAAATAAACTATGCAGGTTTAGGAAAACATGAAGAAGAAACCGTTGAAAAAGTTAGTTTTATAGCTTATAAACAACATTTCTTTACCTCTATACTAGTAACGGATAAACCATTCACAACATCAAAGTTAGAATCAACTAATTTAGTGAATGATGAAAAGATAGATACTGTTTTTACGAAACAGTTTAAAACAAATGTTCCTTTAGCATTCTCTAATGGGGAAATTGATTATAAAATGCAATGGTATTTTGGACCGGCAGATTATAAAGTCCTAAAATCATACGATAAGAATTTTCAAAAAATCATTCCATTAGGTTGGGGTATTTTTGGTTGGATCAACCGATTGATTTTTATTCCGTTGTTTGGATTCTTAAGCTCGACAATTGGATTATCATTAGGAATTGCGATTATCATCTTTACGATTATTATTAAATTGGCGATGTCGCCAATTACCTATAAGTCATTCCTGTCTCAGGCTAAAATGAAAGTTTTACGTCCGGAGATTACAGAATTGGGAGAAAAATTCAAAAAAGACCCAATGAAAAAACAACAGGAAACGATGAAACTGTACAACAAAGCAGGAGTAAACCCAATGGCAGGATGTATTCCGGCCTTGATTCAGCTTCCTTTTATGTATGCTTCATTCCAGTTCTTTCCTTCAGCTTTTGAGTTAAGACAAAAAGGTTTCCTTTGGGCAGACGATTTGTCTTCTTTTGACGCTGTTGTAAAATTACCATTCCACATTCCGTTGTATGGAGATCATATCAGTTTGTTCCCAATTTTGGCAGCAATTGCGATTTTCTTCTACATGAAAATGACATCCGGAGATCAGCAAATGGCAGCGCCTCAGCAAGAAGGTATGCCGGATATGGCAAAAATGATGAAAATCATGATTTATGTGTCGCCATTAATGATGTTAATTTTCTTCAATAGTTATGGTGCCGGATTGAGTTTGTATAACTTTATTTCAAACTTAATTACAATCGGAATCATGTATGTAATTAAAAATTACATTGTGGATAGTGATAAAATTCACGCTCAGATTCAGGAAAATAAATTAAAAGAGCCTAAAAAGCAAAGTAAGTTTCAACAACGTCTTCAGGAAGTAATGGAACAGCAAGAAGCTGCGAAAGCTCAGAATAAAAAGAAATAACACCAATAAAAAAATCTCGATTCTTCGGGATTTTTTTATATCTGAAATATACTTAATCAAAGTCAGAATCGTTAAAGTTTAAAATAGAATATAATAGATATGATTTCTAAAAAAATAATAGCCGGATTACTTTTATTAAACACCTTTTTTGCAGTAGCGCAGGAGGTTAATAAATCGGATGCTAACGGGAAAAAAGACGGAGTTTGGAAAGGAATTTATGAAGTTTCTAAACGTCCTCGTTATGAAGGAACTTTTAGTCACGGAAAAGAAACCGGAGTGTTTAAATTTTTTGATGATACTAAAAAAGGAGATGTTGTCGCAACTCGTGATTTTACAGCAAACGATGGAAGTTCGTATACTATTTTTTACGATCAGAATAAAAATAAAGTAAGCGAAGGTAAGGAAATCGGAAAATCGCGTGAAGGTGAGTGGAAGTACTATCATAAGGCTTCGAAAGCAATTATGACACTTGAAAAATACAAAGCCGGAAAATTAGAAGGAGTAAGAACTGTTTTTTATGCAGATTCTAAAATTGCCGAGGAAATGACTTATAAAGAAGGTTTGAAAGAGGGGGTTTATAAGAAGTACGGGCAAAACGGAATTCTATTGGAACAAAGTACTTTTAAGAATAACGAATACAATGGCGATGCTGTTTTTTATGACTCTGATGGAGTAGTAGCTTCTAAAGGAAAATTTACCAGAGGGAAGAAATCCGGAATGTGGCAGTTTTACTTTAAAGGAAAATTAACGAAGGAAGTTAATATGAGTGATCCTAAAAGTAGTTATCAGGCCGATTCAAAACCTAAGGCCGAGTAAGTTATATCAGTCCGCTTTGCGGACTTTTTTGTTGTCTCATTTTGAGGAAAGTTCCGGGAGTAATCTTTCAATTTAAATAGGTTTCGTTCAATGAGAACTTTTTAGTGTTGCGTTGTCTATAGGGAGTTAATTTTTTGATCTCTTATGTTTATTGTAAATAAAAGACTACATTTGTATTATCGATTGTAGCTACATAAGGTTGTAATTGATTTAGAGTTTTTTTGAAATTCCTGTAGTGAAAAAATAATTAAGTATGAATAATAGGTACAAAATTGTAGTGACTTTATTGTTAAATGTTCTTTTTAATAATGTTGTTATTTCCCAGACTTCTTTGGGTACATGTGATGGTTTTATGAGTAATCTCAAAAAAGAGCTTACGAAGAATCATTCTGATGGTTCTAATAAAAAAGGTGAAATGAAAAGCATTTCTCTTCAAATTGTTGGTTCGGAAAAGTTTACCGGAAAAGTGAATTATAAGGAATCAACAGTTTCAGGTGAATTTTTGATTGGAGAAATCAAGAATGTGCCAGAATCCTCTTTTTTTATCAAAGTAACAGATCAATCTCTGGAAGGACACATTATTTTAAAAAAAGAAAGAGAAGCATATAAGTACTCTTCTGATTTTCAAGGAAAAGCTTATGTGTCAAAAGTTGATATCAATTCTTTGATTTGTATAGATTACGAAAATATACCCCAGGGAGGAAGCGAAACATCAAAAAACAGTTCAGGTAAAATTAGTGCTGCGTTATTAAATTTAGAGAGCTTGCCAGGTGGACGCAGTTGTGTATTATTAGATTTTGACGGACATTACTTGCCCGCGGGAAATAAGTGGAATAATGGTAACGCAATTGATGCAGCTCCATCCGGAATGAGTGATGCAGATATATTGCAATTTTTTGAAATAGTTTCAGAAGATTATAAACCGTTTAATTTGAATATAACAACAAGTGAAGAAGTATACAATAAGTATAAAGAAAGTTTAAGGCTGCGTGTAGTAGTAACTCCGACAAATACAGCAGCTCCGGGAAGTGGAGGTGTAGCCTATATAGGATCCTTTGGTTATGGGCTTCCGGCCTGGTGTTTTAATGTTTCTAGTGCTAAACGTGGGGGAGAAGCTGCTTCGCACGAAATAGGTCATACTTTTGGTTTAGAGCATGATGGGCGCATTTCTCCAAAGGAAGAGTATTTTGCAGGAATAAACGGAACTTCTTGGGCGCCAATTATGGGAGCTGGTTATAACAGACCTATTACACAATGGAGCAAAGGAGAGTATAATAGTGCAAATAATAATGAAGATGACGTTGCTATAATTTCTAGTTTTGGCTCTCCCCCTGGTTTTGTTGGATTTGGAGTAGCAGCGTATAGAGCCGATGACTATGGTAATGGTCCTTCTTCAGCATTTAGTTTAACTTTGGATAATAAAGGAAAGATTACTCAAAAAGAAGGTATAATCGAAAAAGAAGGAGATAATGATTTCTTTGCATTTACTACTACAGGAGGAAATGTTCGTATTACCGCCAATACAAGTGCAAAGACTAATGTTGGTAATCTCCATCTTTCAATTAAATTATATAATTCCGAAGGTGTAGAAATGGGACAATATTGGGATTCTGATCCTTTAAAGTTAAATGCTTCAATGGATGTAAATCTGACGGCAGGCAAGTATTTTATTAGTATTAATGGTATCGGGGCCGGAGATGCAACCAATGGAGGATACTCAGCATATGGTTCTATCGGAAGTTATACTATTTCCGGAACTGTTCCAAACAATAACCTGAACACCGTATCATTTGATAAAAACTTAAACTTTGTGATATATCCCAATCCAAGTAATAAGATTATAACGATTAGATCGGATCACGATGCGACTTTAAGCCTCATTACAATATTAGGGAAAACTATAACAACATTTAAAGTGAAGGCTAATATAGAGGACATACTAAATGTTGAAAATTTATCCAGCGGTATTTATTTTCTTAGTGAAATGAGAGAGGGCAAATTAATCACGCATAAATTTGTTAGAAAGTAATAAGTTTTATTTACAGCGGCATTGTATAAACTAATCAAAAACTACTGCGATTTTCAAAAATAGGGCTTATCTTTGCAGCCTTGTAAAAACATAAACAATTTAGAATGAAACGTGTAGTTGTTGGACTTTCCGGAGGAGTAGATTCAAGTGTTGCTGCCTATTTATTGCAGCAACAAGGATATGAAGTTATTGGCCTTTTTATGAAAAACTGGCACGATGATTCGGTTACGATTTCTAATGAATGCCCATGGTTAGAAGATAGCAATGATGCTTTATTGGTAGCGGAAAAACTCGGTATACCGTTTCAAACTGTTGATTTAAGCGAAGAATACAAAGAGAAAATCGTTGATTATATGTTCAACGAATACGAAAAAGGAAGAACCCCAAATCCGGACGTGCTTTGTAACCGCGAAATCAAGTTTGATGTTTTTATGAAAATCGCTCTAAGTCTTGGAGCCGATTATGTGGCGACCGGGCATTACTGCCAAAAAAGCGAAATTGAAGTCGACGGAAAAACGGTTTATCAATTAGTTGCCGGAAATGATGTGAACAAAGATCAGTCGTACTTTTTGTGTCAGTTGTCTCAGGAACAATTATCCAAAGCATTATTTCCAATTGGAGCATTGACTAAACCTGAGGTTAGGGAAATCGCTGCTGAAATGGAATTGGTTACGGCCGAAAAGAAAGATTCACAAGGGCTTTGTTTTATTGGTAAAGTACGTTTGCCGGAGTTTTTGCAGCAAAAATTACAACCAAAAGAAGGTCTTATTGTTCAAATTGATAAAAACGACCCAATCTATACGATTGAAAAGCCGGAAGGAATTTCTCTGGAAGACGAATTGAAAGTAGAATCTCAAAAACTAAATTATCTTCCAACGATGGGTAAAATAATGGGCAAACATCAGGGAGCGCATTATTTTACAAACGGACAAAGAAAGGGCTTAAATGTTGGCGGTACTACAGATCCATTATTTGTAATTGCTACGGATGTTGATACGAATACCATTTATACCGGTTTAACGAGTAATCATCCGGGCTTATTCAAAAAGGCATTGTTTGTGGGGAATTCTGAAGTACACTGGGTTCGCGAAGATTTGAAATTGAAGGAAGGTGAGCAAATGGAAGTGATGGCAAGAATTCGTTACCGTCAGCCACTACAGAAAGCAATCTTGTATCAGTTTGAAAACGGAATGTATGTTCGCTTTGAGGAAGCTCAGTCCGCCATTACTGAAGGTCAGTTTGTAGCGTGGTATTTAGAAAATGAATTAGTTGGTTCGGGAGTAATTTCTTAGCTTTATACTTTTTTACGGAGGTTTCACCTTTAAAAAAGTAATCATGAAGCACTATTTTGTCTTTTTGTTGTTGATTTTTTCTTCCGCGGTGTTTTCGCAGGAAGAGGCATGGGTATACTTTAAAAACAAACCCAACGCACAGGCATCTCTTAATGCTCCGCTTACAATTTTGACACAGCGTGCCTTAGATCGAAGAGCCAATCAAAATATTGCGTTAGATCTTACCGATGCACCTGTAGAGGACTCTTATATCAATCAGGTTAGATCGAGTTCGGGGATAACTATTATGGCAAAATCGAAATGGCTAAATGCACTTCATATTAGAGGAACTCAAACCGATATTACAGCACTTACAGCGCTGTCATTTGTCGATAAAGTGTTTTTTGCCAATAAAAATCTGAATACAACTGCTAAAAAAGTAACTGAGAATAAGATAAGTCAGGTAAAAGACAAACTGAAATCAAAAACGGATTATGCGTACGGAACTTCAGGAGGGCAGATAGAAATGCTGAATGGAAAAGTGCTGCACCAACAGAATAAAACCGGCTCAGGAAAAGTAATTGCCGTTTTAGATGCAGGTTTTCCGGGAGTTAATACAACTTTACCGTTTAAGAAATTAATCGATAATAATCAGATTTTAGGAGGGTACGATTATGTCAATAGAAATGCCAATTTTTATTCAGGAGACAGCCACGGAACAATGGTACTTTCGACAATGGGCGGTTATAAAGAAAATGCTCTGGTAGGTACTGCTCCTGATGCTTCGTATTATTTATACATCACCGAATATGATGCTACTGAGAATCCGGTAGAAGAATCGTATTGGGTAGAGGCAGCAGAAGAAGCAGACCGTGTAGGAGCTGATATTATTACAACTTCTTTGGGGTATTTTGAATTTGACAATCCAAACTACACGCATGCTTATAGCGATATGAACGGGGTGACTAATTTTATCTCCCGTGGTGCCGAAATGGCTTTTAATAAAGGAATAATCGTGGTGGCTTCGGCAGGAAATGAAGGAGCTACAACTGAACCTCATATTGGAGGACCTGCAGATGCTGTTTCGGTAATTACAGTAGGTGCTGTAACTTCTTCAAAAGTTAGATCAGGTTTTAGTTCGATAGGACCAAGTTATGACGGAAGAATTAAACCGGATGTTATGGCACAAGGTACGGCTGCTGTTGTATCTGATAGCGGGGGGAATATTACAACAATAAATGGAACTTCATTTTCTTGTCCAATTATGGCGGGAATGATTGCTTGTTTATGGCAGGCTTTCCCATCCAAAACGAATAAAGAAATTAGGCAGATGATATTGCAGTCTTCTGATCGATATACGGCACCAAATAATAATTATGGTTACGGAATTCCTAATTTTGGAGCCACTTTAGGAGTGGAAGATTTCAAGTCTTTAGGGGAAGTTTTTTCTGTTTTTCCAAATCCAACTAAGACTGCGATTTCCTTTTTGTTTGAAAACAGTACCGCTTCTGTTTCTGTGTACTCTGTTCTGGGGCAAAAGCTAATCGAAAAACAAATTACAAATCAAAACCCTATTCTTTCTGTTGAAGGACTAAAAAGCGGATTGTATTTTTATACTTTTGATGCAGATGGTCTTCATAAAACAGGAAAGATAATTAAACAATAATTACATTTTTGAATGAACAGAATTACACAACTTTTTAAGATCAAATACCCAATTATTCAGGGAGGAATGATCTGGAACAGCGGTTATAAATTAGCAGCAGCAGTAAGTAATGCGGGAGGTTTAGGTTTAATTGGAGCAGGTTCTATGTATCCCGAAGTTTTACGTGAACATATTCAGAAATGCCAAAAAGCGACCAGTAAGCCATTTGGAGTTAACATTCCGATGCTGTATCCCAATATCGAAGAAATAATAAATATTGTGGTAGAAGAAGGAGTGAAAATTGTTTTTACTTCGGCCGGAAATCCAAAAACGTGGACTTCGTTTTTAAAAGAAAAAGGAATTACAGTCGTACATGTAGTGAGCAGCACTGTTTTTGCTTTAAAAGCGCAGGAGGCAGGTGTTGATGCTATTGTCGCCGAAGGATTTGAAGCAGGAGGACACAATGGACGTGACGAAACGACAACCTTAACTTTAATCCCGATGGTGAAAGAGAAAGTTCAGATACCTCTTATTGCTGCAGGTGGAATTGCAACAGGCAGAGGAATGCTTGCTGCAATGATTTTAGGAGCCGATGGCGTTCAGGTGGGAAGTCGTTTTGCAGCTTCGATCGAATCTTCGGCACATGATAACTTTAAAGAAACGATCGTTAAGGTTAAAGAAGGAGATACACAACTAACTTTAAAAGAACTGGCACCTGTTCGATTGGTTAAGAATAAATTCTATCAGGACGTTCAGGAATTGTATGAAAAATGTCCTTCAAAGGATGATTTGGTGCAGCTTTTAGGAAGAGCCAGAGCTAAAAAAGGAATGTTTGAAGGAGATCTTGAAGAAGGAGAACTTGAAATAGGTCAAATTGCAGGATTAATTCATGAAATTTTGCCGGTAGAGCAAATTGTTCAACAAATGATGTCCGATTTTGAAGCTGCCTGCCAGGAAAAGGCTAAATTTGAGTTCTAAATTACCCCCAAGAAATACAATATGAATTCTATACGCACTTTTATACTTTTATCTTTTTTGGGACTTGGTTTACAGCAAACTTTTAGTCAGTCTTACCAGTTCAAAACATCGGGTTTTAGTGTCCTGGAGAAAAATGAAAAAGGCAAATGGGGAGAATGGTCCGATCTTGATTTGGTTAACCTTTCGGTAATTTTGGATACCAATAAACACAGAATTGTGGTCTACTCGCAGGAAATACAGCTTTTTAGTATTTTGGATTACATGGAGAGGGAAGAAAATGATACCGATATTGTCTATTCTTTTATGTGTAAAGACAATGACGGCAAAGCCTGTAAATTATCTATCATCACCCGAAAAAAACAGGATTTCCGCAAACAGCTTTACATCAACTACAACGACCGTATTATTGTGTATAATATGGTTAGTGTGTAGTTTGAGGTTCTGAGTGGCTAAGGTTCTAAGCTACTAAGTTAGTAAACTTTCTTAGAGTCTTATCAGCTTAGAACCTTAGCAACTTAGAACCTTAGCCACTTAGAGCCTTAGCATCTTTCTCTTAAGAATCGATATCCTTAATAAACTCATCATATTCCGGATAAAACATTTCAAGAGTTAATATGTTTTCTTAGAACCTTAGCCACTTAGAGCCTTAGCATCTTTCTCTTAAGAATCAATATCCTTAATAAACTCATCATATTCCGGATAAAACATTTCCAAAGCATGCATTTTTTCGTTAAAGAAATCGAAAATAGTATCCCAGTTATTGCGATTGCTAAATCCAACCCCTAATTTTTCGATCCAAATTCGACTGATCGTTTTACCGCTTTCAAGAGTGTAGTTTTTTTCGAAAACCAAATCTTTAATGAATTCTTCCTCCAGTATATTTTTTAATGCTTCAATTTTTTCAAAGTAAGCATTTCGTTTTTCATCGCTTCTTTGTTCGATATCAATTAGAACCTGTGCTTTTTTATTATCTACATAAAATTTAAAGGAAAAATCTTTAATTTTGGTATCGTAAAGTACCCATTTACGAGGATATTTTTCGGCGAATGCCACCCAGAATTCTCTTTTTATCTTTTGTGATTCTTCTTTACTGTACATTTTTAAGACTTGATTTTAGAAAACTTGTAGAACCGCGTTTTCTAGACTATATTTATATTTTATTTAAAAGTACAAAAATAAACTTTGCTTATGGATTTTCAAGACTTTTTACAATATGTTCCTGATTTAATTCCGGCAGTATTGCCGGCGGAATTGGCTCATATTAAAATGGCTCCAAAAGAACGCCTCGAAGCCTTGAAGAATCTTGATTTGAAAGATAAAAATCCGCGTATTGCAGCGGTCATGATGTTGTTTTATCCAAAAAACAATAAAACACATCTCGTATTGATTGTCCGAAATGCATATAATGGAGTTCATTCGTCTCAAATTGCTTTTCCCGGAGGAAAATATGAAACGACTGATGCAAATTATGAAGAGACTGCTTTGCGCGAAACACATGAAGAAGTAGGCGTTGCACCTGAAAGAATAGAGCTAATCAAACAATTTACACCTATGTATATTCCGCCAAGCAACTTCCTGGTGCATCCTTTTTTAGGTATTTCCAAAGAAGAGCTTTTATTTTATCCGGATATCAGAGAAGTAGCGAGTATTATAGAATTACCGCTCTCTGTTTTTTTGAATGATGAAATTGTTATTGAAGTCACATTATCAACTTCTTACGCAAATAACGCTTTAGTTCCCGCATTTAACATACAAAATCATATCGTTTGGGGAGCAACTGCCATGATATTGAGTGAACTGAGAGATGTTTTAAAAGCGACTTTTGACAAAAAAATATAAAGAATAAAAATTAACAATTTGATATTCATAGTGCTACCGGTTTATTTTAGAAATTGTTTTGGAGGATCGGTAAAAGAATAATTTTTGTAAGTTTGCGTCCTAATAAAATAATACAATTGACAGCTATGGGATTGTTTAAACGAAATCCTTTCGGACATATATTATTCATCAAGAAATGGTTGATCCGTATTTTGGGAGCCATGACTCACCGAAGATATAGAGGTTTTAACGAATTGCAGATCGAAGGATCGGAAATAATTAAAACGCTTCCGGATACAAATGTTTTGTTTATATCGAATCACCAAACCTATTTCGCTGATGTTGTAGCGATGTTTCATGTGTTTAACGCAAGTTTAAGCGGACGTCAGGATACTATTAAGAATATCGGATATTTGTGGCAGCCAAAAATGAATATTTATTATGTTGCTGCCAAAGAAACCATGCAGGCCGGATTATTGCCAAGAATTTTGGCTTACGTTGGAGCAATTACAGTAGAAAGAACCTGGCGTGCAAAAGGTGTTGACGTTACCGAAAAACGTGATGTTAACCCAAATGACACCGAAAATATCAGAATTGCACTCGAAGATGGCTGGGTAATTACATTTCCGCAAGGCACCACGAAGTCATTTAAACCAGTTCGTAAAGGTACGGCACATATTATAAAACAGCACAAACCTGTAGTAATTCCAATTGTTATTGATGGTTTCCGTCGTTCTTTTGATAAAAAAGGACTAAGACTGAAAAAGAAAGGAATTTTACAGTCTTTCATCATCAAGGAACCTCTTGAGATTGATTATGAGAACGATACCATCGAAGAAATTGTTGAAAAAGTAGAGTATGCTATTGAACAACATCCTTCATTTTTAAAAGTTATTCCAACCGAAGAAATCAAAGTACAGGAAGAACTTAATAAAATGAGAAGATGGGATTACTAGATATTTTAGATTTCTGATTTTAGATTTTAGATTGCTTTTTTTTTGTTTCAGGGTTCAAAGTTTCAAGTTTCAAGTTTCAAAATAAACTTAGTAACTTGGTTTCTTAGAGCCTTAGTTTTTTAGCACCTCCTATCAGAAATCAATTTTCTTCAACTCCTTATAATTTGCATATAACCTGCGCAGCAGCGTTCCGTAAAGCAATCTGTAAATCCCCCAGAAGATTCCGAAAAGAACCAGTACAAGCAGTACCAATGCGCCGATTGAGAACAGCATTGCTTTTCCATTTAAGGCTAATTTTTCTCTAATAATTGCCATATCCGGATTGTAAACGTACCCGATGAAAAAGCTGAGGATAGACGAAACGACAAGCATGCCTAAATTGTACCAAACATAATATTGAACCGTTTTTCGGGTTTTTAGTATGCTGCTCATTAGTAGTTTGGTAGAAACAGTAGTAGTTATGGTTTTGTAGTTTTTATAGAAGAAGTAAATAAAAACAAAAATCACGACATAATTAAAATACATTAAAATGTCCATAAATAAGATAATCTCAGGATGATTCATCTTTTTTAAATCGGCGTCCACATTTGAAAAGTAATTTGACAAAGTCCAAAACAATACTTCCAAAATGCTGATAATTAAAATCCACTTCACGATTGAAGACGACTTTTTGTGAATCATTTTGTAGATTTCCTTTTCCGATATTTGTTCAAAAGAATCCGAGTTCTTTTTCCAGTCTTTTTTTAATAAATCCAGTTCTTTCATAATAATTTTTAAGGATTTAGTATTTTTTTAAGTTTCCCTTTAATTCTGTTCATTTTCACACGAGCATTCACTTCGCTGATTCCTAAGGTTTCTGCTATTTCTTGATAATCTTTGTCTTCTAAATACATAAAAACTAATGCTTTTTCGATGTCATTAAGCTGGTAAACCGCTTTGTACATCAATTTAATCTGTTCTTCTTCTTCATAATTGTAATCAACATCTTTTATAAAATGCTGATGACTTTCATATTCTACGGTTGATACGGTTCGTTTAGTTTTTCGGTATAAGGTAATAGCGGTGTTTAAGGCAACTCGATACGTCCAGGTCGAAAATTTGCTGTCGCCTCTAAATTTTGGATACGCTTTCCAGAGCTGAATGGTGATTTCCTGAAACAAATCTTTGTGAGCATCTTCGCCGGCAGTATATAATCTACATATTTTGTGGATTATATTCTGATTTGCCTGCAATTGCGCAACAAATGACTGTTCTAGATTTTCGCTCATAAATGTATTAGTAGTGTTGCAATCTATTTTGTTACAAGGTACTGTTTATTTTTTTTTGGTTGCCACAGATTATAAAGATTTAAATGGATCCTTGTCTTAAATCTGGGGTTAGGGTTGTCTGGAATTAAGGGCAGCTGAAAAAAGGTTTTTTAATTCCGGTAAACAGTGGCTGCAAACTTTGATATAATTCATGGTAAAACGTTACAATGCTCTGGTTTTGTAGTAATTCACCATCAAATCTACAAATTTACTATAACTCTCTAAGCCGTCTTTCTGATGATTCATTTTTAAAAAATTATCATAGAAAACGTGAAAACCCTTATCAATAAAAGTATCATATTGTTTCCAAAAATCCTGGCTTTCCTGATAATTTTTTAGAATTCCCGGATGGATTTGTTTTTTTAATTGTTTAAAAATAGTTTCATTTTTAACCTGCCAGATTCCTAAACAATAGCGCAGAGCAAAGCTGTAGCCGGAATATTTATAATACAAATTATCATTTTTAACCGAAGCCAGAACCCCAATAAAATTGCACTCACTTTCGCTGGCAAATCCCATTTGATGTGCCATTTCATGACAGGTCGTTACGGGAAAATTATACAGAGGTAGTAAATCATTGACCTGAGCTTCATTAGTGAACGGATTAAGATAACCTCCAAACCCCATATAAGTTAATGGCAGGCTAAAGAGCGATTTTTTAACGCTGGGAATCTCATAGCTGAAATAGTGGTATTCTTTTGCCAGATTTTCATATCCGTTTAAGTTCATTCTAAAAGCTTCATTTTGAGTGTATGGGAAGACAATTTTAGCGCTGTCGTTTTTAGTTATAAGAAGTTGAATTTCGTTTGTTTTTGAGATTAATTTCTTTGTAAAAACTAATAAGTCGGCGTCACTATATTCTTTTGTGATTTCCATTTTTTCGAATAGAGGTTCGCGATAATAATTGAAAGCCCAAAGGAGATGGAAAAAAAAGTAAAAAATTGAAATTTTACCCAGCATCGTTAAAACATAATCTTTCCAATTTGTTTTCCATGTTTTTCTAATCTTCCAAAACCAGCTTATCGCTGATAAAATTAAAATAGCATAAATACAATCGCCTACGGAGAATGAAATTTTGCCTAAAAGCATTCTGGAAAAATGTGAGATTCTAACGTATAAGTTATTGCTGTAGAGCCCTTCTACAAAATCAGGAAAGAAGGGGAGAATTTTTAAAAGGATAATCTGAACAACAAGAAATAGGGGCAAGATGTATTTCGATTTCACAATTTTAGTTTTGAATTACGTAAATATAAATACAATATTAGAACTAAAAAAGAGACGTTTTGCGGAATTTGTTTTTTAGCCATCAGATTAATGCTAATTCGTGAAATTTGTGACGAAAAAAGCATTTAAACTTTGTAACTTTGGGGCACTTAATTGTTAAACTACAAACAAAAATATAATGAGTCAGGAAATAAGAAATCTGGAACCAAAGGCGCTATGGAATAAGTTTGCCGATTTAAATGCCGTTCCACGTCCGTCAAAAAAAGAAGAGCGTGTAATTGAATTTATGAAAGACTTTGGAAACAGCTTAGGTTTAGAAACTTTTGAAGACGAAATTCGAAATGTAATCATCAGAAAACCGGCAACTCCGGGAATGGAAAATCGCAAAGCAATTGTAATGCAGGGGCATTTGGATATGGTGCACCAAAAAAATGCAGATACTGTTTTTGATTTCGATACTCAGGGAATCGATATGTATGTTGATGGTGACTGGGTTCGTGCGCGTGGTACAACACTTGGTGCGGATAACGGATTGGGAGTAGCGACAATTATGGCAATTTTAGAAAGCAAAGATATTCCGCATCCGGCAATAGAAGCTTTGTTTACAATTGATGAGGAAACCGGAATGACCGGAGCTTTAAATCTTAAAGGAGGTATTTTACAAGGACAGATTCTTTTGAATTTAGATACAGAAGAAGATGATGAGATTGATATCGGCTGTGCTGGAGGGGTTGATGTAACTGCTACAAGAACTTATAATGAAGAAGAAGTTCCGGAAGGATCAGTAGGGCATATCATTACCGTAAAAGGGCTTAATGGAGGTCATTCAGGTATGGATATTAATAAAGGATTAGGGAATGCAAATAAGATTATGAACCGTTTGCTGTTTGATGCTTTTGAAAATTTTGGATTGCAGGTAGCGGAGATTAATGGAGGAAGTTTAAGAAATGCAATTCCGAGAGAAAGTGTTGCCAAAGTAATTATTTCTGAAATGTTTGATGAGGCGTATATTTTTGATATGCAGGAAATCATCAATGATATTAAGACAGAATACAAAACGACTGAACCTAACTTATCTATTGAAATCGTAAAATGCGACTTACCGGAGAAAGTAATGGATTTAGGGGTTCAGGAAGGTATTATTCGTTCTATTTATGCGGCTCATAACGGAGTATACAGAATGAGTGCCGATATGGACGATTTGGTAGAAACATCAAATAATATTGCGAGAGTAATTGTAAAAGATGGTGAAATAACCATTGGATGTTTAACACGTTCTTCTGTTGAGACTTCAAAATTTGACTTGGCTAATGCTTTGCGTTCTGCTTTTGAATTGGTAGGTTGTGAAGTGGAACTTTCGGGTTCTTACCCAGGTTGGACGCCAAACGTAAATTCTGAAATCTTAGATACTTTGGTTGGAATTTATGAGAAACAAAATAACGAGAAACCTAAAGTAGTAGCTTGTCATGCAGGTTTGGAGTGCGGAATTTTAGGAACAAACTATCCGGATATGGATATGATTTCTTTTGGCCCGACTATTCACGGGGCGCATTCTCCTGATGAGAGAGCGAGTATTTCATCGGCTCAGAAATACTGGAAATTTGTATTGGAAATCCTTTCGAATATTCCGGCTAAATAGTAAGTTATAGTTATTCAGTCACAGTCTCAGTATTCAGTTTTAAAGAACTGCAAACTGAGACTGCAAACTGAGACTGCAAACTGAGACTGTAAGCTGAGACTGTAAACTGAGACTGCAAACTGAGACTGTAAACTGAGACTGTAAACTGTGACTGCAAACTGCGACTAAAAATTAATCTCGCTTAGGCGAATTTTTCTTTTCCCTTTTTTCTTCTTTCTTTTCTTTAGCCGTTTTTAGCGGTTCTTTTTTTGCTGTTTTCTTAGCATCCTGACCTTTTGACATAATTTTCTGTTTTAGTTATTTGATTGATACATTGATAAAAGTAAGAACTATTTTTATTATTTATTAGTTGTTTTGCTGATATACTTCAACAGAGTCTTTGGTAAGTCTTTCTTTTAGCCACAATTTCATTTTCTGTTTGGTATCTGAGTCCATTTTTTTCTTGCTTTGAAAAAGAACTACAGGGATTATTTTCGATTTATTGGGTTCTTCTTCAAAATTGTAATTGCCAATTTTTAAAGACGTAACAGCGGGGAAAAGTATTTTTGCTTCGTTGTTAATCTGTGTAGTGTTGAATTGGTATTGTGCCAATTGATTTCGAAGACTATTGATCAAGATGTCTTTCTGATCGACCACACTTTGATTGCTGTTAATTTGATTCATGATGTCTTTTCTTAGATTGACAGTGTCTTGTCTGATAATCAATTTAGTGTTTGGAAGATCATATTCGGCTAATTTTTTATTAAGATCGATGATTTCATTATCGGTGAATTTTTTGGCTAAAAAAGCCAGCTCAATTCTTTTAGGAGCTGTGCTGTATTTGATTTTTTTATAAATAATAGGATAGTCCTTATCGAGGAATTCCTTTTGTATAAAAAACTCGGTTCTGGAAGTGTAGCTTTTTTGAACATACAATTGATAAGCAAAATAGATGCTAGGTACAATTAATAGTGAAATGAGTAGTGTAATGCCATATTTTACTCTCTTTTGCTGTTGTAGATCCAGTTGTTTTGTAACGGGATAATTTAAGAACTTTACAATCACAAAAGTGGCAATGCAAATGAATACGCAGTTGATGGTGTAGAGGTAAAGGGCACCAAAAAAGTACGCATAATTTCCAAGTGCCAGTCCGTAACCGGCTGTACAAAGTGGCGGCATAAGGGCTGTCGCAATTGCTACACCCGGAATGGGATTTCCTTTTTCTACTCTGGTTACGGCAATTACACCTACTAAACCACCAAAAAAGGCGATAAGAATGTCATAGATATTTGGAGAAGTTCTGGCTAGTAATTCGGATTGTGCTTCTTTAAATGGACTAATATAGAAATAAATAGCCGAAGTGGTTAAGCTTACAACTGTTGCAATCAGCAGATTTTTCATTGACTTTTTCAGAAGTTCAAAATCATACATTCCCAAACCAAAACCGGCACCAACAATAGGCCCCATTAAAGGCGAAATAAGCATGGCGCCAATGATAACCGCTGTAGAGTTGACATTTAGTCCCACAGAGGCAATAATAATGGCGCAGGCAAGAATCCAGATGTTGGATCCTCTAAAAGAAACCGCGCCGGTTATGTTTTCGATTACCGATTTTTTATTTTCTTCTCCTTTCTGAAGATCGATAAAATTTAAAATTTTCTGGGTAATATCTGTCATGGTATTCACGGTATTATTTGATGTAAACGGGATCCTTAATAGTAGTAGAATGTCCAATTTACTCAAAAAAACAATGAAAACCTTCAATTATTTGAAGAAACTACGGTTGGCAAAGTTATTTGACCCGATTATAGAATAAAAAAAATCCCCAATTTTTAAAATTGAGGATTTGGTATATTTTAAGCTAAGAGTAATTTTTTAATTCCTTTTTAATACTTTATATTGTTCGTAACATCCGCTAATAGCATCCATAATCTGTAAATCATTTGCTGTTTGTATAAAGGAATCTGAATAGTTACAGCGTTGTAGAATTTCGGGGATTTCGTCTTTGCTGATTCCTAAAAGTACAGAGACGGTTTCACGATCAAATTTTGATTCTAGCAGCGTACGAACGGTATCGTCCTTTCGCATTTCTTTCAGCTTCTTGAGCTCTTTCGCATTTTTACCAAAAAAATTGTAGAGCATGTCGGCGGGGTTGAAGATAGAACCTAATACTTTGCCGAAGGCATTTGGAGAATATTCACCAGCTTCATATCCCTGTGTAAGACCGGAAATGCTATAACGGTAATTTTCTTTGGTTGGAATTAATTTTGAATCGACTTCAAGGTAACCGGTTAAATTAAAAGGAGCAATAATTACTTCTTCCAGGGCAATTGCTTTTTCGGTAAGCTGAATTCGGGTTACTTTATTTTTAATCCAGTCATTGGTTACTCGGACTCTTAAAGACTGAAAACCTAAAATCGAGAAGTGAATAGTGTCGTTAAGCTGAACATCAATTTCAAAATACCCTTTAGCATCAGATTTTGCACCACGTACTTTGTTTGTGTTGATGATATTTACATTAGAAAGAGGTTGTTTGCTATTATCGTTGATAATGTAGCCTGAAACTCTTTGTGGAACGGCAGACTCAGTGTCCTGCGCAAAACCGATGGCTGATAATAGTGTGAAAAAGAAAACTGCGAAATATTTCATATCCTGATTTAAAGTTCTAAAAGTAGTAAATCACGATTAAATATTTTGTAGTCTTCGAATATAATTATAAGAAAATTAACAAAGGCAACGGTGTGACTTTTGGTATTTAAATAAAAAGGGATAGGGAAGATTAAATTACATGGTTAAGGGGGGTAAAACTCATCTGTAGAGAGGCAGGATTTAATATAAAAAATCCCAAATTCCAATGATGTCCGGAATTTGGGATTTTGTATTTTAAGATATTAAAGTATTAATCTCTTCTTGGTCTTCTTGGTCTTGAAGAATCACCAAAGCTTTCAGAGCGTCTTGGAGCTCTGTCTGAACTTCCTTCGCTTCTTGGAGCTGAGCTTCTGAAACCACCTTCTCTTCTTGGGCCAGATGAATTTCTGTCGCTTCTGAAACCACCTTCTCTTGGAGCAGAGTTTCTGTCACTTCTAAAGCCACCGCCTCCAGAACCTTCACGTCTTGGGCCAAAACCTCCAGAACCTTCGCGTCTTGGTCCAGAACTACGTCCACCACCACTGCGTCCGTTATGATCACGTCTTCCGCCACCGTCATTTTTAGAAATTTCAACATTAATACGACGTCCTTCTAATTGTACGTTGTTTAATACTTCCATTACTTTATCAGTATGCTCAGGATCAGTGTTAAAGAAAGAGAAACCTTCTTTTACATCAACTTTGAAAACATCATCACGACCTAGGTCTAATGTTTCTTTCAGGTAATCTTTAAGGGTCATCCAATCGAAGTTGTCTCTTGAACCGATGTTTACAAAATAACGAACAGCTCCGTTGTTGTTGAATTCTCTTGGTTCAGAGTCGTTTCTTTCGCGTCTTTCACCTGATTGAGTTGAAATGTCTCTGTTCTTTTTGTAATAAGCGATGAAACGGTTAAATTCTACCGATACCATTTTCTTAATCAATTCTTCTTTAGATAAACCTTCAAGAACATTATTGATTGCTGGTAAATAGTTGTCAATTTCGTGATCAACTTCAGTATCTTTAATTTTGTTTGCTAAGTGTAATAATTGAATTTCGCAGATTTCGATTCCGGATGGAATAGATTTCTCTTCGAATTTTTGTTTGATGATTCTCTCGATAGAAGAAATTTTACGCAACTCACTTTTTGTAACAATTACAATAGAAGTTCCTAATTTTCCAGCTCTACCGGTACGACCTGAACGGTGGTTGTACGTTTCGATTTCATCAGGTAATTGGTAGTTCACAACGTGTGTTACGTTATCAACATCAATTCCACGTGCAGCAACGTCAGTAGCAACAAGCATCTGAATTTGTCTTCCACGGAACGATTTCATTACACCGTCACGTTGTGCCTGAGATAAATCCCCGTGCAACGCAGCAGCGCTATATCCATCTTCAATTAATTTTTCGGCTACAGCCTGAGTATCTCTTTTAGTACGACAGAAAACCACAGAAAAAATGTCCGGGTTAGCATCGGCTAAACGTTTTAAAGCTTCGTAACGGTCACGTGCATTTACTAAGTAAAATTCGTGAGAAACTGTTGCAGAACCTGAATTTTTAGTTCCAACTGTAATTTCTAATGGTTCGCTCATGAATTGTTTTGCAATTCTGGCAACCTCTTGTGGCATTGTTGCAGAGAACAACCATGTACTTTTTTCGTCTGGAGTATCTGATAAAATAGAGCAGATATCGTCATAAAATCCCATGTTTAACATTTCGTCAGCCTCATCAAGCACACAGTAATCTATGTTTTTAATGTTAACCAATCCTCTGTTAATCATGTCTTGCATTCTTCCCGGAGTAGCCACAATAATTTGTGCTCCTCTTTTTATTTCTCTTGCTTGCTCTGTAATACTAGCCCCGCCGTAAACTGCTACAACATTAATACCTTTCTCGTATTTTGCGTAGTTTTTAAGTTCGTTGGTAATCTGTAAACAAAGTTCTCGTGTTGGCGATAAAACTAATGCTTGTGTGTTTCTATTGTCAGCATCAATCTTTTGAATTAGCGGAAAACCGAAAGCTGCCGTTTTCCCTGTCCCTGTCTGAGCCAACGCAACCATATCTGTGTCTTTTTCCAATAATAGGGGAATCGCCTTTTCCTGTACCTCTGACGGATTTTCAAATCCTAGATCTAAAATCGCCTTCAGTAACGATTCATTCAATCCTAATTGTTCAAATTTATTCATATGTGTATTTAAAATAGGGTGCAAAATTACTGTTAATTATTCAGATAAACTAATGCTCTTTTAAGAATTATGTATTTGTTATGATTTGATTATCAAAAAGTTATGTTTAGTGTAAAATCATTTTTACCAGAAATAGAATAATTCTTCAAAAAAAAACGTCACGAAATATCAATTTTGTACTCTAAAATGTTGTATTTTAAACAATTATTTGGTTGAATTCAGAAAATCAATTAGTTGCTGAGTTGCTTTTCCACGATGACCTATGGTATTTTTTACTTCTCGTGGTAATTCAGCAAATGTTTTGGTATAATTTTCAGGTTGAAAAATTGGATCGTACCCAAAGCCTTCATTTCCTGTTTTTTTCAAAGCGATACTTCCTTTTACAATTCCGGTAAACAGATGCTGTTCTCCTTTTAAGTTTAAAGTGATAACGGTCTTGAACTGGGCGCTGCGATCCGATTGGTCTTTTAAGGCCTCTAAAAGTTTATTCATATTGTCATCGTCATTGCGTTGCTTGCCTGCATATCGGGCTGAATATACTCCTGGTTCACCATTTAAAGCAGTCACTTCTAAGCCTGAATCGTCAGCAAAACAATCGTATCCGTATTTTTCAGTTACGTAATTGGCTTTCAAAATGGCATTTCCTTCAATGGTGTCTGCTGTTTCTTCTATGTCTTCAAAACAGCCAATTTCTTCAAGACTTACTATTTTTATGCTTTCAGGAAGAATACTTTGAATCTCCTGGATTTTATTTTTGTTGTTTGATGCGAATACGATTTTCATAGGTAGTATAATTTAAAATAATTTTTTCGATGATAAAAGCAGTTACAATTCCTAATGTGTAGGCAAGAAGGTCACTCCATAAAAAGCCTTGTCCCAGAACATATCTGCCAAAAAGAGTTTTCCTAAGCATAATAATCCAATCTGCCTGATAAAGCTGAAAAAATTCTATTCCGTAGCAAATGGCCAGTGAAATTATCGCAGTCACGAAGTTTTTTTGGTTGAAAAAGAAGATTCTGACTAATACATACATCATGACGGCATACAGCGCATCTCCAAAATAGAGTGGAATGATTGCAATTTTTCTGGAGAGAATTCCACAGCAAATCACACAAAGAAATGCAAATAGGTAGTAGATTCTTGGCTTTTTCAATTTTGAGATGGTATTTTGAGTGGAACAAAGATAGGAATAAGGAGGTGAAATAGTAAGCGTTTAGGACAATTGAAGAGTTTGAATATGGCTGTTTTTCTTCCAGTTTTAGAAATTAGAGAGATTATTATTATCTTGAGATGCTTTTAGAGCTTAATGAATTGTAAAAAAAAATAAAAAACAGGATGAAGAAAATAATACCAGCCTTATTTGCTGCGGCCTTAGTAATGTCATTGGTTAGTTGTAAAAATACCAAGCAAAAACTCCAGGAATATGTAGTTACCTATAATAAGAGTACAGCCAAGAGTTTTCATGAAGAAAACATAACGCTTACTACGGCTAGAGGTTATCTTGAAGAGGGTAAAATTGAATTGAGGTTTGAAACCAATCTAAAAGAAAATGAATCTAATAAATCGGCAGCTGTTTCGTCATTTCCAATTTTGTTGAAAAAAATGATAAAAGAGAACAAAATTCCTCAGGAATTGATCGAAGAAGGCGTAAGGTTTGATACTTACTTTTTGGCTGATGACAATACAGTTTTGGCAAAAGAGGTTATAAATAAAGAAGCCCTTCCGATCTTGTTAAAATAATAACAATAGTGGATAGGGCTTTTATTTCTTTAAAAGCTTTTATTTTTAGAGGTACATTAGATATACTCTGATTTTGCTATTGTCATAGTTGTAGGTACCATCCTCGTTTCTTGGGCCAAGAACAGATGGAAGATTTACTTCAAATGTCCAGCTTGATCCAAGTGTTAATCCGTTAACGGCACGAATTTGAGTTCCTCCGGCTCCTAATGCAAAATGAAAGAAACCGCTTGAATTGATACGATAAAAGCCAATAGCAGTTCCTGCAGGAATTGTTTCACCTGTCCACTCTCTCTGTGTAGTGAATTTCTCCACCCAGTGTTTACCTGTAATGGTTTCCATTTCGCGGAGTGAAATTTTTGTGGGATGTAGTAAATACTGAACGTATGCAACGGTTTCGTAGCAAACGCCATTGATGTATTCTGAAACATTTTTAAATCCGTGAATAAAATCATTTGCAAGATTTTCTTTTTGATGGTGATCAAGCATTTCTATGCGATAGCCTTTGGGTGTTAATTGCATTGATTAATTTGTTTAGTTAGGTTAAAAGATTAACGATTTATCTTAGTGGTTAAATAAGATAAGATCTAAACAAATGTAATAAAAAAGCTATGTATTAACTTCTGTTTTATAGGTATTTTTTTAATGTTTTGTTACGTTTGTTAAGTTGTCCGGGAAATAGTTGTCAGATAAATTGCCAAATTCATCACCACGCATGAAAATATTAATATCGACTTCGCTAAAACTTTTTTTACCTGCTGCCGCTAAAAGTTCGTTAGCCGAATGTAGGGTGTTTTTGTGAAAATGGTACACACGATCAGATTTATCGGTTACAACCAAACCTTTCATCAGCATTTTGTTTTGAGTGGCTACTCCGGTCGGGCATTCGTTATTGTGACAACGCAATGCCTGAATACAGCCTAAAGAAAACATAAACCCACGTGCGCTGTTGCACATATCTGCCCCCAGAGCCACCGCATGTAAAATAGAGTATCCCGAGATGATTTTCCCACTTCCAATAATGCGAATCTTATCACGGATATTTAAACCAATTAATGTTTTGTTTACAAATATCAGGGCAGGCTCAAACGGCATTCCTACACCATCGGCAAATTCCAGTGGAGCAGCTCCTGTGCCTCCTTCAGCACCGTCTACTGTGATAAAATCGGGAAAAATATTTTCTGCGATCATTTCGTGACAGATGGCTTCAAATTCGGCTGTATTTCCAATACACAATTTAAAACCAATAGGTTTTCCATTGGATAACTCACGCAATTGTGCAATAAAATGAATAAGACCTTTGCTGTCTGAAAAAGCGTGGTGTCCGGGAGGAGACAGGATCATTGTGTGAGGCTGAACCCCTCTGATTTTAGCAATTTGCTCCGTGTTTTTTCTCGCTGGAAGCACTCCGCCATGACCAGGTTTTGCACCTTGGGAAAGTTTGATTTCGATCATTTTTACATTGGGAAGATTCGCCTTTTCTGAAAATTTTTCAGGACTAAAGTTACCTTCAGTATCCCGACAGCCAAAATACCCGGTGCCTATCTGCCATGTAATGTCGCCGCCTCCGGCAAGATGAAATTCGGTTAAACCGCCTTCTCCGGTATTCTGATAGAAATTTCCTTTTTGAGCACCAATATTTATGGCACGAACGGCATTTTCACTTAGCGAACCGAAACTCATCGCTGAAACATTAAATAGTGACGCCAGATAAGGTTGTTTGCAGTCTTTTCCGCCCACCAGTACACGAGGTAATTCCTCGTTAACTTTTGCGGGAAAGATAGAATGTTTTATTCCTTCGTAACTGTCATGATTCAGATTTTGCTGCGTTCCGAAAGGCGTGTTTGAATCGATGTTTTTAGCTCTTTGATAAACCATAGAGCGCTGGTTTCTGGAAAATGGTTTTCCATCCGTTGATCGTTCAATGAAATACTGCTGGATTTCGGGTGCAATCATTTCAAATAAATACCTGAAATAGCCCAAAACCGGAAAGTTCCTTAAAATAGCGTGTTTTTTTTGAGTAGCGTTGTAAATACCTACCACTAATAATATAGGCAGAATAATCACCAGTAAAAAACCTCGTTTCGTGTAAAGATAAATGGCTAAAACAATTAGAAACAATAAGAATCCATAGATGAAGAATTTTTTTCTCATGTTTGCAAGTATTTAAAGAGTAATAATTTATAATCAATTGAATCGCAGGCGTACATAAACGTGCTTAATTCCTTTTTTGTCAGATTCTCTTTCGTCGATTTCAAGAATATCGGTCAATGATTTTAGCATAGGAGTAAGTTTTGAAAAACCATAGTTTCTTGGGTCAAATTCAGGTTTCTTCTTCACAATAAGATTTCCAACATCTCCTAAAAATGCCCACCCATCATCGTCTTCGATATCTTCAATGGTGGCTTCAATAAGTTCGATGGTTTGTTTGTCAATTTTATGCAGTGCTTTTTCAGCCGGTTTTTCGGCCGGTTTTTTAGTGTCGGTTGTAGTTGCAACTTTGGGTTTCTTCTTCTGAATAGCGCCGTCCAGAACTTCAATGTATATAAATCTGTCACAGGCCACAATAAAAGAATTTGGAGTTTTCTTTTCGCCAATACCAATTACTTTCATACCGGATTCCCTCAATCGAATGGCGAGGCGTGTAAAATCGCTGTCGCTGGAAACAATACAAAAACCGTCTAGTTTTCCGGAGTAAAGTAAATCCATTGCATCGATTATAAGAGCAGAATCAGAAGAGTTTTTTCCAACGGTATAGCTGTATTGCTGAATGGGGGTAATGGCGTGTTCCAGTAAAACGCCCTTCCAGCCGTTTGAGTTTGGTTTTGTCCAATCGGCATAAATGCGTTTAGTGGTAGGAGTCCCAAACTTCGCAATTTCTACCATCATTCCTTTTACATTGCTGTAAGGTACATTGTCGGCATCAATAAGAACAGCGAGTTTTAGATCTTTTGAAGTGCTTAAAGCCATTATTTTGGTTTTAGTATTTGTAATTCATTTTTTTAAATGCCCTTTAAAATTAATAAAAATAAAATGATTGAGGTCTTTTTGGTTATATTTATAACCGGTATAAATTGCAGTTTTTTGGAGGTGTATTGTTTTTTGTTAAGAAAAGTAGTGTTTAATTGGTGGTTTTGCGGCGAAAATTTATCAAAGAACAATTTTGGTCAGAATCATTTTTAAATTATTATGATTGCACAGAATAAATATTTATTTTTGCACCCTGTATAAAATAAAAATATTACTACACAATATATTATGGTAAAAGATTTATTCGAAAGAATTCAGGACAATAAAGGACCATTAGGAAAATGGGCTTCTCAGGCAGAAGGTTATTATGTTTTCCCAAAGTTAGAAGGAGAGTTGGGTCCTAGAATGACATTTCACGGAAAAAATATTCTAAACTGGAGTTTAAATGATTATTTAGGCTTGGCTAATCATCCTGAAGTTCGTAAGGCAGATACTGATGCAGCAGCTCAATATGGAGCGGCATATCCTATGGGAGCTCGTATGATGTCCGGACACACTACTTATCATGAGCAATTAGAAAATGAATTGGCTTCTTTTGTAATGAAAGAATCGGCTTATTTATTAAACTTCGGATATCAGGGAATGGTGTCAATCATTGATGCTTTGGTTACTAAAAATGATATTATTGTATACGATGTAGATTCGCACGCTTGTATTATTGACGGTGTTCGTTTACACATGGGAAAACGTTTTACTTACAAACACAACGATCTTGAAAGCATGGAGAAAAATCTTCAGCGTGCTACAAAAATGGCTCAGGAAACGGGTGGAGGTATTTTATTTATTACCGAAGGTGTTTTTGGAATGCGTGGACAGCAAGGAAAATTGAAAGAAATTGTTGCCATGAAACAAAAATACAATTTCCGTTTGTTAGTGGATGATGCACATGGTTTTGGTACACTTGGAAAAACAGGAGCCGGAGCAGGTGAGGAGCAGGGAGTTCAGGATGAAATTGATGTTTACTTCTCTACTTTTGCAAAATCGATGGCTAATATAGGAGCTTTCGTAGCGGCTGATAAAACTGTAATTGATTACTTAAAATATAACTTACGTTCACAAATGTTTGCTAAAGCATTACCAATGATTCAAACTATTGGTTCATTGAAACGTTTGGAGTTGTTGCGTAATTCCTCTGAAATTAAAGATAAACTTTGGGAGAACGTAAACGCGTTGCAAAACGGTTTAAGAGAAAAAGGATTTAATATTGGAGATACGAATACTTGTATTACTCCGGTTTATTTGGAAGGAAGTATTCCTGAAGCGATGGTAATGGTAAACGATTTAAGAGAGAATTATGGTATTTTCCTTTCTATTGTGGTTTATCCGGTAATTCCAAAAGGGATTATTTTGTTGAGAATGATTCCAACAGCTTCTCATACCTTAGCTGATATTGATGAAACCTTAACTGCTTTTGAAGCCATTCGAGAGAAATTAGTAAACGGAACTTATAAAGAAATCGCTGAACGTACCACTGTTGACGTTTCGTAAAACTTTAAAGAAATAAATTCCTGATATAGGAATTATATAAAAAAATCCATTCGTGTAACGAATGGATTTTTTTATGGGTAAAATTGTTAACTGCGACTGATACTGAAAACTACTTACAAGTATTTTAAATACGTTTTTCTCTGGCAGTGTACTTTTGGGTCGAAATTTTTCCAAAGTAAATGAATGGCTGTGTTATCAGCTAATTCAGGTGTTCTGATACAGTTTTGAATTCCTTTTTCTGAAAATGTTTTGTAATATTCATCAAAAATAATAGCGGTAACTCCTTTGTTTTGATACTCGGGGTGTACCCCAATCAGGTAAAAAACAACATCTTTACTCTTTTTACGGGCTCTTAGTAAATGAATAAATCCAAACGGGAATAATTTTCCTTTTGCTTTCTGTAAAGCTTCAGAAAAGCTAGGCATTACAATGCTAAAGGCAACTAAATTATCGTCTTTGTCAACCACAAACTTGATGTATTCCGGATTGATAAAGCTGATGTATTTCTTTTTGAAGTATTCTTTCTGAACATCCGAAATCGCTACAAACGAAGCTAATTTGGCGTATGAATCATTAAACAAATCAAACATTTTGTCGACATGAGGCATGATGTCTTTTGTTTTGGTAAAAGTCAATGAGCGTAAGCCATACCTTTTTTTGATGAGTTCTTGTGCTTTAAGGAAAAATTCAGGTTTCACATTTGAAAAAGGGAAGATGCTTTCGAGGTACTCTTTTTCAACCTGAAAACCTAACTGCTCAAAATGTGTCACATAATAGGGATGGTTGTACCATGTAATCATAGTTCCCATTTGATCATAACCATCTGTAAGAACACCAACTTTGTCCAGATTCGAGAATCCCATCGGGCCTTCAACGTGCTCCAGATTGTGTTTTTTTCCCAATTCGTAAACTTTATCCAGCAAGGCCTTTGTGACTTCGATGTCGTCTATTGTATCAAACCATCCAAAGCGAACTTTTCTTTTATGTTGGTCATTTACCTCAGACCAGTTGATGATAGCTGTAATTCGCCCTACTATTTCATTGTTTCTGTAAGCCAGATAAAAATAAGCTTCGGCATTGTCAAAAGCAGGGTTTTTAGTTTTGTCAAATGACTCTAATTCATCTGCCACAATAGGGGGAACCCAGTATGCATTGTCTTTGTAGATTGAAAACGGAAATTTGATATAGTCAGTTAATTCCTTTTTGGTTATGGCTTCTTTAATTGTAATCATTAAGATTTTCTTTGTTAAGAATGTTGCTTTAAATTAGGTGCTACGATTTAAGAAACGAATATAGCTATCTTTGAAATAACAAAAAAGAATTGTGTAAAAAAAGCCCGAATTAATGGATTTGATGCGTCATTTGAAAGTGTAGCCGATTCGGAGGTGGAGGTCGGCAGTAGTATCCGAAAAATTTTCATCTAGATAAAATTTACGCCCAATTCCAATGCCTGCTTCATAATTGAAATTAGTATTTCCAATATTTCGTCTTATTCCCCATTTAGGAATTAGCGCAATTTGATTGGAAACAAAGACATTGTCATGATTTGAAATAACAAACCAGTTAGGATAACAGTGGATTTGTAGAGTTATAAAATTGGCACTATTATTAGTTTGTTGATTTTTAGCAGTCCGTTTATTGATATTGTAATACCACCTTGGCTCCAGATTAATTACAGGAGCTATTGCATATGTAGTAGTACAGTCAGAGCATCCGCGAAAACCCATGTCAAAACCAATTTCGGTTCGTAAACTTATTTGATTGAGTAGTCGATGTTCGTGATTGAACCATATTCCCAAAAAGCCGGTTTGTAGGTTGTAAATGTCTTTTTCTACTCTTGTATTTTGCGACGCTACAGGCATGCAGCTAATAAGCAGTGTTAGTAAAGTGTACTTTATTTTCGTCATGATTATTTAAATATTATTCCCAACGAGATACCAAAACCAGTGAGAGTATAGTAGCCATTGTTTTGAAATTCAGAAGTTTTAATTTGTTTTGATTTTTTGAAGAGATCGAAATAAAATGATGCTTTATTATTTTCTGTAAAAATGTAGCCGGCTCCTAATTTTGCAGTTACACCATTTCCGGCAAAGGAATCTGACCATTTTATATTTTGACCCGTTTGGATATACGTAAAAAATCCAGGTTTGTTATTTTTGCTGGAGAAGATTCTAAGATCTATTATTAATGGAGTCGATAAGAAAGTTTTATCAATGTTCCAATCTACGCTAATACCGACTGAAATTGAGAAAACTTCGAAAAACTTTACGCCCTGAATTGTATTTATCTCAAGGCTTCCACCATTACTTTCTCTAGAGTTGTTTTTAGTATATTTATTAAAATAGGATTCTGTGTTTTTAGCCTGAGAGAAGGAGGACATGTTGATGTATTGCAATTTTTTCTTTTGTTCTTGCCCAAAAATGAAATTGCTCAGTAAAATGATTACTATGATTATTATTTCTTTCTTCATATTCAGTCAATATCAACGTTAAATTTACTGCCATGCCACTCATTTCCTTTACGTGCGGCACCTATTATTTTAACTCTAAAATTAGATGGTTTTACCAGAATATCACATCCTATCTCCGGTCGTATAGACCAGCTGGAGCTATCTCCACTGTTAAAACAAAGTCTAATTCCATAGTCAAATGTTTTTTCTCTTACTCCAATGTCATAGCCTTGCGATGAAACCGATTTTTGTACAATAATATTTCCATTTTGAGGGAATTTTGCAGCAAATGTCCTGTTCGTTGGTGGCACTGTAGTGTTTCCAAATGCAGTTTGTAGCTGTGATTTTGTTGTAGTATAAAGTCCGCCATAAAACCATTCGTTAAGTTTAGTCGCGTTTAAATTACTATCAATTCCATTTTGAATAAGATTATCTAAACTGCTTAATCCCGTTCCAAAGAACTCAAAGGTTAAATCGTCCTGAAAAACTTTAGGCAGACTAGTTAGATTGACATAAGATATCAGAGGTTGTCCCCACTCATTATAGATATTTATATTATTGGGTCCTGTGAAAAAAGCTCTTTTGTTATTCATGAAATAGGCCCGTTCTTTGGTTTGGTTGTTTATGATATTGTTGCCCAAAAGCGCATCTCGATTGTATTCAAATTGAGCCGCTTCTACTAGAAGCTTTATTTCGTCAGTTGCTTCTACACGCCAAAAACCAGTCCATCCTTTAAACTGATGTACACATTTGACACCTAAATGAAATACAAGTAAATAGTTGTAATTAAAAGCTTTTGTTTTTACACGTCTTTTTTTTTCATACTGATCGATACATACATTGTTATCTCCAAATAAGTTGGCAAATAGTCCATGATCAGGATTGCAGCTGTTTAGTGAGTTGAAAAAAGAATTGTAGTTGGGGTCACTTGAGTTATAGATTCCTGGTTTAGCAGAATTAGGTTTTGATTTTGAAGCTGTTAACTTACTATTCGCTGGTCTGTAATAAACAATTTGATTATTGTTTCCAATTGGTGTTGGAAAGACCTCCGGTAGTGACGGAACCAAATTTTCTTTAACTGTCAGATCAGTTTTACTAAATGGATTTTCAGAAATATTTTTTGACTCCAGAAAATTTTTGAGGGTAGTGTAAGCTTTTTTATCGGTAATAAACAAGCCTACGTCAGTGTATTTGTATATTGATTCGCCTATTTGTATTTCTCCATTTATATTTAAATAGGCAGCAAAAGTTTCGTCTCCAATCAGTTCGTCGACTGATTCAAAAGGATCGTCATTTATGGAGGATTCAACGGAAGAATAAGCGAATGTACTTTTTGATGTTGTACCTCGGGGGACTTGCAAATTTAATTTTTCCTTGTAAAGGTTAAATAATTTGTCTTCGTTTTTTTCTGTAACAATTGGTTTTAGTGACAGAAACCCCTTTTTGTAGAAAGGGGTTAATAAGTTACTTAATTCTTCTTCAGGTAAACTAACATATTTATTGTAGTACTGTGTAAAAGATTCTTTAGACTGAAAATAAAGTCTTCCATCTTTTACTTCGATTTCATTTTCTGTTAGTTGAGTTTTGTGTAATGAGTCATGTTTTTCATTTTCACATGAAGAAAAAAAAATAAGGTATTGTAATAAAAATAGGGCAGATAGTAACTTTGATCTATCTGAGTTGATTGGCAGATAATGTCTCATATTTGAAAAATTGGCGTATAATTTTTCAAATATAATTATTTTCCTACATTATTTAAAGATATAAAGTAATTTTTTTCTTACTGTTTTGGTTATTCATATTTCGATTTACGTTTTCGTTCTTTTGCCTGGTAATCGATTTCTCTTTGCTCCATTTTGTTGTCTTTATTCTTTTTGGCTCTGTCTTCACGTTTAGTTTGCAGTTGATTTTCTTTATAACGTCCGTCATAGCGCCAGGAAACCCCAACTCCTCCATACAATATAGAAGGCGTATTTTTGAAATTGGTACTTACAGATGCATCCACCTGAAGGTTAGGGTTAATTAGGTAAGCTGCTCCGCCACGAACAATGGCATCGCTGTAAAAGTCACTTTTATAACCCTGATTTTCGATAAAGCCGGACCATTTGTCATTAAATCCGCGTGTAAGAGTAAGCACATAGCCGTAGCTCGGGTAGTCTGTTGAAATATAATCGGCAATAATATTGGTTACGAAAACCCATTTTCCACCGCCAAATAGATTTTGAGTGATTAACATGACTTTTGGAGAAATACTCGATTGTGGAGAGAAAGAATAAGGATTGTCTTTACCCACAAAATTAGCACCGGCAAATAACGAAACGGCAGGAATTAACTCGTGCCAGTTAAAGCTGCGATTGGCTTTATAGCTGTAAATATTGGCTTCTTTTTTGTAATTTTTATAGGGGTCATAAATCAGATATTTGGCTCCTAAAACCGTTTGTCTGAAATTGTTTTTTTTATAACTTGTGTAGGGCGTATCAAAATTTTCCATTTGGTACTGTATGTCCGCAATAAGTTCCAGTTTTTCTAAAAAAGCACCATAACGAATGGTCAGGTCTGTACCAAAACCATTGGCGTCATAATCCAGCAGATTGTGTTTTTCTTTGATGCCATATACACCAAGTTCTGCCTGTATAACTGATTTTCCAACGGCATAGGCTGACATCGTTTCACCAGGACGGTTTGAATTGATGACATCAGTGTACTGCGCAAAAAATAATTGAGGTAATAAACAAAGAGCTGCAGTAACAAAGTTTTTATTTTTTAACATAAACGTGTTTTTGGATTAAAAAGTAATAACGCATTTCAAATGTACTATATTTTATTATTTATTTAAGATTGATATTTTAATTTTAAACGATGGATTTATTAATTTTGAAAAAAAATTATATGATCATGCAAGAAGCATCTTTTGTAAATCTGATTAAAACGATAATGTGGATCGTTGCGTTTTATTATATTTTTAAATTTTTAGCACGAATCTTTTTGCCGGTATTGGTAAAAAAAGCAGTAGAAAAAGCTGGAGAGAATTTTCAAAGACAACAACAATATAGTCAGGATAATACATGGCAAAAAACACGTAATAATAACGATGAAATTATTATCAATACCGCCAATGCAAAAAATCCTCGTGAAACCAAAAAGGTTGGCGATTATGTTGATTACGAAGAAATAGATTAAATTTGTGACCTAATTTATAGGATTCATCATTTAACCCAAACCAGCCTAAATTGAAAATAGTAAATAAGTTCTATCCGCATGCCCTTGTTATTCTGGGCTTTATCCTCGTTTCTTTAATTTATTTTTACCCGGTTTTACAAGGAAAACAAATTTTCCAATCGGATATTGCTCAATATACCGGAATGGCTAAAGAGCAAAACGATTTTAGAGCTACAGAACATTCTGAACCTTATTGGACAAATTCTGCGTTTGGGGGTATGCCAACTTATCAGCTGGGAGCTAATTATCCTAATGATTTTGTGGGTAAATTAGACGATGCTTTACGTTTTCTTCCTCGTCCTGCCGATTATTTATTTTTATATTTCTTAGGCTTTTATGGACTCTTATTGGTTTTAAAAACCGATCCTTTAAAAGCATTTATCGGGGCAATTGCCTTTGGTTTTTCTACTTACCTGATTATCATTCTTGGTGTTGGACATAATGCAAAAGCTCATGCTATTGCCTACATGCCGCTTGTTATCGCCGGATTCATACTCGTTTTTCAAAAAAAGTACATTTGGGGAGGTCTGCTTACCATGTTTGCGGTTGCATTAGAAGTGAATGCCAATCACTTTCAAATGACGTATTACTTACTGATTTTCTTATTGATCCTTTCAGCTTATTTTGCTTTTAATTTTATCAAAGAAAAAGAATATAAATCGCTTTTAACTGCTATCGGTGTTTTGTCCGTAGCCGGAATTTTTGCTATCGGAGCCAATGCTACTAATTTGTTGGCAACCAGTGAATATGCTAAATTTAGTACCCGTAGTAACAGCGAATTAACTTTTAATCCCGATGGTTCTAAAAAGACCAATGAAAATGCACTAAGTCGTGAATATATTACAGAATACAGTTACGGAATTGCTGAAAGTTTTAATTTAATCGCTCCAAGACTTTTTGGTGGTTCAAACCATGAAAATGTAGGAACAGACAGCCGTATGTATTCCTTTATGATTGAGCAGGGAGTACCGTCAGAACAGGCACAGGATTTTGTGTCGGGAATGCCGACGTATTGGGGAGATCAGCCTATAGTGGCAGCTCCGGCTTATATTGGAGTTGTGGTTTTCTTTTTAGCAGTTTTAGCTTTATTTATTGATGATCGAAAAATAAAATATGTGTTTTTCACAGGAGCATTAGTATCGCTAATACTTTCCTGGGGGAAAAACTTCGCGTTACTTACAGACTTCTTTATCGATTACGTTCCAATGTATGATAAGTTTAGAGCAGTGTCTTCGATTCAGGTTATTCTTGAATTGTGTTTTCCTGTTTTGGCTGTTATGGGATTACAATCCTTTTTCAAAGCTAAAGAAGAGCCTAAATTGCAACAGAAAGCCCTGGTACAGACTGGTGTTTTCGGATTAGGTGTTATTTTGATTTTAGTATTGGCTAAAAGCATGTTTCATTTTACGGGCAGCAGTGATAATTATTTCTTAGAAAGTTACGGGCCTGCTTTTGTAGATGCTTTAAAAGAAGACAGAAAGAGTTTGTATTCTGCTGATTTATTGCGATCCGGCTTTTTTATCGTGATTACTTTTGGAATCCTTTGGTTGTTCATCAAAAATAAACTGGCTCAGAATACGACCTTGATTATCGTTGGTCTTTTAATGATTTTTGATTTATTTTTTGTAGATAAAAAATATGTATCAGCCAAAGATTTTGTGAGCCCGGTACAAATTGCTGCGCCATTTCAGGAAACACCTTCTGATGCTCAGATTTTAAAAGATACGACTCATTACAGAGTTTTTGAAGTAAGCGGAAACATGTCAAGTGCACGTGCTTCTTATTTTCACCACTCTTTAGGCGGATATCATGCCGCAAAACCAAGAAGAATACAGCAGCTTTTTGACTATCAGATTGCAAAAAACAATGTCGAAGTTTTAGACATGTTAAACGTAAAATATATCATACAAACGGATAAAGAAGGAAAAGAGTTTCCAACAGTAAATCCGAATGCTAACGGAAATGCATGGTTTGTAAGCACTGTTAAACTGGTAAATAAACCGGATGATGTAATGAAAGCATTGGATCATATCGATACTAAAACGGTAGCGGTTTTCAACGTTCGTGAGCATGAAGGTAAATTTAGAAATGCCCGAATGAAAAAACAGTGGGATACTACAGGAACCATTCAGGTAGTACAGTACAAGCCTAACTACATTAAGTACAAATCAAATAACGGAAAAGATGGTTTGGCTGTTTTTTCTGAGATCTATTATAAGAATGGTTGGAATGCCTATATTGATGGTAAACTTACGGATCATTTCCCTGTAGATTATGTTTTAAGAGCTATGGAAATTCCGGGTGGCGAACATACTATCGAATTTAAATTTGAACCACAGGTTGTTAAAACAGGAAGTGTAATTACATTGGCAAGTTGCATTGGAATGTTACTGCTTTTGATTGGCGGGCTCTATTTTGAAAGGAAAAAGGCGAAAGCTTAAAATCGTTTTAAAATATTGTTGAAATATCATTTTTGTATCTTTGCTGTGTATTAGAAAGAAAGTAAACAATGAAGGATAGCGTGTTAAGGTTTGGTACTCCACAAGAGTTAGAAGCTAAAAGAATAGCAGAAATCAAGAAGCTTTCTTATCTGGAAAGATTGGAAAGACTAATGGCTATTATTGAAGTTTCCTATACGATAAAGACAGCTAGAATAATTCGATCTAAAAAGTAATGAATGAGCAAATAATAGCTATTTGGCGTAGTTTTTTTGAAAACAAAGTTAAATATATAACTATTGGTGGCTTTGCTGTAAATATCTACGGATATAATAGGAATACTGGAGATATTGATATTTATTTAGAAGATACTGTTGAAAATCGAATTAATTTAAGGAAAGCACTAAAATCAATTAATCTCGGAGATTTTGAGACCATTGAAACTATGCAGTTTATTCCTGGATGGAGTGATTTTACATTAAATTTTGGTTTGCGATTAGATATTATGACAGCTGTTAAAGGCTTAGAGGATAAATCTTTTACTTCTTTATTAGAAGATGCTACAGTTGTAATGATAGGTGAAACCCCGGTTTATTTTATTGACTATGATAATTTAATTGTTGCTAAAAAAGCCGCTAACAGACCGAAAGATATTTTAGATATTGAGGAGCTTGGAAAATTGAATGACGAAAAAGGAAAAAATATTTAGTTGTATAAACTTACTTCATAGCATAGCATAAATTGGAACAAAAAAAACTCTTAATTATTACCTATTATTTTCCACCAGCTGGAGGACCAGGTGTACAGCGTTGGTTAAAATTTGTAAAGTATTTACCCGAATTTGGCATAAAGCCGATAGTTTATGTTCCTGAAAACCCAACCTATCCAATTGTTGATGAAGGTCTGGTTAATGAGATTTCCGATAAAGTAGTAGTCCTTAAAAACAGAATTTGGGAGCCCTATCAGCTGGCTTCTGTTTTTTCAAAGAATAAAACAAAGAAAATTAGTTCGGGAATTTTTCCACATAAGAAGAAACAAACCTTTTTAGACAAAACTTTTCTTTGGGTTCGTGGTAATTTGTTTATTCCGGATGCCCGTGTTTTTTGGGTAAAACCGTCAGTGGCTTATCTTGAGAAATACATCAAGGAGAATGATATTGATACGATTGTTACTTCGGGGCCGCCACATAGTCTACATTTAATAGGTCTGGAATTAAAAGAAAAATTAAATGTAAAATGGTTTGCTGATTTTCGTGATCCATGGACTACAATTGGATATCATAAAGCTTTGCGTTTGTCGGGTTATGCCGCCAAAAAGCATAAAAACCTCGAACATAAAGTACTCAACAGTGCCGATACCATTATTGTCACAAGTAAAACAACAAAAGTAGAGTTTGAGGCCATTACCAACAAGCCAATTTCAGTGATTACCAATGGTTATGACATCGAAAATGTAGAGAAACAAACATTAGATACAAAATTTACGTTGGCACATATCGGATCTTTTTTATCCGATCGAAATCCTCGATTTTTATGGGAATGTCTCGTAGAACTGCTTCAGGAAGTTCCTGAGTTTAAATCACATTTAGAAATCAAATTAATTGGAGCAGTAAGTCAGGAAGTATTGGATGCTATCACTGAATTTGATTTGAAAAATTATTTGAATCTTTTAGGATACGTTTCGCATCATGAAGCGATAGCACACCAAAAGAAATCACAGGTTTTGCTTTTAATCGAAATTAATTCCGAAGATACCAAAAGTATAATTCCGGGTAAGTTATTCGAATATATGGTGTCCAATCGACCAATAATAGCCATCGGACCTCAGGGTTCTGATTTTGCCGATATTATAAAAGAAACCAATACGGGAGTATTTTTTGATTATTCTGAAAAAGCGAAGTTAAAAAGTGTAATTTTGGGCTTTTATAATCAGTTTTTAGAAGGGAAACTACAGGCCAATGGTGTTGGTTTACAACAATATTCCAGAAAGAATCTAACCAAGCAATTAGCACAGTTGATTAACTAAGCTAATCTGCAATCTAAAATCTAAAATCAGAAATCTAAAAATGGGTATTGTTTTAAATCAGTCTTTCAAGAATACAATTATCACTTATATAGGTTTCGGTATTGGAGCCATCAATACACTTTATTTGTATCCGGTTTTTTTGGGTGCAACCTTTTATGGCTTAACTAATTATGTGACTTCTTGCGCCAATGTGATTATGCCTTTATTTGCGATTGGGATGCAAAATACTTTGGTTAAATTTTATTCGCAATATCAAACTGAGGAAGAAAAATCCCGTTTTCTATCCTTTACGGTTTTATTTCCTTTGTTATTAATAATCCCGCTTTTACTGATAGGTCTTGTTTTTTATGATGAGATTCTGTTTTTTTTGTCAAAAAAGAATGCGATTGTTAGAAGCTATATATGGTTAATACCTTTTATTGGATTGTGCATGGCCTATTTTGAGATTTTTTATGCCTGGTTGCGGGTAAATATGCATTCCGTTTTTGGAAATTTTGTAAAGGAAGTGGGGCTGCGATTATTTTCATTATTTCTATTAATAGGTGTTTATTATAATTGGCTTAGCGTTGAAGGTTTTGTGTATGCGACGGCAATTTTATATTTTTTGGCATTCCTGATAACCATGTTATATGCATTTAGTATTCAGAAGCCAACTTTTCAGTTTACAATACCTGCAAATACAAAAGATATACTGGTATATACTTTTTATATTATTTTATCCGGAAGTGTTGCTAATTTGCTTTTGGATGGGGATAAAATGATATTAAATCAATATATGCAGATAGAAAATATCGCTTTCTATTCTGTTGCTACCTATATTGCACTGGTTATTTCGGTTCCAAGCCGCGCTATGCATCAGATTGTATATCCAATTACAGCAAAATTAATGCATGATAACAAACATGATGAGTTGAATCAACTTTACAAAAAAACGTCAATTAACCTACAGATTGTGGGTGGCTTTGTAATGCTTTGCATATTTGTAAATATCGGTCAGTTATACGAGTTGGTTCCAAAAGAATATAGTGGTGGAATTGCAGTTGTATTTATGATTGGCTTGTCTAAATACTTTGATTTAATTTTAGGAAACAATAATGCGATCATTTTTAATACTAAATATTACCGTATGGTGTTGTATTTAGGATTAATGCTGGTTGCGTTGACCGTAATTTTAAACATGATTTTTATTCCAATTTTTGGAATTTTCGGATCTGCTTTTGCTACTTTATTATCCATTACCTTATATAGTTTGGCAAAACTGCTTTTTGTGGTGAAAAGGCTTCATTTGTATCCTTTTACTATTCAGACAATATATTCGATGTTAATTACATTTGCATTGTTTTTATTGTTTTACTTTTGGGAATTCCCTTTTTATCAATTGGTTAGTATTGCTTTAAAGTCAATTTTAGTAACCATTTTATATGTTTATTTAAATTATAAATTTGCGATTTCTCCTGATATCAATAAAGTAATCGATACTATATTAAAAAAGATAGGAATTAAAATTTAGTAGATTTCTAAAAAGGGAGTAAAAGTAATTTTAATTTGAAACTGTTTTGTCTCTATATTTGTTAGAAAAGATAACTAACTTATTGCTGACAGTATATGAAAAATAAAATAGTTTGTTTTTTAGCACTTTTTATGACTTTGTTTTCTTCTCTGGCTTTTGCTCAGAAGGACAGTTCTCAAACATCGAAAACGACTGTTAAAGAAGTAAAATCAAAAGGATATCCCGTAAAACCGTTTAAAGACACACTTTTTTATGTCTACAATAAAGTAGGTTCTTTTTCGCCCGAAAACAGAGCAAATGCAATTGCAGAAAAGATCAGAAAATTATACGAGGATTCATTCTTTATAGCTGATTCGATTTCGGTTGTACCTTCAGATATTTCTCAGGACATTGTTTATAAGAATGATTTTGTCATCATGTCTGTTTTAGATGCAGATGCAAAAGCGGAGAATCAAACAGCAGATTTCATCGCAAAGCGAAATTTACACCTGATCAAACGAGCGATTCTGTATCAGAATGACAATTACTCCATGCTTCCAAAAAGATTGGGGTATACAGCATTACTGGTTTTAATTATTGGATTTGTTTTGTACTTTGTTGGTAAAGTATTCAGCAGGGTAAAGCTGTACATCCTAAAAAATAGCGACCGACACTTTAAAGGATTCAAGTATAATAATATTAATATTCTCTCACCTCAAAAGCAGCAGTTTTTACTCATGCGATTGTATAGTGCTATTAAAGTAATAACACTTATTTTAATAGTATATCTTTCATTACCATTATTGTTCAGTATTTTTCCTGCTACCGAAGCTTATACAACTACTTTGCTGCGTTGGATTCTTTCGCCTGCAAAACTTGCGGTAATGGGATTTGTGGGGTTTCTGCCAAGTTTAGTCACTATAGTGGTTATCATTGTCATTTTTAAATATTCCATAAGAGTGATCAAGTTCTTTTTTGATGAGATAAAAAAGGAGAATATTAAAATTGATGGTTTTTACAGCGATTGGGCAATGCCTACTTTTAACATCATTCGTTTTCTGATGCTTGCTTTCATGCTGGTGGTTATATTTCCGTATTTGCCAGGGTCAGATTCTCCAATATTTAAAGGTGTTTCGGTATTTGTAGGGGTTTTGTTTTCTTTGGGTTCTTCTAATGCGATTGCTAATATGGTGGCGGGTTTGGTAATTACCTATATGCGTCCGTTTAAGATTGGTGATTTTATAAAAATTGGTGATGTTAGCGGAGAGGTTATTGAAAAAACGGCTTTGGTAACCCGTGTCAGAACACCTAAATTTGAAGATATTACGATTCCTAATGCAACTGTTTTATCAAGTACTTCGACTAATTATTCAGCCAATACAAAACATGCCAATAATGGTTTATTGATTCATACTACCGTTACGATTGGGTATGATGTGCCGTATAAAGACATTTATAAAGCATTGATTGAAGCTGCTCTAAAAACGGAAATGGTAGAGCAGACACCAAGTCCTTTTGTTTTGCAAACGAGTCTGGATGATTTTTATGTTTCGTATCAGATCAACGTTTACACTAAAGAACCTACGAAACAGCCCAGGATTTATTCGTCTTTGCATCAAAACATTCAGGATTCGTTTAATGCTGCCGGAATAGAAATTATGTCTCCACATTACGGAGCACTTCGCGATGGTAATGCGACGACAATTCCTGCAAATTAT
Organism: Flavobacterium sp. UGB4466; assembly: GCF_903469665.1. Classification (GTDB taxonomy): domain Bacteria; phylum Bacteroidota; class Bacteroidia; order Flavobacteriales; family Flavobacteriaceae; genus Flavobacterium; species Flavobacterium lipolyticum. Next base: position 27,181 of record NZ_CAGKLC010000014.1, on the reverse strand, counting down.
CTGAACAATGACTATCAAGCACCTCCTTTTAATGTTAAGAATAAAGGGTAAAGCTTTGAATTTCTGTAGGTAATCTTGAAATTTTAACAGTCTTTTGTTTTGTGGTTTATTTTATAAAAATTAACTTTAGCTAAGAATATGGCAACACTTTTTGTTATAGGGTAAAAATATCTTATGAAAAGCTGACAATAAAAGTACATGTTATAGTGTTTATTTTAATTAGAATGTTTTTTAGGAATTTATAATAGTGAGGTAATTGTAGTAGTATTTGGATTAATTTTTAAGGAATTATTATGAAGAACGGCCAACTCAGTCAAGAACAAAGCTTACAAGTATTTTCTAGTATGATATCAAGTAAAGTTAATAGTGGGTTTATACTCGAAGAAAGGAACGATGAATTGCTATTCGCGGTTTTGAGTAAAGGCGGAAAAGTAGTAAATCACAGTTTAAACTTTACGATTTTTTGCCTTACCCTCGGATTGTGGTCGTTTGCATGGCTTTATCTGACTATAGAAGCCACCAAGCAAAAGAAAATATTAGTTGCCATTGACGAAGATGGTTTTCCTTTTGAAGAAAAATGTTTAGTGGCATAACAGCTTAGATATGAAATAAAAAATCCAAATCTCAATTGTAATATTGAGGTTTGGATTTTTTATATTGAAATTTTTGTTAAGGTTAAAGTTTGTCTTTCAAGTACACTCCAGTAACCGATTCTTTTACTTTTACAATATCTTCGGGAGTTCCTGCGGCTAGTAGATGACCGCCATTTTCGCCACCTTCCGGTCCCAAATCAATAATCCAGTCGGCACATTTTATGAGGTCAAGATTGTGTTCAATGACAATTATAGAATGTCCTTTTTCGATTAAGGCATCAAAGGAAGTCATTAATTTTTTAATGTCATGAAAATGTAAGCCGGTTGTTGGCTCATCAAAAACAAATAAGGCTTTATCTTTTGTAGCTCCTTTGACTAAAAAAGAAGCCAGTTTAATACGCTGTGCTTCACCGCCCGAAAGAGTAGAAGAGGATTGTCCTAACTGTACATATCCTAAGCCTACATCCTGCAAGGGCTGTAACTTCTGAGTAATTTTGGATTGTTTATTCTTGTCGAAAAAAGCAATTGCATCATCAATGGTCATCGTAAGAATATCGTTGATGTTTTTTTCATCGAAATTAATCTCTAGAATTTCTTTTTTGAAACGTTTTCCTCCACAGGTTTCACACGGTAGTGAAACATCGGCCATAAAGACCATCTCGACATTTATTGAGCCTTCTCCTTTGCAAGTTTCGCAACGGCCGCCATCGACGTTAAAAGAGAAGTGTTTGGCCTGATATCCTCTTACTTTGGAGAGTTTTTCTTTAGCATACAAGTCCCGAATATCATCGTAGGCTTTGATATAAGTTACCGGATTGGATCTTGAACTTCTTCCAATTGGGTTCTGATCGACATATTCGATATGTTTGATTTGCGAAAACGAACCTTTTAGTTCACTAAACTGACCTGCTTTTTCCGCAGCACTGTCCAGTTTTTTCTGCATGGCCGGGAACAGTATCTTTTTAATCAATGTACTTTTTCCGCTTCCGGAAACTCCGGTAATGACCGTTAAAACGTCTAATGGAAAAGTGACATTAATATTCTTTAAGTTGTTCTCTCTTGCTCCTACAATGTCAATATGGTTTTTGAATTTACGTCTTCTTTTCGGAACAGAAATTTCTAAATCACCGTTCAGATATTGGGCGGTTAGTGAATCTGATTTCAAGATTTCTTTATATGTACCCTGAGCGACCAGTTTTCCACCAAATGTACCCGCTTCGGGACCAATATCAATAATCATATCGGCGGCTTTCATAATATCTTCGTCGTGCTCAACTACGATTACCGTATTGCCCAGATCACGAAGTGACAATAGAACTTTAATTAACCTTTCAGAATCTTTTGGGTGCAGACCAATACTGGGTTCATCCAGAATGTACATTGATCCAACTAGGCTGCTTCCCAAAGAAGTAGCAAGATTGATACGTTGCGACTCACCGCCTGAAAGTGTTGCCGAATTTCGATTTAAAGTCAGGTAATCTAAACCAACTTCAGTTAAAAAAGACAAACGATTGTTGATTTCGACCATTAATCGTTTTGCAATTTGCTGTTCGTAAACATTTAGATCAATGTTCTTGAAAAAAGTTACTAAATGTTTGATGGGCAAATCGACTAAATCTGAGACTGTTTTACCGTTTATTTTTACATAAGATGCTTCTTCGCGCAGGCGTTTGCCACGGCAGGCATGGCATTTTGTTTTTCCACGGTAGCGGGACAACATTACGCGGTTTTGGATTTTATAGTTTTTCTCTTCAAGTTCTTTAAAAAAATCATTTAGACCTTGAAAATATTGGTTTCCTTTCCAGATTAGATCTTTCTGTTCTTCTGAAAGTTCGAAGAAAGGTTTGTGAATAGGAAAATCAAATTTATAAGCATGTTTGACCAGTTCGTCTTTGTACCAGCTCATACTTTCACCTCTCCAGGGGTAAATGGCGCTTTCGAAAACGGACAGAGAAGTATTTGGAATCACCAAATCAGCATCGATGCCAATAATATTTCCGTAGCCTTCACAAACCGGACAGGCTCCGTAGGGGTTGTTGAAACTGAATAAATGAACGTTAGGCTCTAAAAAAGTAATTCCGTCAAGCTCAAAATTATTCGAGTAAGAGAATTTTTTATCGGAGTTCAGTTCTTGTAAAAAACAAATGCCTTTTCCTTCAAAAAAAGCGGTCTGTACTGCATCGGCGAGGCGATTGTAGAATTCTTCTTCCTCTTTAACCACAATTCGGTCAATAATGAGCAGTATATCTTTATTGTCTAACTGATGAATGTCTGAAGATGTAAAATCATCCAGACGAACCATTTCATTATGAACTAAAATACGAGCAAAACCTTGCTGAAGCAGTACTTTCAGTTTGTCTTCCAATTGTCTGCCTTCTTCAAGATGAATAGGGGCAAGGAGGAGCCATTTACTGTCCAATTCTAAAGTTTTTACATCGGCAATCACATCTGTTACCGTATTTTTCTTTACTTCCTGACCTGAAACAGGTGAATAGGTACGACCAATTCGGGCATAAAGCAATTTCATATAATCGTAAATCTCTGTTGAAGTCCCCACAGTAGAACGCGCATTGGTGGTGTTAACCTTTTGCTCAATTGCAATGGCAGGCGCAATACCTTTAATGTATTCTACTTTTGGCTTGTCCAGACGCCCCAAAAACTGACGCGCATACGAAGATAAGCTTTCGACATAACGACGCTGCCCTTCGGCATACAAGGTATCGAATGCAAGACTCGACTTACCTGATCCTGAAAGGCCTGTAATAACAACTAGTTTATTTCGGGGTATTGCTACATCTACATTTTTTAAATTATGTACCTGTGCGCCTTTAATGATAATATTATGTTTTGGGTCGAGTGTCGAAAGATCAATTTGCATAAAAAAAGTCAATTTCTACAAAAGTAATCAATTTTGATTGCAATTTTGTCAATCAGATTGTTCCAAATTCTAACAGAATTCAGATGTACAAAATCAAAAGATTTAGAATTCAAAACTGATCAGATCGATGTGAGAGAAATAATAAAGGCAATTTGAGAAAAAATTAGCGATAGAATTTTCTTTCTAAATTAATAAAAAAAAAACATGTGAAATATATGTAATTACTTGTTTGTTAGGTTTTTAGGTGTTGTTATTTGAGTTAAAAGAGTATTGGATTAGGGGTGTTTTTGCCTGAGATAGAACAAAAACGAAGTGTGTCCTGCAATAATTAACAATTTATTGTTAATTATTCGCCTTTTTGTTTGCTTTTTAAAATATTAATTTGTTAAATTTGATCAAAATATTAACACTAGTCCATAACCCAAAAGCCACGCCTATAAAATAAAACTACTTTTTATAAAATTACTCCAAATTTTAAATAGAAACTAAAAAAGTAGTATTATGGCTGATGTGCATATTCCTGACGCTCTATTGGTAAAAAATTATGTTGAAGGCAACGAAAATGCCCTTGCAACATTAATTAAAAGGCACGAGTCTAAGATATATGGATTTATATATTCAAAGATTGCGGATAGAGATATTTCAAATGATATTTTTCAAGACACTTTCATTGAGTTAATCAAAACCTTAAAAAGTGGTTCCTATAATGAAGAAGGTAAATTTCTGCCTTGGGTGATGCGTATTTCCCATAATCTGATTGTGGATCACTTTCGTAAAACCAAAAAAATGCCAATGTACAGAGAAACAGAAGAGTTTTCGATATTCTCTGTCATGTCTGATGATTCTTTGACTATTGAGAATAAAATGATTTTTGATCAGGTCGAGGTTGATTTAAAAAGAATCATCGAAGAGTTGCCGGAAGATCAGAAAGAGGTGTTGGTGATGCGTATGTATCAGGATATGAGTTTTAAGGAAATTTCAGAGCTTACAGATGTGAGTATCAATACAGCATTAGGAAGAATGCGGTATGCTTTGATGAATTTGAGAAAAATAATTGATAAACATCAAATTATTTTAACCAATTAATACTAATTTAGGTATTGCTTCGTTATACTAGTATAAAACGTTTTGATGGTATGGCGAAAATTTACTCTAAAAAGGCATTAGCTTCTAAAGATTTAAAACCAAAAAAAGAAGTTATTTCTTTTTTACTTAGTTATTCACAAGCCTTGAAAGTTGTGAAAATTGAAGATAAGAGTTTTGAAATTATAGCTAATTAAACAGCCCACTACATTTGTCGGATGTTTGTTTCGAAAGAAAAAACCAGATGGTCGTTCTGGTTAAAAGCTCACTATTTGCATGTAAAGGCAGGTAGTGAGTTTTTTTTTTGTTCAGTTGGTCCGTGGCAAAGAATGGGAGGAATTCTTTTGAGTTTGAAATCAGTAATTTTTTACAAAACCTAACTTACAGTAAGGGTCAGATATTCAGGTTGTAAAGCTTTGTATTTTGGCTTGTGTCTTTTGATTGATGTAAAAAGAAGCCTTCAGATTTTGGTCGGGTATTTTGTTAAATTTCTGTGTTTTGTTTGAATTTCATTTATTTATTTTATATTTAGCTTTATTATAGTTAAAAAGCGGATTTTTATTCAATGAATTTGCTCTATATAGATGATTTGTGTATTAAAAAACTTTCAATATATAGAAAAGTTCATTTAAGAGGATTCTTTTATAAGTCTAACCAAAAACCAAAAAATTGATGAAGAAAAACTACCCACACTTTGTTTCGTTTGTTGTTTCTGCTGGTATTTTGTAAAGAATAGCAAGAATGATGAGTTGTTGTCAGGTGTCTAAGCGGATGTAGTATTAATCTTTACTGCCTTCGTTTGGATGTTTTTGATAGTGTCTCATTGGATTACCCTAAAATCTATTAAACAACTAAACCAAACCGAAAATGAAAAAGAATCTAAAAATAGTATCATTATTCCTAATGATAAGTATTGGAGTGTTTGCTCAAAAAGAAGAATTAAAAGAGGCACAATCTTATTATGCTAAAGGGAAAAACCAGGAAGCATTAGCCGTTTTAAAAAAAATAGAATATCAAATATTAAATGCACCGGACGAGGTAAAGACGGATTATTTTTTTACAAAAGGTAATGTTTATAAGGATCTCGCAACAAAAAATGTCGATGCTGCAAGTAATTTTGCATTGGCATCAGCAGCCTATCAGGATGTGTTATTGTATGAAAACGAATCCCGAAATTATAAGTATGCTTTTAAAGCGAGTTCTGCGTTGAAAGAAATGAAGTTTAAATTGGTTGATGGTGCTTATAATGATTATAAAATTGGAAAATTTAAGGAAAGTGCCGATAAGAGTTACGAAGTATATTTGTTTGATAAAAAAGATACTTTAAACTTGTTTAATGCGGCCTCTTCTTCTTTGGCAGGTAAGGATTATAACGCTGCCATAAAGTATTTTGAGGAGCTGAAAAAAATAAACTATTCCGGAAAAGGGATGGTTTTTTATGCTACAAATAAAAAAACAAAACAGGAAGAAGTATTTATTTCGATGAGTGCAAGAGAATCTAGTATTAATGAAGGTTTATATGAAAAACCAAGAAATTTTAATCCGCCTTCTAAGAAAGAAGAGATTCTGGTTTCTTTAGGCTTTTCTTATCTTGAGAGAAATGATTTTCGCAATGCGGAGAAATATTATGAAGATGGATTAAAAATCAATCAGGATTGTTTAACCTGTTGCTTAAATCTGGCTTATGTTAAAGTGCAGTTTAGAAAAGAAATTCAGGATCAGATGTCATCATTGGGGACCAGTGCCAATGAAATGAAACAATTTGATAAATTAGATGCTCAGAAAGACGAAGTGGTAAAAAGTGCCATTCCGTATCTTAAAAAAGCACTGGTGATTGAGCCTAAAAATGAAAATGCTGTAAAATCGCTCTTAGGTATTTACAGATCGTTGAATATGACAAAAGAATACAATGCTCTTAAAGGAAGCATGTAAAAATAATAGGGAAGCTGCTAAACTTTCTTTTTAGCAGCTTCTTCTAATATCGATTTTTTACCAACAGTTCGGGTAATAATATCTTTTTCTAAATCCCATCCTCTTGCTGGGGAATATTCACGTCCATACCAGATAATCTGTAGGTGCAGGTCATTCCATAATTCTTTAGGAAATAATCTTTTAGCATCTTTTTCCGTCTGTACTACATTTTTTCCGTTTGAAAGATTCCATCGGTACATTAATCGGTGGATGTGTGTGTCAACTGGAAAGGCAGGAACACCAAAAGCCTGTGACATCACTACACTTGCTGTTTTATGTCCAACTGCCGGCAAAGCTTCCAAAGCTTCAAAATCTTGTGGAACTTCACCATTGTGTTTGTCAATCAAAATATGTGATAATCCATGAATTCCTTTAGATTTCATTGGAGATAAACCGCAAGGGCGAATGATTTCTTTAATTTCTTCAACCGACATTTTAATCATGTCATACGGATTATCTGCTTTTGCGAAAAGTATAGGGGTAATTTGGTTTACACGAACATCAGTGCATTGTGCCGAAAGTAAAACTGCAATTAATAAGGTGTAAGGGTCTTTATGGTCTAATGGTACAGGTATAGTGGGGTAGAGTTCTTTTAACGTATTTATAACAAATGTTACTCGAGCTTCTTTATTCATTTCCGTAAATTTAATCCCGTAAAAATAGTATTATTTTAATTGTGAATTGTAAAATGTACATTGTAAAATGTGATAGGTGAATGGTTGATTGTGGGGAATGAATTATTTTTAAGTTGCAATCGAACAATCGAATAGTCTAATAATCGAATAATCGAATAATCTAAGAAGTCCAACAATCTAATAATCTAAATAAATGGTAACATTACAAAAAGGCGATAAAGCACCAAATTTCTCAGGAGTAGATCAGGATGGGAAAACACATAAACTGGCAGATTACGTCGGAAAGAAATTGGTCGTTTTCTTTTATCCAAAGGCAAGTACTCCCGGATGTACAGCTGAGGCTTGTGATTTAAGAGATAATTTTGAGCGTTTTAAAGCGAATAATTACGAACTCCTGGGTGTTAGTGCTGACAGTCAGAAAGCACAGTTAAAATTTAAAGATAAGTACGAGTTTCCTTTTCCGTTATTGGCAGACGAAGATAAATCTGTAATTAATGCGTTTGGGGTTTGGGGGCCTAAGAAGTTTATGGGGAAAGAGTATGACGGAATCCACAGAACCACTTTTGTAATAGACGAAAACGGAATTATTGACGAGGTAATCGAAAAAGTGAAAACGAAAGAACACACTGCACAGATTTTGAAGTAAAAAAGAGTCTCAGTTTTCAGTCTCAGTCTCAGTCTCACTTTTCAAGTTTTAGTATACAGTGTAATAACTGCGACTGTAAACTGCGACTGCAAACTAAAAAAAGTCCCCAAAAAGAAAATTTCTTGTTGGGGACTTTTTTTTAGGTATTCTGCTCCAGTTCTTTCTGCGGATGGTATCCGAAAAGATGGTGTTCTTTGATGATTTCGGCAATACCGGTTGGAAGCATATGTTCCCATCCTGTTTTTCCCTGATTGATCATTTTTAGTACCTCACGAGAGAAAACTTCTAAGTTATGCGGATCATAATCTGCGATATCAATTACTTTTCCGTTGAATTTAAAGAATTTATACAATTCTTTCATTCTTGGGTGTACTTTTAAGTTGTTTGAGTTCATTAAAACGCCATTTTCATCCAACATTGGATATAAGAAAACTTTCATATCTCTGTAGAATAGTTTTCCAAAGGCTTCTAAGATTCCACCACTTAAATGACGGTAGTATTTCTCGTCAAAAATATCGACTAAATTGTTAACTCCCATGGCTAGTCCCATACGGGCTTTGGTGTAATTAGCAAAATATTCTACTACTTTATAATACTCCTGGAAATTTGAAATCATTACAGTTTGCCCCAGAGAGCAAAGTAATTCGGCTCTGTCCATAAAGTCACGCTCGTCAATTTCGCCATCAGAACGTAAGTTAGAAAGTGTAATTTCGAAAATAACCAGTGTATTGTCTTTTTCTACTTTGTTTTCTTCCAAAAACATCTTAAGCGACTTCTCATACATGTCCATGTTTACTTTTGTAACCGGACGGAAACTTCCTCTTAAAGCAAGAAGATTTTTTTTGTATAAAATAGCTGCTGGTAATATGTTTTTACCTTCCGGATTGAACATTACGGCATCAGTCATTCCGTTTTTAACCAGCTGCAAACTCATTAAACGATTGTCAACATGAGCAAAACGAGGCCCTGAGAAGTTAATGGTGTCGATTTCCAGTTGGTCTTTGTCTAAGTGATCGTATAAATAACGAAGTAATCGTTTTGGATCGTTGTATTTGTAAAAAGCACCATAAATTAGGTTAACTCCTAAAATTCCAAGTGTTTCCTGTTGTAGTCTGGCATCAGTTTCTTTAAAACGAATGTGTAGAATAATTTCGTTGTATGCTTCATCCGGTTCAATTTGATAGCGGATTCCTACCCAGCCATGACCTTTAAATTGTTTAGCGAAATCTATGGTAGCAACAGTGTTGGCATAACTAAAGAAAAGCTTTGTTGGATGTTTTTCTCTGCTTAATCGTTCTTCGATGATTTGCCCTTCATGGGTAAGCATTTTTTTTAACCGTTCCTCAGTTACATAACGTCCATCGTTTTCAGCTCCATAAACGGCATCACTAAAATCTTTGTCATAGGCAGACATCGCTTTTGCAATTGTTCCCGATGAACCTCCGGATCTGAAAAAATGCCTTACCGTTTCTTGTCCGGCGCCTATTTCAGCAAATGTCCCGTAAATATTCTCGTTTAAATTAATGCGTAATGCTTTGTCTTTTATAGAAGGAATCTGTTCGATGACCCTGTCACCTTTGAGTTTTATTTCTGTACCCATTTTATTTTAAATAGATTTGTTACAAAGTTAGTAAATTAGCCTTCTAATGAAAGAGAAATAATCCTATTTTTGTAAAAAAATTAAGTTCAATTGAAGGTATATTTTTTAGGTACTGGTACTTCTCAAGGCATTCCGATAATCGGAGTGGATCATCCTGTTTGTAAAAGCACTGATGCTAAGGATAAAAGACTTCGTGTTTCCATTTGGATTACATGGGACGATCACTCGTATGTGATCGATTGTGGTCCTGATTTCAGGCAACAGATGCTTTCCTGTGGCTGCCGAAAACTCGATGCTATCTTATTTACACACGAACATGCTGATCATACGGCCGGTTTAGATGATATTCGTCCCTATAATTTCAGACAGGGCGAGATTCCTGTGTATGCGCATCAGCGTGTAATCGACAATTTAAAACGTCGTTTCGATTATGTTTTTGAAACAGTAAACAAGTACCCAGGAGCACCCAGCGTTAAAACGATTGAGGTAGTGAATGACGTGCCTTTTACCATTGGCGATAAAACAGCAATTCCAATTAATGTAATGCACGGTGACTTGCAGGTTTTTGGATATCGCATCGATGACTTCGCTTACTTGACGGATGTTAAAACGATTGATACAGCAGAGGTTGAAAAACTTAAAAATTTAAAGGTACTGGTTGTAAATGCTTTGCGTCTAGAACCGCATGATACTCACTTTAATCTACAGGAAGCATTGGATTTTATCGATTTAGTGAAACCTGAAGTTGCTTATTTAACGCATATTAGTCACGTTTTAGGCTTTCATGAAGAAGTGCAAAAACAATTGCCCGAAAATGTTTTTCTGGCTTATGATAATTTAGAAATTACAATTTAATTATATTACAAAAATGAAAAAATCCTTAATGCTTTACCTTTTTATCCTTGCGATATTAATGAATGTTTTTACCTATATGTTTTACAGCAGCGAAGTGAAATTTGAGCAGGACAGATATGTAAAAACGACCAAAAAGCTGAGAGACAGTATCAATTTGGTATCAACAAAATTGGCGGAAGCAGATTATTTTTCTTTAGAACACAATGAAAATGCACAGAATTATTTTGATAATAGTGCAACAGGAGGAAAAGTTATTTTATATGAAAAACTAATCCCACTGGTAACAGAGAAATTATTGGACTTAAATGCAAATCCAAATGGGAATCCTTATACAGGACAAGACAAAATTGGTCCGAACAAATTTATCATCAATAAGGTGAAAATTTTAAATCACAGATGGATTATTGCAGATTACAGCAATGGTGAAATGTGGGGTGAAGTGTTGTTGAAGTACTTTGTTAATGACGACGAAAGTATTACTTTTGAAGTAAACCAAACCTGGCTGTATCAAAAGTAAGAAGCTCTTTTCTTATTTCTAAACGGGTTTAACTAAATATTCGACTTATGAAAAAGGTGTTTTTACTTGCTATTGTTGCGGGACTTTCATTTTCTTGCGGGAAGAAAGTTGCTGAAGAAAATAAAACTTCTGAAAAGAAAGAAGAAGTTAAACCAGCTGTTGTTGGAGGAGATTCAGATGCTCATGGATGTAAACCTTCTGCGGGTTACACCTGGTCGGCTCTTAAGAAAGAATGTGTTCGTCTTTTTGAAGTCGGTACAAAACTAGCTCATGCCGAAGATGGGAAAACGTATTCTACCGTAGCTTATGTTATCTTTGACGGAAACCAAGCGGAACTTTTTCTGGACACTCAAAAAGAACCAATTCTTTTAGAGAGAAAATCAGAAGGAAAGCCTTGGATTAAAGGTGATCTGCAGTTAATTCCCTGGAAAGGTTATGTTTTAAAGAAAGACGGGAAAATTATTTATACGGGAGAATAGTTTAGTGTTCAGTCGCAGTCTCAGTATTCAGTCTCAGTCTCAGTATTCAGTCTCAGTATTCAGTCTCAGTTTTAAAGTAAGACTGAATACTGAGACTGAAAACTAGACAATCCTTTTGATAAATTCAGTAGTTACTACCTGTGCAAATTCTTCATTTAAACTGGCAAGAGCGGTTTGGTGAATGATTTCGGCAGAGAATTCCTCTCCGTTGATACCTTTTTTATTGAAAGTTGCGGTAGCATCAGAAATGAGGTAAACGTTATAGCCAAAGTTTCCCGCCATTCTAGTGGTTGTAGAAACGCAGTGATCTGTTGTTAAACCAGCGATAACAACAGTTTTGATTTTAGCATCGTCAAGTAATTCCTTTAAATTAGTTCCGATAAAAGCGCTATTGACATTCTTCCTGATGATTGTTTCGCCTTCTTGTGGTTTTACAATATCCTGAAATTCATTTCCCGGATGGGTTTCATTCAGAATAGAGTTTGGATTAGAAGAACAATGCTGTACATGGAAAATGGGCATTTTTTTGTTTCTCCAGATTTCTAAAAGTTCAGCAGCACTTTGTTCAGCAGCTAGATTATTTCGTTCTCCTCCCCAGTAAGCAATATCATTAAATCCTTTCTGAATATCAATTAAAAGTAGCGCCGGGTTGTCTAATTTTTTTAAACTCATAAGATTAGTTTTTTAAATTTTGATCATTTTTGAGGATTGAGATTGAATTTCATCTCGAAAGACTACTTTTTGTTAGCCAATTACTAATGTTACAGTGTTATTTCAAATGTAACTTTAGCTTTTAAGGCTGTGAAAATTTTAATTAGCGTTTCTATCGTTACATTTCCAGTGTTATTTTCTAATTTTGAAATTTGCGCTTTTTGAACCCCTATGAGCTTGCCCAAATCTTCCTGAGTCAGATTGCGTTCTTTTCGGGTTTGTCTGATAGCATTGGCAATTAAATCAAGTTGCAAGTTATATTCGAACTTGTCTCTGTTTGGTGTGCCTATTTTTCCAACTAATTCATCTGTTACGACTTCTAATGTATATGTTTTCATTACTGTATAAAGTAGATTAATCTTTCTCTTTAAAATAATTCAATTGTATTTTTTTTGCTTTTAGTATTTCTTTGGAAGCAACTTTACTTTGTTTTTTTATAAAACCATGTGTTGCTATTACTAAGGTGCTTTTTATATTGGTTTTATCCCAAAAAGCGAGCAATCGATATTGATTTCCTTGATAGAGTGTTCGGAGTTCCCAAATATCATCTGTTAGTTTTTTAAGAAGCTCCGGATCGTTTTTGATTTGTGCTTTATGTATATTGTAAATAATCTTTTCAGAATGTTTTGGTTCCATGTTTTTTAAAAATAAATAAGCATCTTCAAGAAACTGAACTTCAAAAAGTTTTTCCATTTCATTTTTCCATTTACAAAAATAAGCAAAAGTTTCCATGAAAGGAAACTTTTGCTTATTTTTTGTTTTTGATGATTTAAATTATAAAATCTAGACTCTAAAAATGCAAATGTTTTTTTGCAAATTGATTCTTATTGTAAGAATTATATTGTTTTTTTTTTAATGGAAAAAGATTTAAGATTCGGTGCTGTAATTGAAAAAGTTAATTATATCAACAGCCAATTGTTTAAATCAAAGAAATTCTGAGGAGCTACGCCATGTCCAACCGGGTATTCTTTATAGGTAATTGGAATATTCAAATGTTCTAAAATTGCAGGCGTTTTTCTGGCCCACTCGATTGGAATTACCTGATCGACAGTTCCGTGTGAGGCAAAGAATTTTAGGTTTTTAAAGTCATTTTTATCATAACCTTCTTTGATGATATCTTCATTAAAATAACCACTCATAGCCACTACACGCTGTACTTTTTCAGGATATGAAAGTGCAACGGAATAACTCAGAATGGACCCCTGACTGAAACCAATCAAAGTTACATTATTAGCATCAATAGGGTAGTTAGTCGTTAATTCATCAATAAAGCCTGCAATTACATCACGGGAAGTTTTTGCCTGTTCGTTGTCAGAAAATTTATTCTGATCTGCATCAAAGTTAATCGCATACCAGGCATAAGCACCATATTGTAGATCATAAGGTGCTCTGGCTGAAATAATATAATAGTTATCAGGGAGTTCGGTTGCAAATGAGAATAAATCGGCTTCGTTGCTGCCGTATCCGTGTAATAAAATTAAAACAGGATTTTTGTCTAAGATAACTTTTGGTTTTTGTATTTTATATTCTAGAGATAGATTCATTTTTTTTAGTTGTAAGATGTGATGTGAATTGTGAAATATAAGATGTGAAATGTAAGATGTATTAAGATAAAGCTGGGGGGGCTTCGACTTCGCTCAGCCGGACAAGCTTTAATCTTCGCTCAGCTTGACAAGCTTCGACTTCGCTCAGCCTGACAAGCTTTAGGCTTGATAAAAAAATGCGATTAAAATCTTAAAACCAGGGTTATTGGAATTTAAAATTTGGAATTTTTTTTAATTGTAATTTAAAATTTACCCTATTTTTTGAAACCATTTTTGGAAAAGCGCTCCCACTAGCGGAATTGGTTTTGTTTGTCCCTGAATGGCGGTAAAAATGCCGTAAGTCCATAAAATCGAAATACAGATCCACATTGGGAAAGTAATAAAGAAGCTGTCAAAATTGCTGATGATGGCTCCGAATGAAATAAAGGTTAAAGACAATCCTAATGCCTGGCGAATGTGAAAAGAAGCAAAGCTGTTTTTGTCTTCTGAGTTCATAGACATTGCGATTAGTACCCCAATAATCAAAATATAACTGGTGATAGCGATTGGTTTTCCTTTTTCAATTGAATTGTTCATTGTAATTATTTAGAGGTAACAAGTTGATTTTGATTGAATATTCCGTACACAGCTCCTTTGATTTCTGCTCCTAAAAAAGCAGAGTTTTTAGATTTGGAGAGAATGTTTTCTTTGGTAAAAGTTGATTTTCCTTCCGGAGTAAAGAAAGTGAAGTTCGCTTTTGAGCCTTCCGCTATGATACTTTTTTCAATTCCGAAAACCGTTTTACCCAACGTTAATTTTTCAATTATGGTTTCTAAAGGCAGAACTGTTAATAAAGCACCAAAAGCACTTTCCAGACCAATTGTTCCATTTTTGGCAGTGTCGAATTCCATTTTTTTGAATTCAATATCAATTGGATTATGATCGGAAGTAATCATATCAATAGTTCCGTCTAAAACTGCGTTTAAAAGAGCTTTTCTGTCTGTTTCGCTTCGTAGTGGTGGAGTTACTTTAAAACGGGTGTCAAATTCTTCCAGTTTTTCATCGGTTAGTACCAGATGATGTACAGCAACACTGCAAGTAACTTTCAAGCCTTTTGCTTTGGCCTCTTGAATCAATGCGACAGTTTTTGCAGTAGAGACGGTCGGGATGTGTAACTTTCCACCGGTATATTCTAGTAGAAATAAGTTTCTTGCAACTTGTAGTTCTTCTGCCAAAGCAGGGATTCCTTTAAGTCCTAATCTTGTTGAAACGATTCCTTCATTTGCAACACCGTTTCCTTTTAAATTAGGATCTTGTGCATAAGTAATTACTAATCCATCAAAATCCTGTACATATTGTAAAGCAATTTTTAGAAGATTAGCGTTGTCGATACTTTTGTTGTAGTCTCCAAAAGCAACGGCTCCGGCATTTTTCATATCGTAAAGCTCTGCCATATCTTTTCCTTCGCTGGCTTTAGTTAAAGCTCCAATTGGCAAAAGTTCAGTAGCAAAACCGTTTGCCTTATTTTTTACAAAATTTACCTGTGATTGGTTGTCAATAATAGGGAAGGAGTTGGGTTGAAGAGCAACGGCTGTAAAACCACTTTTTGCGGCAACATTCAATCCGTTGGTGATTGTTTCTCTGTCTTCGTAGCCCGGCTCTCCAAAAGAAACGCTACTGTCAAACCAACCTTGAGAAAGATGTAAATGATCAAATTTTACCTCTTTTGCATTATCAATTTCAGGAAGTGAAGTTCCTATTTTTTCAATTAAACCATCTGCAATTAAAAGATCAACGGTCTGGTTGTGAAACGGACTCTCTGAATCGATTATTTTGGCGCTTCTGATGATTATTTTCATATGTAGAGAAATTTATTTATTATTTTTCAGATTCTCGTTTGTCATTTCGACGTAAGGAGAAATCACATTTCAATATTCCGTGCAGTGCGTTCTCAGCGAGTGTGATTTCTCCTTACGTCGAAATGACAAACAAGCTAAAAAAAAAAACTACTTTACAAATTTTATTATTGCTATTTCTAATGCTAAAAATAACAGTGCAAAGATAACAAACCATTTCCAAATTTGGCTGTCTGTTCGTTCCGTTTGTAAGGTGTTAAAAATGGTTGAAATAGTATCCGCTGTTTTAAAATCAGAAACCACATTGGTGTTTACCTGACTCAGGTCACTTTCGCTTCTTTTGTAATTGAAACTTAGGTTTTCGATCCATTCTTTTCGGTCAAAAACACTATAATTTCCTGCCGTTTCAGGGAAATCATTAAAGGTGAGTTTAACTTTGTTATTTAGTATTTGCTGAATGGGAATAAAGGAATCATCATTTCCTTTTACTTCCAAAATGGCGTCTTTTGTTAATAATACATCTACAAAATAAGGCTGATTACTGCCTATAATCAAAGCGTTAACCCCGGTTTTTTGATTGTTCTGCCCCATTTTATAAAATAAAGGGACAATCAAAGGAGATTGCTGAAAGTTTGAATTTGTGGCATTAATAGGTGCCGTAAAGACAGTAATTCCCGAAACCGGATTTTGAATGGCTGTTACAAATACGCTTTGGTCCTCGTAGGATAAAACGGCTGGGTATGGACTTGAAATACCAAAAGAACTGTTTGTTTTTGGATATTGAAAGTTCGTGATTTTGTTCTCAAACACACCGGAGAATAGTGGATGATCAAAATTGATTTTGGTGATTAACTTCGCTTTGTTTTCAAGAGTGGTAAACTGAATTTTTCCAAAATTACCCAAGAAAGAATTCAAATTAGAAAGGGATGTTTTTTCGGAAGGGATCACCACTAAATTACCACCTTTAGCGACAAATGCTTTTAAGGTAGTTTGTAATGCCTGAGGAACTTCTGTCAGTTCGTTTAGAATAATGGTGTTTTGTTTGTCTAAACTGTTGTAATCCAGGTTGCCGATCGAATAGTTGTTGTAGTTGAATTCTGCCGATGTATAAATTCGGGATAAGAAATTACTTTTTTCGGGTTCACCAATACTGATGATGTTTGTTTTCTTTGTTTTCAGGATACTGAAATAAAGCTTGTTGTCGTACGTCAATCCATTGTCTTCAATAACAACATAACCATGAAAAGCTTCTTTTGGAATGGTAAAGTCTATTTTCTTTTTCTTTGCATCAAAATGGATAATGGTTTTGGCAATCAGTTTATTTTGATTGTACAAGGCCATTGAAACGGGTTTGAAATCTTCGCCGTAAGCAGACAGATTAACGCTTATCTCATAGAAATTCTCCAGAGTCTGATTGATAAAAACACTGTCAATGGCAATATTGTTTTTCTGTTCCGCTTCCGGAATAATAAAATAAGGTTTCTCTTCGGTGTCAAGGTTTTTTATGTCCTTTTCGGCAAGACCTACCGCATCGGTAATAATGACAATATCTTTTTTATGAGCTGATTTGTGCGCTTTGATCTTTGCTATTATCGATGGAAGTTCAAAAGGTGTAGCGCTGTATTTTAGGTTTTGTAGTGCACTTTTTGATGATTTAATGTCGGTATTCCAATAGTTTTCAGTGTTAGTCAACAGCGAAAAAGAGGAAGTTTCAGGCGTGTTTTCGAGAAGTTCCTGTACAGCACGTTTTAGCAGTTCTCCTTTTTTTCCTTTCGCCTGCATGCTAAACGAATTATCGAGAACGATATACATTTCATTGGCAGCATTTTTACTGTCTTTAGCCTCAAAAAAAGGCTGGGCAAAAGCCAGAATAATACAAGTCAACAACAGTAAGCGGGTGGCTAATAACAATCGTTTTTTGATTTTCGAACTCTTGCGTGTCTGGACAGAAATTTCTTTTAGGAAACGGACATTAGTAAAAAAAGAGGTTTTAAAACGTCGTAATTGAAATAAGTGAACCAGAATTGGAACAATTAACAAGAACAGAAAGTATAGAATTTCGGGATGTTTAAAATGCATTCGGGCTTCGATTTACTTCACTACGTTTTATTTTTCGCGAAGACACTGGTCAAAAATACAAATTTTTACTCAAACCTTATCAGTTATAAAGCAGATTATGAGTAAACGCCGTTAGCTATTTTTTTTGATGAATTTAGATCCTTTTTTGTTGAAGAAACGATTTGCATCGTTTGAAAAATGTAACTTTTGGGATTCCATTTGTAACAAAAAAATAGGATTAGAGAAGATATTATTCGCTATTTTAGCGTATCTAAAACAATTCAAGGATTATGAAAAGATTATACATACTGCTTTTTTCTGCTTTGTCCTGCGCAGGTTTACAGGCTCAGAACAAATTTAATTTACTGGTAGGAACTTACACGAATACCTGTCAGAGTAACGGAATTTATGTTTATGATTTTAATGCCGATTCCGGTGATTTCAAATTGAAAAGTTCCTCAGAAAATGTAGTAAGCCCAAGTTATTTGTCGGTTTCAGCAGACAATAAGTTTGTGTATGCCGTAAATGAAAACGGGACTCACAGTGCTGTTAGTGCTTTTGGTTATGACGCAGGATCTGGAAAATTAACTTTTCTAAATAAAAATGATGCGTTGGGTGCCGATCCTTGTCATTTGATTAATGATGATAAAAATGTGCTTGTCGCGAATTATTCAGGAGGAAATATTGCCGTTTTTAAGAAGAATGCCGATGGAAGTATTTCTGAAGCACAGCAGTTAGTTCAGCATGCAGGAAAAGGAATTAATGCAGCACGTCAGGAGAAAGCACACGTACATATGGTGGCCTTTTCACCTGATAAAAAATTTGTTTTGTCTAATGACTTAGGTCTGGATAAAGTTTTTGTGTATAAATACAATCCGAATTCTAAAAACGAAATCTTAACGCTAAAAGGGTCTGCAGATGTAAAACCGGGAAGCGGACCAAGGCATTTGACTTTTAGTAAAGACGGTAAATTTGTGTATCTGGTTCAGGAATTAGACGGTACACTGACGACTTTTAGTTTTGACCCAAACGGAAGTCTGAAAGTTATTGGCGAGACCAGTATTTTGCCAAAAGGATTTACAGGAGGAACCGGAGCGGCAGCCATCAAAATTTCACCTGACGGAGCATTTTTGTATGTTTCAGATCGTGTCGATGCGAATGCTGTTTCCGTTTATAAGATTCAGAAAAATGGTGGGATTGAATTGGTGGAGCAGGTGAGTACTCTGGGAAAAGGCCCAAGAGATTTTGCGATTGATCCCACGGGTAATTTTCTTTTAGTAGGACATCAATATACGAATGATATTATTATTTTTAAAAGAGATAAAACAACTGGAAAATTAACCGATACAGGCAAGAGAATCGGGTTGTGCTCTCCGGTGGGGTTGGTTTTTACGAGGATATAATTTTTTGAGAGTCTAAGGTTCTAAGGTGCTAAGCAGCTAAGACTATGAGTTTCGAACAATAAAAAAGCTCAAAATAGAGAACTAAGTTATTCTTAATTCAATATTTTAAGCTTTTTGTTTAATCCTTAGTATCTTAGAACCTCAGAACCTCAGAACCTTAGTATCTATTTATCCTTATCCTTTCTTTTCTTATCTCTCGTTTTCAGCATGTTTCGATTGACAGATCCGTGGGTTTTCTTTTTGGTTTTCGACGGACCTCCAAGATTGACTTTTTTGTTCTTTTTCGATTTTTCGTGAAACGCACCGTCACCCTCGAGTTTTGGTTTTTTCATTAAAAACTTAATAGGCTGCTTGTCTTTTTCAGGTTCGATTAATTTGGTTGAAATTTCAACTTCTTCAGGGAAATGGGCAATTTCCAGTTCCTGATTCATCAATACTTCGACTTCAATTTTGAATTCTTCTTCACGTGGCGTGATAAAACTAATAGCAGTCCCGGTAGCATCTGCACGTCCTGTACGACCAATTCTGTGCATGTACAGTTCAGGGAATTCAGGAAGTTCAAAGTTAATAACGTGGGAGATGTTCGAAATGTCTAAACCTCTGGCCATAATATCGGTGGTGATTAATCCGCGAAGATTACCTTCCTGAAATTCTGCCATAGTACTCAAACGGTAATTTTGAGATTTATTAGAGTGTATTACTCCAAACTGACCTTCAAAATCCTCTTCGATTCGGGTATGAAGCATATCCGAAATCTTTTTATTGTTCACAAAAACCAAAACACGTTCCATGCTTTCATTGGTTTCCAGTAAATGTTTTAGCAAATTTACTTTGGTATTGAAATTCGGAACATTATAAGTAATCTGTGTAATTTTTTCCAAAGGTGTTCCCGAAGCGGCAAGTGTTACCTCTTCCGGAAAGTCAAAAAAGTCATTCAGTACAGCATCAACTTCATCGGTCATGGTTGCTGAGAATAGAATGTTTTGACGTTTGGTTTTCATCATCGCCAAAAGAGCAGTCAATTGCGTACGGAAACCTAAATTTAGCATTTCATCAAACTCATCAATAACTAATTTCTGAGTTTCATCAAAACGTACTACGGCATCCAATGCTAAATCCATTGTTCTACCAGGTGTTCCAACTAAAATGTCTACACCTTCATACACTGCTTTTTTCTGTGTATTGATGTTTACTCCACCAAAAATCCCCAGTGTTTTAACCGACATGTATTTGGTTAGTTTCTCTACTTCTTCTACTACCTGAACGACTAATTCACGGGTTGGAACCAGAATTACAATTTTAGGCGTATTGGTATTGGTGAATTTGTATAATTTTAGAAGGGGTAATAAGTAAGCAAATGTTTTACCGGTACCGGTTTGTGCAATTCCCATCATGTCACGGCCAGACATAATCACTGAAAAAGATTTTTCCTGAATTGGGGTAGGAGTAACAAAACCTAGTTCGTCGATGGCTTTTTGTACTGATTTTGGGAGATTGAATTTTTCGAAAGTGCTCATTTGCATTAAATTTTGTGCAAATATAGCTATAAATAGCTGAAAATCGTTGTTTCTTAGAAATTACGACAGTTTGTGGGCTTCGAATTTCTTAAAAATGCAGTTTAAAAAGCTATAAAAATCGTTTTATTCGCAGTAAAAGTTCATTTGGATTAAAGGGTTTAGCAATAAAATCGTCTACACCCAATTCAAAAGCTTCTTCAACAGTGTTTTCTTCTTCTCCCAGTGAAGAAAGTGCAATAACACGGATATCATTGTAATTTTGCTTGATTTCATTGATAATTTCCAGACCGGATTTAAGAGGTACGGTAATCGTGGTAATCACCAAATCCGGCATAATAACAGGAAGCCGCTCCATGGCATTGATACCATCTTTTGCGATACTTACTTTGAAGCCTTCTTTTTTTAGAATGAATTTTAAAATCTCAACAGTCATATCATCATTATCGATGATCATAATTTTTTTATCGGTAGTATCCATTTCGACTATTATTTTTTATACAACTCTATTTCGTCCAGCATTATCATTGCTTTTTTGTTTTTTCGCTTTCTCCAGACGGGCAATTCCTTCTGGTTTTCTACTACGATTTTGATCTTGGTAAAACTACTGAATCTTTGATTTTCGACTTCCCATGATTGTGTTGTAATTTCGTAGTCTTCTGTTAAATTGTTGCAAATTTGCTCTTTAATAAGTTCCCATTTCTGATTCTTAAAACCATAGATTTTTATTTTTTTTGGTGTAAAAATCCAATGTCTCTGATCGTTTAGGAAATTTAATTTTACGATGTTGAAATCAAGATTTTTGGTTTCGATTTCAATTTCCGGATTCGCATCATACCATCCAATCCAGTTGATATTAAAGTTTTTGTACCCTCTGTTTCCATCAACCAAACCATACCTTCCTTTGCCTTTAAACTCATCAGATGGAGGTATTATAAAGGTAACTTTCAGGTCCTCGCCTAAATGAGTAGTGGTGTTTTTGCCAATTTCAATCCATTCTTTATAATAATTATCAGGAGAAATTCCGTCTTCGCTCAATTCATAAACTCCAAACTGATTGCAGGATTTTGAGAATTTTAGAACTCTTTCAGTTAAACCCGGTTTTACTTCTTTTTTGCCTTGGTTATTTACAACAAACATTCCGTGTTGGTTTTTTCCATAAAATTTGGCCTGCTCAAAATATACAAATTCTAAAGCCAGTCGTAATTTATGAACGCGTGAGCTTAAAATGGAATCATTTTCGACGGTATTATTGGCCTGTTCCAGAAAATGATCGTATTGATCCATAGCTTCAGGCGTCAAGAACGTATTTCGCGTCTGTACAGGACCAGAATAAATATCTAAATAAGCTTTACTTTTGCTTTGATTGGCTTCTATGAGGTCAAGATATTTTGCGACATAGGGCGCTGCTTTTCCATAAAAACCTCTGAGGAAATCAGCAGTAACAGCTTTAATGTCAATATCAGTATTCCACATTAATTTTGCCAGGAGATATTGTCGCAATTCCGAAAGATCTCCCGGAACATCAGCATATCCCTGTACAAATAATCCCTTTACTTTGTTTTTTTGAAAGAGTTTATAGTTGTTTTGAAAAGATTCAAAGTTAGGAAAGGGAGACATGAAATTAGAGAATTGAACGGTGTAATCCCATAAAAATAGTTGTGGTAAAGTTGTGCTCCAGTTCTCAAGGTTTTTGACAAATGATGGATTGTTCTGATTGGTAATGGGTTTGCCGCGATCCAGTTCAATAGGGCATAAGATCGTATAAATGTTTGGAGCTATTTTCAGATTTACAGGAGGTTTGAAGGTATGAAGATAGGCTAGGGTTGTAATTTTGGTTTTAGGAAAGTGAGCGGCGATTTTATTCAGAAAATAATAAAACGAACCTTGCGGACCACCATATTTAGTGTTCATGGCTTTGCATTGCGTACATTCGCAATACACGACATCATCATTCTGGCTGACAGAATAGAATTGCGCATGGGGTGTTTTTGCGATAATTTCAGTCATTTTTTCCTCTACCAGATTCACAACAGTGTCATTGGTCATGCACAAAGATTCTGTATTTCGTTCTCCTTCGTACAAAGCAAAAAGTTTAGGATTAGTTTTAAAATATTCTTTTGGCGGAACAAGCATGCTAAAAGAATGTCCCCAAAGACCAAAATCGTCAATGTGCCAGTCGAGTTTGTGCCAGTCCCTGAAATCTTCGTCATAACAATCAGGGAAAAACAAAGCTCTGTAATCAAAAGAGGGCTGATAGATTTTACTTGTGTTTTTTGCAAAAGTAAACTGAGTTACTTTTGGTATATAAGTTTCTGTTGCGGTAAATTTCCTAAATTCCCAGATTTCGAGTAAAGTATAAACGGCATAGCGCAGGTATTTCTGATTTGGAGCCGTTATATAAATTGATTTTGAATCGCTTTTGACATTGAATTCATTTGCTTTGAGTTTTTTATCATTGGAAATTTCCAGTATGATTTCGGAAGCATCACTCTCTTTTTGACTTTTTGTAGTAATTTCAAATGGTTTCGACACGGATTTCTCCAGATATAATTTTAGTATTCCTGCCGCAGCCTGAGTACTTTCAGCGGTAGCAATAATTTTGGTTTTATCGGATATTGTAATTTCAGATTGTGCCATCATCTTAAAACTAAGCAGGGTGAGAATAAATATTTGCAAATATTGAAGACGCTTTTTTTTCATACGATTTAAAATTTATATTGCAGTAAAAAAGCAAAATCAAGTTCGTTTTGAAACTTTTTAGGGGTGTATTCCTGTTGGTTGTTGGTGATTAATATTCCAAAAATATAATGGGTTCTGATTAATTTATAAAAGCCGGCACTCAGTCTGTACGAACTTAAAGAAGCTCTGTTTTCATATTCCGCTGCTCTGGTCTGATCGTCCGGTGAAGTTCCATAACCTGCAATTAGGGTAAGATAATCAAACTTAGTTCCGTAATAGTAGCGGGAGGTAAGGGTAAAGGACGGTGCGTCTTTTTGAATGTAAGATCTTAAATTGACCCAGTATGCCCCGAAGTATTTTCCTAATCCTACATTTAAAGTTTTTAAATTGCTGTTGTCCTGCATTTCGATGTAGCGGAAGCCTAAATCTGCCTCCCAGCCTTTGGCGAAATTGTAGAAATAGGAATACCCTAATCTCCATTCAGGAAAAGCGATGTCACTGCTGTAGGCGACATCAATATAGGAATAGTTGTTCTTCTTTCCCGAGAGGTAAGATTCGACTTCAAATTGAAGTCCGCTGGCCATGACCTGACTGGAAGATCGTCTTTCAGCATGGCTAACTCTTCCAATTAAACTTCCCCAGGTACGTTGATGCGTATAATCGGCACTTGCCAGATGCCACGGGCCAACACCGTCGCGATCAATTGTGGTGAAGTTGTAATAAACACCCGCCCGATCCATATTAGTTCTGGAGTACAAGGCAAAAAGACGCTGTTCGATGTCGGCATCATTGGGGTATTTTGTTCTTATCGATTTGAGATTTTTTTCTTCATTTTTAGTGTCATTCTGCAGAGAATAAATTGCAATTCTTTTTAGCCTGAAGGTTTTGTTGTCGGGAAACTGGTCAATTGCTTTATTGGTTAAGACCAGAGCTTCATCGTAATTTTTCGCCTCTAAATTCATGTTGATCAGATAGAGATAGGCATCCTCATAGGCCGGGTTTTTATCAATGACATAGTTATAGTAAAATCGGGCACTGTCTTTTGCTTTTGTCAGGTCATAATTTCGCCCCAATACCAAATAGAAATCCAGGTAGTCCGGAGCCAGTTTTTTTCCTAACTGAGCTCTCTGAATATTTGCTTTGTAGTCCGGACGGGCATTTTTCATGTCATGAAGCACAACAGTCAAAAGGCTGTCAGTGTCTATTTTTCTTTGACCTTTTGTAGTTTGGCAAGTCAATAGAAATAAACAAAAAAGCAGTCTTATTAGAGCTATAGTTCTGTTATGTTTCATGATCAGCTTATTTTTTAGTTGGACTTTCATATCCTTTACGGACCATTACACCCCAGTTTTGTTCTTTTCTTCGAAAGAAGAACCAATAGCCTTTCAGTGAGGCGTAAATCGTTATCGGATGGTACACAAACGGCTCAAGTGCGGCCATCCCGATAAGAACCATTAATTCTTTATAATTGGCATAACTTTTATATAGTATTTCATCTATCAATATGGATATTATGGTTATGGAGAGATAGAATAGATAGACTAATAAGCTTATAATCAGTAAATACTGGTAGTCGATCATTCCAAATATAAAACTGAAAATTAGAGTCAGTATACCAAAAAATTCTATAATAGGAACTAAAAACTCAAAACTGAAAAAGAAAGGTAATACCAGAAAGGCTGTTCGTCCGTATTTTGGATTTAAAAACATTTTTCGATGTAAATACAAGGTTTGAACCAGTCCACGAGCCCATCGAATACGTTGTCTTAAGAATATTTTTCGCGTACTGGGAACTTCTGTCCAACAGAGTGATTCGGGAATGTATTTGATTAAGTATTTTTCTTTAGTATCGTGCATGTATTTTCGCATGCGCGTCACCAGTTCCATATCTTCACCTAAGGACTGATGCCAGTATCCACCCGCTTTAATCACAATGTCTTTATCAAACATACCGAGACCTCCGGAAACCAAAAGCAGACCGTTTAGCTGACTCCATGCCATTCTTCCAAATAAAAAAGAGCGTACGTATTCTAATTCCTGAAAACGCGGATACCATTCTTTAGGATAATGAACTTTAAACAAAAAGCCTTCCTTGATATCGCAGGAGTTTGAAATCCTGATTCCGGCTCCACAAGCAATGACACGAGTTTCATTTTCCATAAAGGGTTTGGCCAGTTTCAAAATAGTATCTCTTTTTAAAATACAATCTACATCAGTGCATAAAAAAAGGGGATATTGCGACGAGTTTATCCCGGCATTTGCGGCATCAGCTTTGCTTTTTCCGTTTATTTTGTCGACAATCAGTAATTTCGAATAAACAGGATTCTTTGATTTATAATGCCCCCGAACGGGCTGCGTAGCTATTTTCTCCTGATAATAAAAGTCAATTTTAACCAGATCAAATTCGACAATTAGTTTTTCCAGTGTATCGTCAGAACTTCCATCATTGACAATAATGATTTCGTATTTCGGATAGGTAAGAGAGAGTAGGGATTTAACATTGTAAACGATATTTACCCCCTCATTAAAAGCGGGAGCCACAATGGAAACGCCCAGTATATGGTTCGAACGAATTAAAACCTCTTCTTCCAGGTATTTTTGATATTTTAAATGTTTTACGATCGCCCAGTAAGAAAGGACAGACAGGAAGATGTAGAACAGAATATACCCGATTGAAAAATGGATCACAAAGAGATTGTAACAGTGAATAATATAATGTAGAAAATCAGTTATCATAGTTGTAATTCTCTAATGTGATTAATCATTTTTTGCGTATCGGAATCCTGTCTTCCCAATACATCTATACATACAGAATCGAGACCGTTTAAAGCAGCTACCATTTTTAATTTAAGATCTTTGATTTCTTCTCTCGGAATTTGATGGTTTAAAAATGAGATTGTTTTTTCTGAGCCTACAATGGCAAGGGCATTCAGAATTTCCAATTGAAGTTCGATACTCTCTTGCTTAAATTGCAGTAATAAATCCTCTTCGGCCTCATACAGGTACAAGTCGCGAATGGCAATAATCACATCGGTTCTAAGGTTTTTATTTTCGTGTTTGAGCAATTTGATAATATCCTGTGATCTGTTTCTGTAATTGTAAAAAACCATAGTCATTACGGCTAATTTCAGAGTAGTAGGATTATCAGATTCTATCCAAAGTTCGATATCAGGTGGAATTGGTATGTTTTGCGAATGCAATACATCCATTATTTTTATGGTGGTACTGATGGATACTTTTACCGGAATTTTATTAACGGCCTGCCAGTCTCCTTTGGTTAAAATCAGGTAAGCAATATTGGCGTTTGACCGGATAATTTTATTGGGATGAAACAAATATTTTTTGATTAGAGCAATTCCGGGTTTATATCCCAAGGCTTGAAAATGATAAATGCCATCACATTTTTTATATTTTCTAAAATCCCGAAGTAAACTTGCTGAATAATGGTTTAAACCCAGTTGTTTGTATATAATAAGAATGTTTTTGGCGGTTTTACCTTTTAAATTGCTTTTCATCCGAATCATATCGTCGATAAGCATTTCTTTACACCAGGTTTTATGGATGGGAATTTCAGATCTGAATTTGGCAATTTTGTATTTCAGAATGCTTTCCTCCGGTTTTGAGAGTGTGATTTCTGTAAGGAAAATTTCGGACTTTCGTACAATGTGATGCCGGTAAGGAAGAGTGTATTGATAATGAATTCTTTTGAGTATTAATGCAAGTGCTAAAGCTAAACTTGTAAATACAAATAATGGGATGGCGTAGTGTTTTATATAACCTATAAAATGCTCCATAAATATTGCTTTATAGAGTGAAATTACGAAAAAAAACGCAATAAAACTAATGAAAGGTCACTCCCTGGGGATTAAAATCCCTCAAAAACGCCCAATCCGAAAAGAGCAAAGTCATATTTTACCGGATCTTGAGGGTCCATTTTTCGGAGTTTAAGATCGAGTTCTGTTAAGGCCTTTCCATCATTTTGTTTTCGGGTTAGTATCCCTAATTTACGGGCTACATTACCGGAATGTACATCGAGCGGACACGACAATAATGAAGGTGAAATGGTTTTCCAAATACCTAAGTCAACACCTTTGGTATCCTGGCGTACCATCCAGCGCAGGTACATGTAAAAACAAGTAGTTAGAATGTCATTAATTAAATAGTATTAATTCAAATT
>NZ_CAGKLC010000013.1 GCF_903469665.1 Flavobacterium sp. UGB4466 | reverse complement strand
TCGTACAACCCTAAATCTGCGTCCCAAGTGGTATTGGCTTTATACAGTTTTACGGTATCAGCAGCGGTATTAGCCTGGTAATCGATTTTAATTTCATGGCCTTTGCCCATTTCCCACGAAGCTCCCGGGGCAGCTTGTTTTACAACGCGATTCAACGGTGATGGTTCAAATGCCTTCTGAGAGAAAGGATTTGCAGTATTGTCGTATTTTGCAGCGCTATAAATGCCTTTTGCGGCAGCTATGGCCGTATTAGTGTCAATTCTGGGATAACTGCTGCTTCCATTGGCAGCCGGATAGGGCAGGTATTCTATGGCTTGTCGGCCAAAGCCGTCATATTCCATAGGGGTTATAATATCTTGTCCTGCTGCTCCCTGACCAATGGCAATGGTTTGTATCGGACGCCCCAGCCCATCAAAATAGGTCACGTTTTGACTCATCTCGTCTTTGGTGAGCGAATTTAAGTTTGCTGCCCGCACCGGTTTCTTAGGGGTAAGTGTGTATATGAAGTTGTCGTCGCTGAAAGTCTGGGCTTTTGTACCCATACTGGCAAATAACAGCAAGAATAAAATTAATCTGTTCTTTTTCATAAGTCATTCTGGTTTAGTCTTTTGGTTTTTGTATTCTGACACCAAATCTAATATTCTGTTTTGTAAGTTTTTTACGTCTTTCCACATTCCATTAAATTTTGATAAAAATTATACAGATAAAATAATTGACAACTCACTAATTAAATAACTGGTATTCTCATGTAATAAAGGAGCTAAACGCGTAATATTTGGCAATACAATAAAACTACAGCCAATAAATTTAATTTCTCAGGCCGTATTTTTTTTAAACATTGAAAAGCAAGAAAACCTTCCCAAAATTTGTTTTGAGAAGGTTTTTCTTATTGTAGTCAGTACTATACTGAAAGAAACTTTTTGATTTAGAAGTTATAAATCGGAATTTAAATTAATTCTTTAAAACTTCAATTCAATCTGAGTTCCCTTATTTTCTATGTAAATTTCGGTTGTATTGCTTGTAGAAGGTATTTGAGTAGGATACCAGTTTCGATTGGGGCGTACCATAATCAGCAAGCCTTCATCATCTCCAACGGCAGCGAAGAGCTCGCTATTGTCGTTTTTGCTAAAGAACTCTAAACCGTGCTGGGTTATGAGTTGGTTAGCGAGGACCAAAGGATTCTCATTGACAATTCCGATTTCACTGATGTTGAGTATGGATAGAGAACTAAAGGGTTCCGTTTGAGCATTGTTGAGGTCATATCGGACGATGAATTCCAGTATATTACCATTGTTGTCATAAAAGTATACAGCATTGGCATTCCAGTTCTCAAAATTGGCGATAACAGTAGCATCTTCAATAACAATTAAATCCACTTTGTTTGTGACCCACTGAATAGCCTCTTGCAGCTTGTTTTGAGGAATATTAAAAGCAAAATGATAGATAGAGTTGAATTGAAGATTTTCGATAAACTGTAAAACCGATTCACCTACCTGAATCGTAACCGAATTGGATTTTTTTTCCAGAATTGAAAGATGAAGTACGTCTTGGTAGAATGTTGCTGTTTCCTGAATATTGTTGGTTTGAATCTGAAGGTGTTTTAATTTCATGATGCGGTAGATTTACAAAGAGGCAGAAGCTTCTTTTCGTTTCAAACAAATTTAAAAAAGGATCGCTGCATTCTTATCGTCGCATCATTTTATACTTCAATAGAGGAATAACAAATTTTGATGAAAAGTAGGGTAGTGGTATTTTTTTAAACACATAGATTTGTATTTAATAATCTGTGTTGATTGTTTTTGCGAATGCACTGCAATATGCTTTGATCATTTGTCTCACGGTACAGAATTCCTGTATAATCTCTTCTTCAGATCCTGCTGCCTTAGCCGGGTCCGGAAAATTGTGATGTAACTTTAATGCGTTTGAAGGAAAGAAAGGGCATTGCTCTTTAGCATGATCACAGACCGTAAGTACAACATCGAAAACAATGTTTTGATACTCGTCAATGTGATTAGAAGTGTGTCCGGAAATATCGATTCCATCTTCTTTCATAGTCGCAATGGCTCTTGGATTTACCCCGTGCGTTTCAATACCGGCGCTGTAAACGTGGGCTTTGTTGCCCAGGAAGTGGCGTAAATAACCTTCGGCGATCTGGCTTCGGCAGCTATTTCCTGTACAGAGCACCAGAATATTTTTTGTCATAGTTTTAAACGAGTAACCAAATGATATTGATGATGCAAAATTTGGGCTCAAAGCCATAAATCAGTTGCAGTACAATAACAGCTGTAGTGATTATAATTGGTTTTCTATATTTAAGAAAGAAAATGCTCATAGTTTAGCAGCAGCCCGAGTTTGGAGAACAGGAGTTTGTTTTGTCCTTATTTAATTCGATAAAGCCGGATGGTGACGGAATTCCACAGGCATCTTGTGCCAGACAGGCTGTAACTTTACTTTTCAATACAAAATGATTGCCATTAAACTCTAAATCATACCTTCCGATAGTTTCATTTTGATATTCAACTTCGATATCCAGGTCTTCAATATTTAGTTTTTCTTCTGAGAGTTTAATGATGTGTAAAAGTTTGCCGGGTTTTAGTCGATGTTCATAATCGTCTGCATTCCAAAGCTGAAAGTTGATACTTTTTTCGTGACGGATTACGCCTCCGCAATCCATAAAATCTTTAGTGATCATTCCCACTTCGGTAACGTGAAAGTGTTCAGGAACAAAAGTTCCGTTTTCCAATTGAAATGCTACGTTTTCGAGAGTAGGGAGTATTTTTTTAATGTCTGATAGTTTCATTTTTATTTTTTCTATAGTTATAATGCAATATTGCGATATAGTGATTTAAAAAAAGCCTTTAACAGCACTTTTGATTTTTTGTAACGGTAATAATACCAGAAAAATAGGTCTTTAGAACATCAAAAGTTTCTTCGTTGATGCAGTAACAGATGGCGTTTCCTTCAATGTTTCCCTTGATAAGTCCTGCATTTTTTAGCTCTTTCAGGTGTTGTGAAACGGTAGGCTGTGCCAGAGGTAACTCATTTACGATATCTCCGCAAATACATTCGTTTACTTTTAACAGATATTCAATTATAGCAATTCTGGCCGGATGTCCCAGTGCTTTGGCTATAGTGGCGATCTGATTTTGTTTGTCGGTAAAATGTTCCGTTTTAGAGGCTCCCATATGAGTAAAATATAATATTGCAATATTACGATATAAATTTATATGTACCATTTTTTTTAAGATAAATATTTAAATTTATAGGTATTCAAAATACGAGTTATCACGGAGAAAGTTGCTTATTAGTACAATTTAATCATTGTATTAGATTAAAAAAAGCCCATTTTCATAAAGAAAACAGGCTTTACAGGTTTGAAAATCTTGGGGGCAATTTAGCAAACCATTTTTTTATTTGGGTAATGTTGGAATTATAGGTCTTCTTGTTGGAGTGCTTAGGGTTTCGATAAAAGCCAGGAGATCTGTAATTTCTTCTTTATTGAGATTTAATTTTTTTAGTAACGGGTCCGATTTGGGAATCAATGAATCGCGGGCTGTTCCTAAATATTTTTTCTGAACAGGCGAGGGGTTTCCTAAATTGTATAATTCTACAACATCCAATAAAGAAGGAAAATGTCCATGATGCATCCAGGGTTTAGTATTGACCACTTCACGAAGCGTTGGCGTTCTGAATTTACCGATGTCTTTTACATCTTTGGTCACATTATAACGTCCAAAATCTTCATTTTTAGTTCCAAATAAAGTCTGTCCGTCATTATGAAACTGATTGTCGCTAAAATAAGATGTATTATGACAATTGATACATTGCGCTTTGGTTCGGAACAAATGCAGTCCTTTTACCTGAGAATCGGTATAGGCATCTGATTTTCCACTTACAAACTGATCAAATTTGCTTTTAGGGCTGTTGATCGATCGTTCGAACGTTGCAATGGCATACTGAATACGTTGAAGTGATACCTTTTTATCGCCAAATGCGGCGGTGAAAAGTTCATTATAGCCTTTAATTTTAGCAATTTTATCAACGGCTATGGTCAGTTTTTCGTTCATTTCGAGAGGGTCAGCAATCGGGAACTGCGCCTGATCTTCCAAACTGGAAGCGCGTCCGTCCCAGAATAAAGTTTTGGCATACGCCGAGTTTAAAATCGTCATGGAGTTGCGTTTTCCTGTTTGGCGATCGTGACCAAAGGAACGTGTCAAATTGTCTGTCCAGCCTAATTCAGGATTATGGCAGGAAGCGCACGCAATTTGTCCACTCGTTGACAATCTGGGATCAAAAAACAATATCTTACCCAGACTTTCTTTTTCTTTGGAGTACGGATTGTACTCAGGATACGGAACTGCAGAAAGAACTCCAATATCCTGAAAGGTGGTTTTGTCGATACTTTTATCCAATTCCGCTGCAGGCCAGGAAGAAGGATTTCCGCTGGAATATAGTTTTCGTAATTCCTGAATGTCTATATAATCAGGATCTTCAGCTGTTTTATAAGCCGTCAGACTCAGTAGGAACAGGAGCGGGAAGAGTAGTTTTTTCAATTCTTTTGTTTTTTGTTTTGTTTTATTTTGTTTCAGTTTCAGGTTCCAAGTTTCAGGTTCCAAGTTTCAGGTTTCAGGTTCAAAGTTGCTGTAGAACCTGAAATTTGAAACTCTTTTTGGATACTAAAAGCTTTGACAAAGCTCAAGGGCATTAACCATTCATAATTCACAATTACAAAGTAACTTCTTTAGGGCAGGGGATGCTTAAAGCCGCTGGTTTTGGATATACTCTGTTGTTATACATTCGGTATTGCGTCGAAACGGTTCCTCCAAACAGTTTGTCGTTTGTAAGCTTTAGTTCAAATGAAATTTCATACAATCCGTTGCTGATTTCTTTGTAAGTTCCTTCACCGGAAATGGCAATAACATGTATATTGGGTTTGTTTGAACCCGTAACGGCAGACCCGATAACAATTTCTTGCGGAATTACCAGAACTGTTCCGTTGGTTTTACTGTTTCCGTTTGCCGGAAAAAATTCCAAAGCAGAAGTAATATTAAATCCGGGAGAAACTGCGGCAGTGTTATTTTCGTTCGAAAACCATCTTTTTAATCCAAAAGAGTTTACCGTATTGGTTCCGCTGGCCACATTAAATCCGATTTTGAAGGCATCATGATACACGTCATCATTTGGATTTGCAGTTCCTTTGTCGCTGTAAAGAATCGCATTTTCATTATCTTTTGTTACGACAACGGGAAAAGTTAGTGCATTAAAAGCCTGCCAGCTGCAAGTACCGTTGTTGTTGAACCAATGTTCGCCATAGGTAAGATAAAAAGCATTTGTTGGATCTGAAAATTTTGATGCCGGATTGGTCTGAAGGTCTCGGGGCGATTTTGTTGGTTTTACAATCGTCAGGTTAAGGGCTCCCGTAGCATTGTAGTTAGGGGTGTTTACCAGGGTAATTTTCGATTCATATCGAACATCATCATTCTGTAGGTCTTCTAATAGTGTCAAATGATAATTGATTGAGCTTCTGTTATCGCCATAATCATCATGAGTCAATTGGTATTCGAAACCATTTTGAAACTTAAAAAAGGATACTTTTTCAATTTCTTCAGGGAAAAAACCATTTGGAAAATTTACTTTAAAATCGACAGTCTCTCCAATGACACCTTTAATGATGTATTGATTTACCGGAAAAGTATAATTGGTCGTAATGGGAGCCAAATCAATCTTAAAAGTATCATTGGGGTAAGTCGAATTTAGATTTCCGATATGAATTTCAGGATCTGATACGGTTTCTAGTTTTAAGGTAATGCTTTGGTTTGCGGCCCATCTTTTAACAAAAGAAACTCTAATCGTATCGGTCAGTTTAGCACCTTGAAAAGTTAATTGATTCACTGGGTTTACGGTAAAGTTTTCGTTGTTACCGGTGGAAGATACAGCACTAAAATTTGCAGTTACGGTATTATTTAAATGGCGCGTCGTTAAAGCAACTGGTATTTTCAGTGTTTTTATCGAAGTATTGGTATAGGTAGACTGAGGAATCAAACTTCCGTTAGCAATTGGATATTCGACAGGGGTATTATCACTTTTTACCAGAAAGTTGAATCTGATAAACGGATCAATTTCAGCGCCTAATTTATAGTCGTCTTTTGAGCAGGAAGCAAATAATACTGCTATACACAATACGCTTAATATCTTAATACGATTCATTTTGTTTTAAATTAGGGTTAGCATTAGTGTTGAATGTCGGAATCGGTAATACAAACTTTGAAGAAGGGTAGGTCATACCACAGCTGGTTGAAATACAGCCGTCATTTCTGGAAATATTTTTGTGATTGCGTATAAGGTCGAAAAATAAATGTCCTTCAAAACAAAGCTCTTTTCTTCTTTCTAACAGGATATTCTCTTTCAGATTGACTGTGCTGGTTAATAAAGTAGTATTTGCACGAGCTCTTATCGTATTGATATCAGCCATAGCAATATCCGATTTGCTGGTTTCTAAAGCTGCTTCTGCACGAATGAGGTACATTTCACTAAGTCTGAAAGCTACATAACCGGCATTATTTTGGAATTTTTTAGTGAAGTTGTAATTCACCGGACTAAGTACGCCGTTTACTAAAGTTGAAAGAGGTTGTGTTAAGAATAATTGTTTTCTTAAATCGCTGTTTTCATAAAGGTTAGCAATATCATTTGAAGCCACATATTTACCGAAATTAGTTGCTGAAGTATATCCGAAATAACTTGCCATAGAGGCTCCGACAGTACCTTCAGAATCTTTTGGAATCGAAAACTCTAATAAAATTTCAGATACAGGAAGATCGGTTTTTGCCCATTCCGTAAGGTAGTTTTCTTTTGGAACTAATTTTACTCCCGAATTTGTAATGACATCATTTGCGGTTTCGTAGGCATTTGTCCAATCATTTTTCTGCAGATAAACTCGGGCCAATAAGGCTTTTGCACTGTAACGACTAAAATAAGAGTATTCAGGACCTTTAAGAACCAAATTCGAATAATTGGGGATTGCCTCCTTTAGATCAGCTATGATTAAATCGTATGTCGTTGCAGCAGTTTCTCTGGCAGGGTATTGTATTCCCCTTTTGATTGATTTGGTGTTGTAAACGATTCCCAAATGCGAAGCGTCAGCAGTAAATTTGTAATCCTGACTGTAAACAATTGCTACCAGAAAATGGGCATAAGCTCTTATGGTCATAGCCTCGGCCATAATTTGTTTTTTTTCTTCTTCGGTAGCATCTTTTAGAGCAGGAGTATATTCTAAAATCAAGTTGGCCTGATTGATTATATCGTAACTTCCGTCATAAAAGCTTTGGAAATTACTGGTCTGTGCCAAATCATCAAAAGAATATAGCTGTGCAAGATTTCCGGCCGGTACGATTTGTCCTTTATTAGTACCGGAAGCTGTTGGTGTAAATTTTATATTTCCTCCCTGCAAATCAGCATAAATAGCAAAACGTTCGCCTCTAACATTGGCTTCAAGTTCAGTATAAAGTCCTGTTAATGCTGTTAGTACTCCTTGTTTGTTTTGCAAAAGCTCATCAATAGAAGTTTTTGTTCCGGGCTCTTGTTCCAAAAAGTCACTGCAACTTTGTAAGGAGAAGATCAGAAAGAATAATGTGATGTATTTTGAATAGTTCATATCATTAAAATTTTGCGTTAACTCCAAGAGAGATTGTTCTTGCCTGTGGATAGATAAAACTGTACTCTCGTATTCCGTTCATTCCTTTCGGACTTTTTGCTTTGTACCAATACGCTACATTAGAAGCATCTGCAAAAACAGAAAGCGTATCCAGAAAACTATTTTTTAGCGGTACTTTGTAACTTAGATTGATATTGCTGATTCTCACATAAGTTCCATCATAAACATATTTGCTTAAGTTTGGAATGACAGGAGCAGTAGTCACGGCAGGCTGCGAAACAATATCACCCGGATTTCTCCAGTGATCTACAGCGTTTACAGACAGATTTCGATTAAAAGTATTAGAATATTTATCGATATACACATCAGAAATGAAAACATCGCCTCCAAGTTGAAAATCTCCCCTAACAGATAAAGACAGATTATTATAAAAGGTAAAATTGTTGTAAAAACCACCGTAGGCATCCGCCTGTTTGTCCCCAATGGGTACCCAGTCTGCAACCGTATGACCTTCATTGTAAGTTTTAACATCGTATACTTGTCCGCTTTTTTCGACAAGATCACGTCCTGTTGCGGGATCAACACCCACCCATTTTACGCCCCATAAAGTGGTTGTACTGTAACCTACTTTTTGAGCCAATGCAAT
The DNA here is from genome assembly GCF_903469665.1 of Flavobacterium sp. UGB4466. Lineage (GTDB taxonomy): Bacteria > Bacteroidota > Bacteroidia > Flavobacteriales > Flavobacteriaceae > Flavobacterium > Flavobacterium lipolyticum. The sequence goes on along the minus strand of NZ_CAGKLC010000013.1, from coordinate 68,408 downwards.
ATTTCCTACTGCATAATCACTTCCTAAACCTTTTAATGAAGTTACTTTACTGTCTACGGTAGCAATATTGAATGTGGTAGTCCATTTAAAAGGTTCGCTTTTTATCCATTTAATTCTTGTAGTAAGTTCAAAACCTTTATTGTACATGTCTGAAGCATTTAATTGTACAGAATTATATCCTGTCTCTGTTGGGATCTCCCTCGTTGTAATTAAATCACTTTTATGGTCATAGTAATATTCAAGAGTCAGTTCAACTCTTTTAAAAATATTAAAGTCAAATCCAACATTAAACTTCGTGTTTTTTTCCCAGCTCAAGTGACCGTTTGGCGCATCACCGGTAGTGGCTCCGCTGTAACCGTTATAATTGTTTTGACCAATATTGTACAAACCTTTAGCTCTGTACGAACCAATTCTTGAGTTTCCTGTTGAGCCATAACTCACTTTAAACTTCAGGAAATCAATCCATGAATTGGACTGTAAGAAATTTTCGTTACTGGCAATCCAGCTTAATCCTGCACCTCCGTTTAAAGCAACGTTTGTATCATCGCCAAAAACAGAACTTTCGTCACGTCTTAAATTGGCTAGAATGTAGTAGCGTTTTTTGAAGTTATAATTGACCTGAGATAAGAATGAAACTCTGGAATTGTAACTGATTTCACTTCTGTAAGTCTGATTATTGGCCTCTGAAATTTTATTAATTGGATTAGGGTTAACAAATCCTGCACCTGATTTATAATTAAAATCTGCTTTATCCTCTGACAATTCAAAACCTGCAACACCATCGATTTCATGATTTTCATTCCATTGTTTGTTGAATAAAACTTGTCCTTGCCAGTTCCATTTGGTCGAATTTCGCTGATTTAGAAGACGTCGTCCCCATGCCGGATATAAAACTTCGTCAAGTGTAAAGGTCCCTCCAAGCTGACCACTTTCGTTTGCAGCAGAAAAATAACGATCCTGCTCTTTATCTGTATAATCAATTCCAAAAAGGGTAGAAAATTTTACGGCTTTGCTTAGTTCATAAGATAAATTTAAACTTCCCAAAAGCCCAAATGTTTCTGCTTGATTTTTATTTTGTTCTATCGCAGCAAGCGGATTTCCTCTGGTGATACCGTTTACCCCTAAATCAGCATAGGAACCGTCCGGATTATAAGCCGCAAGGGTAGGCAGGTAAGCAAAACTGGCAAAAATATTGGGAGCGTTTATTTGCACGTAACTAGGGTTTAACATCAGATTAGCACTCCATTTACCTGAATTGTAGCCTAAATTGATTCCTGCATTTAATTGTTTGGTATCGTTACCCCTTTGAGGTTCTTCGATCTTTAAATAACTAATGTTCGTGCGATATGAAAACTTTGAAGTTGAACCCGAAACATTAAAATTGTACTTATTGTATATTCCGGATCGGTTTAAAATCTCAAACCAATCGGTATTGATACCATTGTAAGCAACAGGAGTATAATTTGTGGTAGTATTTTTTTGAAACTCATTTCTAAGCTCGGTAAATTGCTCACCGTTTAGATATTTTATTCGGTTGATGGCAGATGAAATTCCAAGCTGATTAGAGAAACCAAATTGTGTTTTTCCTTTTTTTCCTTTTTTAGTTGTAATCAAAATAACACCATTTGCCCCGTCAGCACCATAAATACCTACAGCGGCGGCATCTTTTAAGACCGAAATCGTTTCGATATTTTCAGGAGCAATTTTCATTAACGGATTGGCTAAACGTTCAACAGTATCACCGCTTCCATCAAAATCATTACTGTCAATCGCAAATTCTTCACTCATCACAACACCATCGACAATAATTAAGGGCTGTGAAGAAGTTCCGGTTATTGCTCCGGTTAAAGAAGATAAGGTTCCCTGTCCGCGAATGTTAATTTTGACCGGGCCTCCAACACCGGAAGTGTTTTCGACCAATACACCGGCAACCTGACCTGTAATCATTTTATCGAAACTCTCAGAAGCTTGTTCTACTGCTATATCTTTAGCATTTAAAGTAGAAATACTTCCAACAATTTCTTCTTTTAGTTTAGTAGTTCCGTAAGATGAAGTGATTACGACCGGATTTAATTCATCGGTAGTTTCCTGAAGATAAAAAACAAACTGTTTTTTGTCTTCGACTTTTTGCGATTGGGTTTCCATTCCTAAAAAACCAGCTTCAAGCACCTTATCATTGATATTGTTTCCTTTTAATTCATAAACAAATTTTCCGTTAAAATCGGTGATAGCGCCCATGCCGGTGCCTTTTATACGGATTGTTGCACCCGGAAGAGGTTGCTTGTCTTTGGAATTATAAACGGTTCCACTTATGAATCTTTCTGTTTCTGGTGCATTTCTTTCCGAAGAATTAACAGGAGGAGCGGCACTCGTCAATAAAACCTGCTTATTTTGGATGTAAAACGAAATGTTTTTTCCGGAAAATAACTGCGTTAAAGTCGTTTCTAAAGTGGCATTTTGTACTGTAATGTCAGCCAGTTGATCCGTATCAATTTTTCGGGCATTATAAATAATCCTAAAATCACTTTGCTCTTCGATTGATTTAATAATCAAACTGATAGGTTTGTTTTTTAGCTGTAATGTTATGAGTTTTTTCTGGGAAAAACCTTTAAAACAGGATATGATAAGGGCGAGGAAAAATAAAATTTTCCTTAAATTGGGTATCGTAAAAGTCATATTTGTTTCGTTATCGAAGATTGGTAATGGTAATCGTATTTTGTTTAATAGAATAATTAAAAGGAGTGTCACGTTTTAGAAGCTCTAAAATGTTTTCGACACTGGATTCGCTAATTTTAATCGTACCGGTGAAATTCTGTTTGGCCAAATCAGAATTTTCATTGATAATTTCGACATCGTAGGTACGCTGAATTATTTTAGCAATTGTAGAGAATGGGGTATCTTTAAAAGCAAGCTCTCCTTTTGTCCAGGCGGTGTAAAAGGCAGGGTCAATTGCTTTTGTTGTTATTTTTTTGGTGTTGTTTTGCCACGTTGCCATTTGATTAGGCTTTAGCAGAACCAGATTTTGTTTATTTTCTGTTTCATACATCTGAATGCTTCCTTCAACCAATGTACTATTTACTGTTGGAGTTTCAGGATAAGCACTTATGTTGAATTTGGTTCCGAGAACTTCAATATCCACTTGGTTGGCGTTTACAATAAACGGATGTTCTTTGTCTTTGGCAACTTCAAAAAAAGCTTCACCGGTTAAGTACACATTTCTTTTTCCGTTTGTACCAAATTGCTCGGGATAACGTAAGCTTGTTCCTGAATTTAAACTGACAACCGTTCCGTCGGAAAGGGTAAGTCTGAATCTTTTTCCATATGGAACTTTAAGTGTATTATAGACTACTTTTTGGTCTTCGACTTTTCCGAAATAAATAATGTGGTTTGGAAATTTTTTTGCAATCAGGTTTTTATTACCATCAAGTACTAAAACAGTTGGTTTGTCCTTTGCCATTATCTCTGTACGGCCATCTGCCCATTCTAAAACAATTTCTTTTGAAGCGGTTTTCGATGGTTGGCTAAAATTGAAGGCCAGTTTCCCTAATCCGAATAAAACCAAAAATACAGCGGCATATTTGAAGTACTGAATCGCTTTCCTTTTTGGCTGAATAGAAATAACAGCTGCTGAATCGTTGGAAACAGTTTCGGAAAGAGCTGCTAAAGCCCAGGTTTTCTTTACTTGAATAAAATACTTCTTGTTTTCTTCTGAGGCATCAATCCAGTCAAAGAGAGTCTGAACTTCTCGTTCTGAGGCTTCATTAGAAAGGTATTTGTAAATGAGTTCCGATGTCATATTGGAGTTTTTAAACTTCTCGTTATAGTAAGTACACTTCAGAATTAAAATACCCTACCTTTTATTCTTAATTATTATAAATAAGGATAAAAATCAGAAACAAATAATCGGATAATTTGGTCTTCAAAATCTTCAAAGCCTTGGTCATGTGGGCTTCAACAGCTTTTAAAGTCACTTGCATTTCTTCGGCTATTTCGACATTTTTTTTATTCTCGAAACGTTTTTTTATAAAAACGGCTCTGGTTTTTGGAGGTAAGTCACTTATTGATTCCTGAATTAAACGTTCTAATTCGGTTAATTCTAAAGTATCAAACTGTACCGAATTTAAGATTTCGACATCCAGTTCTCTTTCCTTTTGGTTCAGAAGGTCGTTTTTAAATTTATCCTTCACTTTATTGTGTCGGATCATGTTGAGACATTTTGATTTGGCGTACGTATACAGGTAGGAGGGAATTCCGTTTAGTGATTCAATATCTTTTCTGTTTTGCCAAAGATTGAGAAAAGCTTCCTGAGCCAGATTTTCGGCTTCGTCTTTGTCATAAATGAACTGAATGCTAAAAGATTGAATGCGACGGAAGTATTTGTCGTAGAAGTACGTAAAGGCAGTTTCGTCTCCTTCTTTGAAAGATTCAAAAAGATTTAATTCGAAACTGTTATTATGGTTCATTAAACAAAATTTACTTTGAAAAGGCAATTTTGTAAATTTAAAGAACTACAACAATTTGCCAAGAAAGGGGCAAATATAAAAGTTTATTTAAATTAGTTCTAAATAAAATTTAAATAAAGAGCATTTGAAAAAATATTAGTCAGAATATGCGGAATTTTTTAAACCATATAAGCAACAGAAGTAAATTAAAGAGTATCAGTAAACTAAAAATGCTCTTTATTTTAGATTCGTGATTCACAAAGTTTCAGTAGTTACTTGTATTGCTTATATGGTAAATTTAAAACAACTATAGGTTTTGTTTTTTGAAGTTAAACCAACCCAAACCAATCAATAACAAATTAAAAAGCAACAATGGCAAAAAGGCTTTTATACCATTAGTTTTTGACGGATCTGTGAAGGTTTCTACTTTAAATTTCGACCAGTTTTCCTTAACCACCGGTGCATTTTCAAATATTTTAGGATAAAAATACAACCTTATTTTCTCATGAAAACGCTTCGTTTCCTTCAAAAATAAAAGCTGGTTTCCTAAATCAGATTTGGCAATTTCATTCAGTTGAAGCTGGGCATGCAGGGTAGGAACGAATAAAGCAATAAACTGACTCGCTTTGTTGCGCTGTTCTAACTTGGATTGCAGTTCCTGAGATTGTTTTGCCGAATCGTCGTCGCCCGCCTGCTGCATGGCGTAATACCAAAGCCAGTTAAACTCTGTATCAGGCAGAGGATATCGCTTGAATTGCGGATAATGCTGGTAAAATTTATCCATTGTGATTTTCTTATCCATATCCCATTTTTCATGATAGGCATTACGTTGTTTCACAGTCAGCTCCAGAGCTTCCGGAATAGTATATTTATTCACAATATACGTATTGATTACGGCAGGCAGTATAATAATGAGAAACAGCCAGATCGTGAGTAAAATAACCGCATTGAAATTAGAGTTTTGTTGAAGGGAAACGATAAAAAAACAGACTGCAAACCAGAAAATAAGATACAAAACACCCAGTCCGTAAAAGGCAAGAAGGGAGGAGTCAAAAGGAATTCTCAGAATCAAAACGGCTAAAAGAAGTAAAAAGGTGAACAGCGCGATCAGACTTAAAATTCGGACGTAAAACAATTTCAGAATGTATAAAAAGGTATTTTCGCTTTGCACAGACACAATTTTCCAGGTACCGCTTTCTTTTTCTTCCGAAACCAGATTGTACGAGAATGCTATAATCAAAAGAGGAAACAGATAGATAAGCACAAAGCTAAAATCGATATTTCCGGATAAAAGATTGTTCGGATTATTGAGTTCCGAGTCGTATTTCTGACCTTCCAGACCCCGAATCGTGACGCTTTGAATCGATGGATTTACATCGCGCTGACCAATTGCCAGAGGATTCAGAGGCAATGTTTTATTGATGAGAGAAAATTTGATGTAGTAGAGCAGGAGTCCCATTTCGTCTTTGTGAAAAGCGGCATTTCGTGCAATATGCTCTTTTTGGTACAGTGCAGCTTCCGCAATATTGTTTTGCTGCTTTTGTTGAAACTGCTGCCCAATTAAAATACCGATGAATCCGATGAGCAGCAGGAACATCAATCCAATTTTGGTACCTTTTGATCGAATGAAATTTTTAAAAAGTAATGTTAACATATTAGAGGGCTTTAAGGTTTTTGGCTGCAATTCGCAGGAGAGCAAAAAGCAGGATAATCCAGAGAAAAATAGAAACTACAGAGAGGATTTCGGACTTTAAAATAGCCGGGATTTCTTTTGGCTCATAATGAAATTCTTCCAAATCAGCCCAGTGTTCTTTGCTGATGGATAAAGGCTTGTCGTTTGGTCCCGGCTTTTTATTACTAATATATTTAACCTGCAAAGCATTCATTTTTTGCGCCATCGTATAGCGGTAAATTTCAGCTTGTTTTTGAAAATCGATATACGAACCATAGTCGGTATTGGATAAACCCATCGACAGGTTTCGTATGGCGATATAAGGATTCAGGAACGAAACGGCCTTAGAAAAACTGTTCTGCTGATCGTAAACTTTTAGCAGCTCTTCTAAGTGTTCGTTATAAATGCGCGAACTGATTTTCTCTCCTTCCGTCATGATAAATCCCGAATAATTAAAAGGCAGTTTTTGTACCGAATCTACTTTGTAGGCGCGTAGTAGGGAATCTTTTATGGCTTTGTAATGTATGTCGTTTGGGTTGTGGCTGTCACCTTGTTTCAGAATGTCCTTTTCGATAGCACTGTTGAACTGTATTTTGGAAGGAGCTTCGTAAAGATAAGCGCCAATTGCCTGAGTAGTTCTGGGTAAAATAATCGTAAGAACCAGCCAGATTCCGATTAAGGAAATCAGTGCTTTTTTAGAAGTTTTACTCGCAGCAGAAACCAAAACAGCAATGACACAAAAGAAGATCAGGTAAATAAAATGAAACAGAACAAACAATACCATTTTGATGGTTTCATCGCTTGAAATCGTAAAATCCTGTAACAGCAGCCAAAGGAATACAAGAACTAAAATGGTAGGAATAAAAATAAGCAGAATCGCACTTGCAACCCCTACTATTTTACCTGTTAAGAGTTGTTTCCAACTGATTCCCTGACTTAAAATTAATTTTAAAGTCCCGTTTTCTCTTTCGGCTGCGACAGCATTAAATCCTAAGAAAAAAATCAACAGAGGTAATAAAAGCTGTAAAACCATAGCAATACTAATCTCTCCGAAACGAAGCATACTGTTGGAGAATCCTGCTTCTGAGAAATTGGCACTGTTCTGTTTGTGCGCTTCGAGAAAGATCGCATTTCCGAAAAACGGTTCCATCCCGAATTCAAAAACGCTCAGTGGTGTACTTTTTCTAAACGCAAAATTCCCGTAATGCGCCATTCGATGCGGATTCTTATCCGGATTATTGAGCCAGTCTTCGCGTGATTCATGTTGGTATTTTTCGCTCGTCTGATTCTGGTTGCTGTAATTTTCCCAACCTGAAAAAGCGGCGTAAAGCAACAGGATCCCGATAAAAATCGTGATGATATAGACTGCTGTATTTTTAAAAACAGCCTTTTTTAAATGTCTGGCAATTAAAATTTCTTTGTGTAATGACATGATACCGTTTAAAATTTATAAGTTACAGTAAGACTGAAGTTACGTGGTGCACCGGGAAACAGGCGCAGGTAATTCTGAGCACCCAGCCAATACGTTTTATTGAATAAATTGCCCGCATTTAGAGCAATTTGCATATTGCTTTTGTTTGGTTTATAGTACAATGCAGCATCAAAAACTGTAAAATCAGGCAGGGTAAAAGCTCTTGTAAACCAGGGTACTTTGCTGCTTTGATATTGCATTCCAAAACCAACGCCCAAATCTTTTAGAGCCGAATCGGAATTGAAGTTGTATCTCGTCCATAAATTAGCACTGTTTTTAGGTGTGTTTTGTTTTTGGGCGCCAATTAACGAAGGATCGCGATCGTTGGTGATTTTAGCATCAATGTAACTGTAAGAAGCATTTATTTGCCAGTCTGCCGTAATAAAACCGGCTATATCACACTCAAAACCACGGCTTCTCTCAGCACCTCTTGTCACGAGCAAATCCGGATTTGCAGGGTCGTTGGCATTCATCAGAATATTACGCTGATTGATTTCATAAACAGCAGCATTAAAACTTACCGAATTGTCGAAAAAAGTAGCTTTTAGTCCAACTTCTTTCAAGTTGCTTTTCAGTGGATCAAACAAACTTCCAGCTGGTAAACTTCCGGTTTGAGGCATCAAAGAGACTGTATTCGATTGTGGCTGGTAACCTTCCAAATAAGTCGTATAAACATTAATCTGATTGTTCACAGCATAAATCACTCCAATACGCGGTAGTAAGGCTGACTTTTTCACGGTTAGTTCATTGTTGGATTTGTAGTTCGTAATGTCTCTAAACCATTCTTGACGCAAACCCAATAAAATGGTAAATCTTTCCCATTGTACCTGATCCTGAATGTAGATTGCATTAGTAGTGGTTAGTGCAGGGGGTAATGCGGTACGGACATTTAGGGTATAATCATCAGGACTTGTTAAAGTATAGGTTGGATTGTTCAGGTTAAAATAATTGACATTTGGTTTAGGTAACACCACTCCGTCAACGGTTATGGTTTGATAATTGGTAGAGTTTGCAGCAACAAATGAAGGGGCTACCGTTCCGTCTTTCAATACATAACCTCTGGCCGCATTTTGTCCGCCGCCTTTGGTTTTGTTCCAGCTGCTCAAATCGTAACCTGCTAATACTTTATGCTTCAGTTTTCCGGTTTTTAAATCAAAATTGAAATAAGCGCTCAGGTTATCAATGTTCCAATATTGCTGACGCTGTACAAACTGCATCATGGCCAGACTGCTAACCGGTTTATTGTTCATGTCGACTGCAAAAGCATTTGTAGTTCGGTGCTCCTGAAGGTCTTCTGTCCAGGTTTGTTTCATGTATGAAGCGTTAAAACCGACTTTTGAACTGAATTTATGAGCGAAATTCGTCATCAAAATCATTTCTTTTGATTTGAAAAAATCGCTTGGAGCTCCTAAGTTCAAACCAATTGGAGTTTTGTGTAAGCTGGTAACTCCCGCTACAGCGCCAAAAATAGGCTGTCCACGATCCAGAACTCCAGTCATGTTGCTTAAAATAAGTTCTGTATTGATGGCTGTTTTTTCATTCGGAATGTAGCTGAAAGAAGGAGAAATCAAAAACGATTTGTTACGTACCAGATCCCTGAACGATTTGGCTTCCTGATAGGCACCGTTTACACGATACAAAAGTGTTTTGGATTCGTTCAATGGGCCTGTAAAATCTAAGGTTCCGCGCAAAGTGCTAAAGCTTCCTGCAGTCAGACTTATTTCTTTTCGGTCAACGGCCAAAGGTTTTTTAGTCACCATATTGATACTTCCACCCGGATCTACTGAGGAAAATGTAGCACTCGAAGGCCCTTTGATCACTTCAACTCTTTCAATATTGGTTGTTAAGGGCTGTAAAAAGTAATGTTGATGTGTTCGCATACCATTTATGATCTGGCCTTCTTCATTTTGACTGATTCCGCGAATGGTATATTGATTGTAATAACTTGCCGGGATCACCCCACTGGCCATTTTTACAGCATCGGCCAGATAGATAGCCCCTTTGTCTGCAATTAATTCTTTGGTGATCGTAGATATGGATTGCGGGATGTCTTTGTTGAGAGCGGCTGTTTTGGTGGCTGCAAAAGAATAATCGCTATTGTATTTTTTGGTCGAACGGCCAATGATTTCGACAGTTTGCAATTGGGTGTGTTCGGTTTTTACCCTGACAGAATCTTTAGGAATACTATCAGATATCTTTTTATTAACGGTTTGCGATTGGGCAAACGAAGTAATGCTTAATAAAAACAGTGAGAGAATATGGTGTTTCATTTTTTTTGGATAGGATTGAGAAAGTAATTCCCCTTTATACAGTTTGTAAATACAAATCTTCCAGTTCATTTGCCGAGATTTTATCGGCTTCGATAACAGTAACAAGGTTTCCCTGTCTCATAATGCCAATATGAGAGGCCACTTCCCGCGCTCGGAAAATATCATGCGTCGCCATTAAAATAGCGGTTCCATCAGCAGAAAGTTCTTTTAGTATTTGGGAAAACTCGTTGGAAGCTTTAGGGTCTAAGCCGCTTGTAGGTTCATCCAGTAAGAGCACTTTGGCTTTTTTGGCAATCGCAATGGCAATTCCAACTTTTTGACGCATTCCCTTAGAATAACCACCTAAATTTTGATGGTGCGCCTTAATCTGAAGCCCCGCTTTAGACAGGAAATAAGTCAGTTCTCCCTGTGAATATTTAAATCCTGCCAGCGATGAAAAGAATTTTAAGTTTTCCAGACCGGTAAGATTAGGATACAGCATGACGGTTTCGGGGATATAAGCAACGTATTTTTTCGTTTCCTGTGCGTTGTCGATGACGGATAGGTCGTTAATTTTTAGTTCTCCGTCTGTTGGAGCTATAAAACCTAGAAAAAGATTGATTGTGGTGGTTTTTCCGGCACCATTTTGCCCCAGTAAAGCAAAAATTTCCCCTTCTTTAATGGTTAAGTTGAGTTTGTTTAGAGCAATATGGTCGCCATATTTTTTTGTTAGATTTTCAGCTATAAGCATAGTTTTGATGTATTTGGATGATTTTTAGTACGGGTTTTTCTTTTCAATCACAGTTATAGTGACAGCCTTTAGGGCTGAAACATGTTAACCAGTGACGAAACAGGAAGGGTAGAATTTACTGGGACAACCGAAGAGTTAGGCAAATTGGATAAACCAAAATGATCTTTCGTATCCTGATTGGAGCTGTTTTATTGAAAACAGACCCAATAAGATTATCAATGCGTTTTGCCTGATCTTTGAAAAAAAGACAAGCAAAAGCTATTTTTTAATTTTTCGGACGAGAATGCAGTAAACTAGCGAATAAATGGGGGTGCCCTAAGTGCAAAAAGACTGCCTTTGAAAACGACAGAAATTGTTTTTTCGTAAAAGAACACGCTGTAAGTTTCAACGGTTGCTTTAAGAAAAGAGTACGTTTGAAAAGTACTTGATATAAAAGTGCTAAACGTAAAATGACAAATCTGACAATTGTTGTCTACTGTATGACTGTGCGTGATTTGCTTTTGCCCGTCAATAGAGGTATGCTCGCAATGTTTACTTGTTAGCTGCTTGTAAACATGCTCGTAAGAATGCAGCATCTGAAACAGCATTGCAAACAATACAGTTACAGACATAAAAAGAGGAATTAATACATTTTTCTTTTTCATTCTTAATGGAAAATGCCCATTTTTAAAGGACTTAATAGCTTATAAACTAACGCAACGTTGTTGCAAATATAGATATCTTATTTAAAAATGTGTCAGAATCGATTATTATTTTATTAGGACTGGATTAATAAAGGGTTGTTTTTTGTTAGTAGATTTTTTGAGTTTTCATAAGATGCAGTTGTATTTCAGGCCGTTTTGGAGGAGAGTTTTTGGCATAAAATAAAATTAAAAAGGGCAGTGCCAAAAATACCATTGTCGTACTTTAGAAATTATTTTGACAATATTATTCGTGTTAACATCGTTGTTTATTAGTAGTTATCTAAGTTATTGCCGGTAATCCCATTATAGATTTCCTATTTTTACTGGAAGACGATAGTGATCGGCATCGTTGATAACTCAATTCTTGATTTGACATGAACTCTACAAAATGTCAATTTTATAAACGGGCGTTCTGCTCCATAAAAAAGTAAATTATGAAAATAGGTTTAATTGGATTTGGAAAAACGGGAAAGTCAGTGGCAACTGTATTACTGGAGAATAATAAATTTTGTCTGGAATGGGTTTTAAGAAAAAGTACTGTTCTGGAAAAGAGATCTGTTTCAGAGTTTTTGGGCATTCCGTCAGAAGAACAAGGGGTCATTTATTCGAGTTCTAAAACTTCAATGGAAGAATTACTGGACAAACATCCTGTTGATGTTATTATAGATTTTTCTTCGAATGATGGCATCTATACATACGGAGAGCAGGCAGCGCAGCGAAAGGTCAAGATTATCTCGGCTATTTCTCACTACAAAGACAAAGAGTTGCAGTTCCTAAAGAAACTGGCACATAAAACTACGGTCTTTTGGTCACCCAATATTACGCTTGGGGTCAATTATTTGCTTTTTGCTGCTAAATTTTTAAAGAAAATTGCTCCCTGGGTGGATATTGAAGTAAACGAAGAACATTTTAAAAAGAAAGAAGGAACTTCAGGAACAGCCGTTAAAATTGCCGAAGCTTTAGAAATTGATAAAGACAATATCAACTCGGTAAGGGCAGGAGGAATAGTAGGTAAGCACGAGGTTATATTTGGATTCCCTTATCAGACGGTTCGTTTAATTCACGAATCGATCTCGAGGGAAGCATTTGGAAACGGAGTGGTTTTTGTTGCCGAAAATTTAGAAAACAAACCCAAAGGACTGTATAATTTTGAAGATATTTTAACGCCTTATTTTGCGGTATGATACTTTACTATAAACCCGACAGGTTTTTAAAACCTGTCGGGTTTGTTTTATAGGTCAATTTGATTTTAAACAATTGGTTATCATTTTAATAAACACATAGAAGCATAGAAATAATGGGGCAAAAAGGTTTCAAAATGAAATACATTTCTTCCGCATGGTTTGTTGCTTGTATTTTCAACTTATGAAATGATATTTCTGAGTTTGATAAGTCTATGTTTCTATGTGTATTTTATTAAATGATTGATGTATTATTTTTTAAAAATTAAAGCTTTGGTATATTCGGCATTCATTTTGGCAATAGAAAGAATCGAAATACCTTGTGGACATTCAATTTCACAGGCCCTGGTGTCTGAGCAGTTTCCAAAACCCTCGGCATCCATCTGGCTTACCATGCTCAGCACTCTTTTTGAAGCTTCGATTTGTCCCTGTGGCAGCAAAGCCAAATGGGTGATTTTTGCCCCCGTAAATAAGGCTGCACTGGCATTTTTACAAGTGGCTACGCAGGCACCACACCCAATACAGGCTGCCGCATCAAAAGACGCTTCGGCAGTTTCATAGGATATGGGAATACTATTGGCCTCGGGTGCCTGACCTGTTGAAGCTCCGATAAAACCACCGGAGGCAATGATAGTGTCAAAAGCTGAACGATCGATTTTTAAGTCTCTGAGTACAGGAAAAGCTTTTGCCCGAAAAGGTTCAATATAAATAGTATCTCCATCTTTAAAACTTCTCATGTGGAGCTGGCAAGTGGTGGTATTTTTTAGAGGACCATGAGCTCTTCCGTTAATCATCACACCGCATTGCCCGCAAATTCCTTCCCGACAATCGTGATCAAATTCAATAACCCGTTCTTTTTTCTGAATTAAGGATTCATTCAAAAGATCGAGCATTTCCAGAAAAGACATATGTTCTGAAACCGCATCTATTTCATAATCGGTCATTTTTCCTTTAGATGAAGTGTCAGATTGCCGCCATATTTTAAGAGATAGTTTCATATTTCTTCAACTTTTGATTATTTGTAACTTCTTACTGCAAGTTCAACCGATTCAAATACAAGAGGTTCTTTGTGCAATTGAGGGGGGGTAGCTTTTCCTTTCCATTCCCATGCTGAAACATAGCAGAAATCATTATCATTTCGAACGGCTTCACCATCGGCAGTTTGGTATTCTTCGCGAAAGTGAGCTCCACAAGATTCTTCTCTTTGTAAAGCATCGTGACACATTAATTCGGCCAGCTCTATGTAATCGGCAATTCTTCCGGCTTTTTCGAGTTCACTGTTTAAGGTATCATCTCCGGTAATCAGTAAATCTTTTTCAAAAGAAGCTTTCAGGGCTTTTATATCTTCGATGGCTTCTTCCAGTTTTTCTTTGCTTCTCGAAAGACCACATTTTTCATAAAGTAATCGTCCAATTTTTTTATGAAAGTGATCGGTTGAAAGTGTGCCTTTGCTATTTAAAAAACGATCGAGCTGTGTTCGCACGGATTTTTCAGCTTCTTCAAAAGCAGGGTGGTCGATGGTTGCTTTTGGAGCGTTTAATTCTCCAGCCAAATAATTCGGAATCGTATACGGAGCAATAAAATAGCCGTCTACGCAAGCCTGAAGCAAAGAATTCGCTCCGAGTCTATTAGCGCCATGATCGGCAAAATTGGCTTCCCCCAAAGCAAATAGCCCGGGAATACTGGTCATTAATTCATAATCGACCCAAAGTCCACCCATAGTAAAGTGGGCAGCGGGAGAAATAAGCATAGGTTCTTTGTAAGCGTTGATACCGGTAATTTTTTCATACATGGCAAACAGATTACTGTATTTGGCTTCAATAGTATTTTTCCCCTGTGCTTTTATAGCATCTGCAAAGTCGAGATAAATAGCGTTTTTCATTGGTCCGACACCATGTCCGGCATCAATCCGTTCCTTAGCTGCACGCGATGAAATATCACGTGGTGCCAGATTTCCAAAAGAGGGATAACGGCGTTCGAGATAATAATCACGTTCTTCTTCGGGAATGGTATTGGGATTTCGTGCGTCCTCGGCTTTTTTCGGAACCCAAATTCGACCATCGTTCCGCAAAGATTCTGACATTAAAGTGAGTTTAGATTGGTTGGCTCCGTGTTGCGGAAGCGAGGTAGGGTGGAACTGAATCCAGCTTACTCCGGCCATATAAGCGCCTTTTTTATGTGCTCGCCAGATGGCAGAACTGTTGCAGCCCATAGCCAGTGTAGAAAGATAATATACTTTTCCGTAGCCTCCCGAAGCCAGTACAACTGCATCGGCAACATGACGTTCTAAAGCTCCTGTTTCGAGATTTCGGGCTATAATACCTTTTGCTTTTCCGTCAATAATTACTAATTCCAGCATTTCATGACGGGTGTGCATGGTTACTTTTCCTAAGGATACCTGACGCAACAATCCCTGATAAGCACCTAATAAAAGCTGCTGGCCGGTTTGTCCGCGTGCGTAGAAGGTTCTCGAAACCTGGACACCTCCAAAAGATCTATTGTTTAAATATCCGGCATATTCTCTGGCAAAAGGAACGCCCTGCGCCACGGCATGGTCGATCAAATGTGCGGAACATTCAGCCAAACGATATACATTGGCTTCCCGGGATCTGAAATCACCACCTTTGATGGTATCATAAAACATTCTGAAAGTACTATCGCCATCGTTTTTGTAGTTTTTTGCAGCGTTAACTCCTCCTTGTGCCGCCACAGAGTGGGCACGTCGGGCAGAATCCTGAAAACAAAACGATTGAATAGTATAACCCTGTTCAGCCAGAGACGCTGCGCAGGATGCACCTGCAAGTCCGGTTCCAACAACAATAACGTTCAGTTTTTTTCTGTTGGCTGGATTTACAAGCCTTGCTTTTGCTTTGTAATTATTCCATTTATCGGCTAGTGGACCTTCGGGTATTTTGGAGTCAATCATTTTTATTTTAGTTTAAAATGAATTTATACACAAATTTTATAAGTGACTTGATTTATAAAGGAGGTCTAATTTACTATAAAAAAATGATTTTTTGTAAAGAAAAAACTATTATTTGAACGGTATATTGCAATTCAAAATAATTGGGTTAGGAGTTTAGCATACAAATCTATGTTTCTATGGGTTAAGTGTTTTTCACGCAGATTTAGCAGATTTTTTTTTGATTATTATTAAACACCTGGAAACATAGATTTTCTAATTGGAATGGTGTGTTTTGTTTCAATTAGTTAGGAAATCCTATGTGAAGGAAATAAGTTTCCTTTACGTATTGAATATATAAATCTATGTTTCTATGGGTTAAGTGTTTTTCATACCTTCTGTAAGTACTATTTGATGAATTTCTCTACATTCGGGATTTTCTCAAGTGCCTTTGTATTTTCGGCCAGCAGTTTAGCAGCAGCTTCATTTATTTTGCTTGCCGGAATTGCTTTCCATTTGTTGATGTCCTTTTCGAAATCGTTTCCAAACAAAACTCTTGATAAATCTCTTATCACGCAATAAGCGGCAATTGAATGACCATTATCGCTATCATAGTTTCCGGTATTGATAAAAAACTGCAATCGTTTCAGCAGACCTTCCTGAGAATAAAGAGAAACTTCAGTTAATTTTCCTCTGTATTCCAGATCGGCAGAACCAACACCTTTTAATTTTGGGAATAGTTTATAATCGGCAAAGTGTCTTCCTTCGTGACCAATGTAGCTTACTCTAAAATTTTCCGATTTTAAGTCATAGGCTTTTTTTACGCAAAACAAAGCTTCTTTTGTGGCCCAGCCCGCAGGATAATAGCGTCCCAGAGTAGCATATTCGCTCCAGCCCAGGGTGACAAAATCGTCCATAAAATAGATTTTAATTGGAGTTTCTTTTCCATCATAGGTAACTTTATAGATGGTGTCTTTTTCTGTTTTCCAAACCAGTAAGTCATATAAACCTCCCGTTTTTCCAAATCCGGTCGTATGATAACCTAAACTTGCGATGTATTTTTTTTGATAGACATTGATACTGTCTTCGTTAATCGTTAGGTTTTTGGCAGACGGAAAATTCGTTTTAAGAAAATTCGAAACGTTTTTCAGGATCAGTGTATCGGTTTTCTTTTCTTTGTTTAAGAAAGAGAAACGCCAGTAATCTCTGTAAATCTTTAACAACTGATCTATTTTTGATTTTCGCGTTTCCAGAAAATCACTTTTGTCTTCTGCAAACTTAAATCGGTTTTCAAAGTTGGTTTTGAATTTTGAGTCTTTATCCGCTATTTTTTTATTGGGATCGATTTCCAATAGTGGCAAAGCTGATTTTGGATTCCCATCTAAAGCCAGCGAGTAGATTTTAGTGTAATCCAGTTTTATGCTGTCGTTTGGAGTGGTCTGAGCATTTATTTTCGAAAATGAAAAGAAAGTGAAAATGAGTAAAGTGGTAAGTTTTAAAGTTCTCATGTAGTAAGGTTTGGATTAATGGATTAGCGTTTTTTATACTATAGAGACTTTTATTTTGATTTTGTTACAGTTTTAATTTTTTTAAACAATAAACCGGACAGGTTTTAGTAACCTGTCCGGTTTGTTGTTTGTAACGATAGGAATAATTATTTTTCGATTATCATGGTCACGCCTTGTCCTCCGGCGGCGCAGATTGAAATTAGTCCGCGTCCGGATCCTTTTTCGTTTAACAGTTTAGCCATAACACCAATGATACGACCTCCTGTGGCAGCAAAGGGATGTGCTGCTGCAAGACTGCTTCCTTTCACATTTAGTTTTTCGCGATCGATTGCTCCAAGGGTTTTAGGAAGTCCAATTTGAGTACTTAGTTCAGGACTCTCCCAGATTTTCAGAGTGGCTAAAACCTGAGCGGCAAAAGCTTCGTGAATTTCGTAATAATCAAAATCCTGTAAGGTCAAACTTGCTTTATCAAGCATGCGGCTGACAGCAAACAAAGGAGCCAATAGAAGATTCTGCTGGTTCTTGACATATTCGATGGCAGCAATTTCAGCAAAGGTGATGTAAGCTAAAATGGGCAGATCATGTTCTTTTGCCCATTCCTCACTGGCTAAAAGAATGCAGGAAGCGCCATCTGTTAACGGAGTTGAATTTCCTGCCGTTAAGGTTCCATTGATTTTGTCAAAGGCTGGTTTTAGCCTGGCCAATTTTTCGAGCGTGCTGTCTTTTCTTAAATTATTGTCCCTGTCAAGTCCGTGGAAGGGAGTAATCATATCGTCAAAAAAGCCGTCATCGTATGCTTTCGCCATATTCAGATGACTTTTAAGCGCAAAGTTGTCCTGATCTTCCCGAGAGATTTTGTAATGTTTGGCAGTGATTTCGGTGTGACCTCCCATTGAAAGTCCGGTTTGAACTTCTTCATTCTTGGGAACCAGCGGGGCCAAATCTTTAGGACGGATTTTTAGAAAGAATTTTATTTTCTCCATTAACGATTTTGCATTTCTGACATGGAGTAGAATTTTCCGAAGTTTATCGCTCACCGCCATCGGAATATCACTTATAGAATCAACACCTCCGGCAATTCCGCATTCAATTTGCCCTAGTGCAATTTTGTTGGCAATATAAATAGCACTTTCGATTCCGGTATCACAGGCCTGCTGCAAGTCGCAGGCAGGAGTAGCGGGATCTAGTGTTGTTTTCAGGACACATTCCCTCATTAGATTATTATCATAAGTATGTTTGATTACGGCCCCTCCGGCAACTTCACCGATTAATTTTCCTTTCAGATTGTATTGGGTGACAAGACCATCAAGAGCAGCGGTCATCATTTGTTGATTTCCAACTTCGGCGTAGGCAGTATTAGCTCTTGCAAACGGAATACGGTTGTATCCCACAATAGCTACTTTTTTGATTGTGTTAGTGTGATTCATAATTGAGATTGTGTTTTTGTCCTTAAAGATAAGCAGAGTTATTTACTATTGATGATTTTATAATCCAAAATGATAGGTCTTGAGGTGATATTCAAGGATTTGGTTTTTAATTATATTTATTTAGAATAATTAAAAATAATTTGCAAAAAAATGTTTTAGCCCTTACTTTTGCCAGCGATATAAAAACCAATAAAAAATAATAATGAATACCATGAGAATAAAAAAAGTTTTATTTTTTCTGATTTTCCTAAACTCATTAGTGATGATGGGGCAGGAACACGGAAAAGTAATCGGAAGAGTTTCCTTAACCGGAAATGTGCCGGCAGAAAATGTTGCTGTTGCTCTTAGAGGAACAAGGTACAGTGCTATTACGAACGAACACGGACAGTACGAAATTAAAAATGTTAAACCTGCCAGTTATACTATCAGCATTAGTGCAGTTGGAATTCGTCCCGTTGAAGACAGAATTACAGTGACATCAAAGCAAACGACAACTAAAAACTTCATGCTTTCGGAGAGCCAGGAAGATTTGGATGAAGTGGTAATTACTAAAAACAAATACAAGCAAGACAAGCCTTCTTTATCCTTACGTCTTCAAACACCTGTATTGGAAATTCCACAAAATATTCAGATTGTGAGTGGTCAGACATTAAAAGATCAACAGATTGTAAGTATGAGTGACGGAGTAATTCGAAATGTGAGTGGGGCAATACGTTCTGAGCACTGGGGAGATTTGTATACGAATATAAAAATGCGTGGTTCACAGGTTCAGGCGTTCCGTAATGGTTTCAACGTAGTTTCTTCTTCCTGGGGACCGCTTACGGAAGATATGAGTTTTGTAGATCATATTGAGTTTGTGAAAGGACCTGCAGGATTTATGCTTTCCGTTGGTGATCCAAGTGGTTTGTATAACGTAGTGACTAAAAAACCAACCGGAATTACAAAAGGAGAAGCCAGTGTAATGGCGGGAAGCTATGATTTTTACAGAGCGAGTATCGATCTTGATGGGAAACTGGATAAAAAAGGAAAGCTATTGTATCGTTTTAATGCTGCTGCCCAAAACAGAGGTGCGCATCGTGCATTTGAACACAATAACCGCTATGTAATTGCTCCGGTAATCACGTATCAGGTTGATGATAAAACAAAAATTACAGCAGAGTACAACTTTCAGTATGCCAACATGACTGAGGTAGGATCTTATTATGTCTTTGGACCTAAAACTGAAGGATATGCCACATTACCGGTTGGATTTACTTTGACACAACCGGGTATACCGGATACTAATATTCAGGATCATAGCGGATATCTTATGTTTGAGCACAAGTTTGATGACAACTGGAAACTGACAGCACAAACTTCTTATTTCAAATACATTCAGCAAGGGTACAGTTCATGGCCTAGTGCCATTGGTTCAAGTGAAAATGCTCTTGGAAAAGGGAATATTATCAGAAACGTAGGTATCTGGGATGCAGAAAGTAATATGTATTTGGGGCAGATATTCATAAACGGGAAGTTCAATACCGGAAAAGTTACGCATAAACTATTAGGCGGTGTAGATTTAGGAAGTAAAGATTATATGGCAGATTGGGGACAGTCTCATGATCTTGATACAGCTGCAAATCCATTTAATGTTTACAATCCAAATTACGGGACGCCTTCTAACGGTTTTCCCGTTTTCAATCGTACAACACCGCTTTCAGTCAGAGCTGGTGGTAAATTAACACAAGAATACGCAGCAGGTTATATTCAGGATGAACTTGGTTTCTTTGAGAATAAATTGAGATTGACTCTTGCAGCACGATATACCTGGATTAGCCAAAACAGTTGGGGAACAATTGAATCTGATAGTCATATTACACCACGTGTAGGATTTAGTTATTCTGTGACCGATAATTTAGCTCTTTATGGTTTGTACGATCAGGCATTTATACCGCAGTCCGGAATTATTAAAAATGGTGATCAGGTAAAACCGATAACTGGAAATAATGTGGAATTTGGAATTAAGAAAGATTGGTTTGACGGATCGTGGAGTACTACATTAGCAGCTTATAGAATCGTAAAACAGAATGAACTTGCTGCCGATCCAACGAACGGACCAAATGATATTTATAAAATTGTTTTAGGAGAAAAAAGAGCGGAGGGTATTGAATTTGACATTAGAGGAAGGTTATTAGACGGACTTAATCTTGTTGCTAATTATGCTTTTACAGAATCTATAGTAACAAGTTCGGTTATTCCAAAAATAACGGTGGGTTCAGTTGTACCGGGATTTGCTAAGCATAGTGCAAATGCGTGGTTGAACTACAGCATTCAAAGCGGAAAGTTAAAAGGACTGGGGGCTTCTATAGGAGGGACTTATCTTGCAGGCCGTCAAACGGACAGTTGGAGTGTAGGAGGTATCAGCTTACCCAACTATTTTAAACTGGATGGAGGTTTATCTTATGAAACCGGGAAGTTTAAGGTTACAGCAAATGTGTTTAATATTCTGGACAAATACCTGTACAGTGGATCTTACTATGAATGGCTTTCTGCTTACTATTGGCAAACAGAAGCACCAAGAAATTTTAGAGTGGGGGTAACGTATAAGTTCTGATTTTTTAGGTACTAAGGCGCTGAGGTGCTAAGGTTCTAAGTGTTTAAAAGTAAACCCAACAGATTTTTACAATCTGTTGGGTTTATTTGTTATTACGAAATAAGAAAATCTTTTAATCGGTACAATCTGTGGTAAAAAACTACCCTTTACTAATAAGCGGAATTACTTTTGCTCCTATAAGTTCGATCGCATTCATGAGCTGTGTATGCGTGAGACCTGCATTGTCCATTTGAAAGGTGAATCTTGAAATACCGCCAAGAGATTCGCTGTGACGCAAAATTTTATCAGCAATGCGTTCCGGATCTCCCACAATCAGTACACCCTGATCGTCAATCAATCCGTCAAATTTGGCTCTGGTCACGGGCGGCCAACCGCGTTCCAGACCTAATTTTGTCCAAAGTTCAGCATAACCGGGATAATATTCTTCAATGGCTTTTGCGGTAGTGCTTGCTGCAAATCCGGGTGAATGTAAACCTACCTGAAGTTCTTCGGGCAGATAACCGGCTGCTTTCCCTGCTTCGCGATACAAATCAACTAAAGGACGAAAACGATGAGTCTGACCACCAATAACTGCGACCATCAAAGGAAGCCCTAAAGATCCGGCCCGGATAAACGATTCAGGAGTTCCGCCGACACCCAACCATACAGGAAGTTTTTCTTGCAAAGCTCTGGGATAAACCGGAAGATTATTTATGGAAGGGCGAAATTTTCCCGACCAGGTCACAAATTCATTGTCTCTAATTTGAAGTAAGAGGTCTAATTTTTCTTTAAAAAGTTCATCGTAATCATTCAGATTAAAACCAAAAAGGGGGTAAGCTTCAATGGAAGACCCACGGCCTACTACAATTTCGGCTCTTCCTTTTGAAATTAAATCAAGTGTTGCAAAATTTTGATAAACTCTTACCGGATCGGCAGCACTTAGAACCGAAACGGCACTTGACAATCGAATGCGTTTGGTTCGCGCCGCCGCAGCACTTAAAATCACAGCAGTTGCCGAATCTAAAAATTCTTTTTTATGATGTTCACCAATTCCAAAAACATCAAGTCCGGCCTGATCTGCCAGCTCGATTCTTTGCAGCAGCTGTTCCATTGCATCAACACTGCTTAAGGTATTGTGGTCTCCATACATCGCCGAAGCGAAACTGTCAATTCCTATTTCCATTTTTTTTTAGGCTTTAGGCTTTAAGCTCTAGGCAGTATGCTTTCTTATTAAGCCTATTGTCAAATGCTTATCGCGGTTAGTATCTTTTTAGCATTAGGCTTTAAGCAATATGCTTTTTTAGAAAGCCTACAACCCAATGCTTATCGTGGTTAGTAGAGTATTATCGCTTAGTAAACCTGACAGGTTTTTAAAACCTGTCGGGTTTGGTTGTTATTAAGAAAGCCTAAAGCCTAAAGCTTACGGCTTATAGCCATTAATTAATGAGAAAAACCAAAGGAAACGCTAATCAGAATAATCACAATAACAATTAAGGTGATGCCTACATACAGATAATCCTTTTCCAGTAAAAACGAAAAAAGCGATAGTAAAACGCGTAAAACCGGAGTTAGAAAAAGCAGAATAATTCCAAAAAAGATTAAAGATTCACCGTTTCCCTGAATTACACCCTGATAAATTGCCGAAATTACTTCAAAGATATTACGGTCATTTTCATGAAAGGCCGAATAATTTTCAATGTCTGCACTATGATGCAGTAAGTAAACAATTCCACCAATAAAAGCTACGGATAAAGAAATCCAGACGCCATAGCGCAATAAATTTCCGATAATGGTTTGAAAATCTTTTTCTCCAAATTTTTCGTGTTGCATAGTCTTAGATTTTTCCATTAATTCCGTTATAGATCATATTTACTGCCAATACAAAGATGAGGCAGGCAAAGAATATTCTAAGTTTCTTAGGATTTGTTTTCACGAGAACTTTAGCTCCTGCCATCGCTCCAAAAAGTACACCAACCACTACAGGCATACAGATTCCAGGTTCGATGTATCCTTTCTGAATGTAAATGACAGAACTTGCCATTGCCGTAACTCCCATCATAAAATTACTGGTGGTAGTAGAAACTTTAAACGGAACTCTCATAATATTGTCCATGGCGATTACTTTAAAAGCTCCGGAACCAATTCCTAATAAACCGGACATCATTCCGGCAATTCCCATCATACTAAAACCTCCTATAACATTTTTAGTTCCGTAATGAATAACTTTGCCATCGTGTGCGGGATAAGTGCCTTCTAATTTTAGTTTTTTAGCCAAAGGACTAGATTCTAATACAATATGTTCTTCTTTTTTACGAAGCGAATTGATAGCCGAGAAAATTAAAGTTAGCCCAAATAAAACGGCAATAAACGAAGTAGGAGCGATAGTTGAAAGCAGGGCTCCGCAAACAGCACCTATTGTAGTGGCAATTTCCAGAAAAATACCCAATCGCATGTTGGTGATTCCTTCTCTCACATACGCTGCGGCTGAACCTGAAGAAGTTGCAATTACGGAAACCAGAGCCGCACCAATTGCATAATGAATGTCAACGCCAAGAACGACTGTTAAAAGTGGAATTATGATAATCCCGCCACCTAAACCTGATAATGAGCCAATAAAACCTGCTAAAAAAGCACCAAGAATCATAATCAGGGTAAACGTAAGTACTGTCATTCGAATCGATTTTGTTACCGCTAATTTACGAATTGAAATTGGGAGAGGAACTTTTTTATTTCTTAATTAAAAACTAAAATGGCAGCATCCTAAAGTATAAAGGAAGAAAAATAATGCCAAAATGATTCTAACTGATTGATTTTTAAATAACAATCAGGGAGGTTGATGATGCGCTAAGGTTGAAGAACTTACTGGTTGTCTTCTATTATTTTTTGCACACTATGGATAAAAGTCTCCGTATCCTTAACATCCTGCTTGATGTATAAATCGTATTTGGTTAATTTATACTGATCAATCATGTCTTTTTTTAAATACTTTATGAGAGATTCGAGAGTTCGGGTATCTTCCTCATTTTGCCTTTTTAGTTCCCTTTGTTTGCTTTGCAAGTAATCCAGACTGTTTTTTAATCTCTCGACATTTAACTTTTCCACTCTTTTCCTTCGTTTAAAATTATTTAATAAACGATATCCCGGGAGGTTATTAAGCTCAATATGCCCCAAAAACCATTACCATTTGAGTTTAATTCCTCCGGAGTATCGTATTTTCATACATACGTTTAAATTGAGAATTTAGATTTGGGAATTGTTATATAATTTGTATTGCGATTTACAAAATTTGTATTTGAGGTAAGCAGGTTGTTGAAAGCCAAATATTTTGGTCTTTTTGCGGGTAGTTATTTTTTGAGGATTTTTTATTTTGAATGAGTTGTATAAATTTTTATAGGGATTGATTGTCTAAAGCAAGATACGTTTTGTCCAAAGAAGAAAGCAATAAGGCTGCCGCAGCACTTGTTAGAACCGAATAATCAAAAGGAGCTTTTACAGAGACAGAAACCGCCATGGAGAAGGCAAAAAGAAGCATTAAACCTGCGGTTCCCAAAGCAATGTAACGGGTTTTAAATCCTATGATGAGAAACAAACCAAACAAAATCTCGAAAAAAGTAGCCAAAGCACCCAATACTTCTGCTAGGGATCTACTCGCAAAGGAGTTTAAGGTCTGGGTGTAAACAATAAAATTGTCCCAGTTTCCCCACGCTACTCCGGGAGCACCGGGAGCGCCCCAAAGACCAAAACGGTCGGCAACTGCAGAGAGCATCGTAATTCCTAAAACAATTCTTAAAACGAAACCTGCTTGTGTTGCACCAATTTTTCTCATTTGGATCTTTTTAGGTAAAGATAACAAGATGTACTGCTACTTTGATGATTATTTTTGAGATCAAATTATTTTAAGAATTCTTAAATCCATCTTCCTTATCCTTGAAGGCCCATGTCGCCATAGCTTCGATAACAGGCATTAAACCTTTTCCCGAAGGACTTAAGCTATAGGTCACAAAAGGAGGTACAACCGGTTTAGCTTCTCTAATGACAAGATGGTCGGCTTCGAGCTGTTTTAAATGTTGTATCAGCATCTTTTCGGTAACTGCAGGGATAGCCCTTTTTAGTTCGCTGTAACGTTTGCTCCCGCCTGAAAGATGGTAAATGATAATGGGTTTCCAATAGCCTCCAATTTTTTCCATAACATAAGTTACAGGGCATTGGTCTAAAGCATATTGCTTGTTTTCCTGAATAGTCGATGATTCTTTGATTGCGGTCATAGTGCATACTTTAGGGTAAGTACTTGTACAAAAGTAAGTACAAATATACCTTTGTTACAGAACATAAAAAAATAAACAAAGATGAAAATTACAATTTCAGGTTCATTAGGAAACATAGGTAAGCCATTGACCCAAAAACTTATTGCCTCGGGACATGAGGTAACAGTAATCAGTAGTAGTGCAGACCGGGTAAAGATGATTGAAGCAGCTGGAGCCAAAGCAGCGATAGGTTCTGTAAGTGATGCCGCTTTTTTGCAAAGCGCATTTGAAGGGGCTGATGCTGTATTTGCAATGACTCCGCCTAATATGGGAGGAGTTAATATCGTTACCAATACTACGGACGCCGGTAAAGCACTTGCAAAAGCCATAGCAGCTGCCGGAGTAAAACGTGTGGTAATGCTGAGCAGCATTGGTGCAGATTTACCGGGAGGAAATGGTCCAATTGCCGGACTTCATAATATCGAGAAATTATATGAGTCATTAGAGAACATATCAGTTACGTATCTTCGTGCGGGTTTTTTCTACACGAATTTGTATCATGATGTTCCAATGATTAAGGGAGCAGGAATTATTGGAGCAAATTATCCTTCTAACACTACAATTCCTTTTGTACATCCTGAAGATATTGCCACAGCAGTGTCTGAAGAATTACTAAAAACGATAACGGGAAAGAACATTCGTTATATTGTAAGTGATGTGCGAACTCCGGATGAAGTAGCCAAAACTTTAGGCTCAGCCATTGGAAAACCGGATTTACCATGGATAGAATTTACCGATGTACAATCTCTTGACGGAATGAAACAAGCGGGACTACCGGAAGAAATTGCTGAATTGTATACCGAAATGGGATCAGGTTTTAGAAACGGTAAAATTGCAGCACATTTTTTAGGCGATTATAGTGCTGTTGAAGGACGAACTAAACTGGAAGATTTTGCAAAAGAATTTGCCGCTAAATTTTAAATAGTAAAAGTAAGAAGCTGGTTTTAGGACCAGCTTCTTAGTATTTGAGAATTCTAAAGTGCTATTGATTTTTGATAAAAATATACTGGTTTAGTATAAAATTATACCGTTTGTAAGATTCGGACTGTATTTATCTTTGTAATAATAATAGAACTTAAAAATTATAAAGATGAAAGCCATAGGATTTAAAACATCGTTGCCAATTGCTGAAGAGGAGAGTTTTATAGCATTTGTAACTCCAAAACCAGTTCCCGGAGAACGTGATTTGTTAGTAAAAATAAGTGCAGTATCGGTTAATCCCGTTGATTTTAAAATTCGTCAGAATAGTACAAAAGATACCGTTTTAGAAACTCCGAAGATTATAGGCTGGGATGCTGTGGGTATTGTGGAGGTAATAGGAGAGAAGGTGACTTTGTTTAAGGTAGGTGATGAAGTGTTTTATGCTGGAGATATTACCAAACCGGGCAGCAATGCCGAATACCAAAGTATTGACGAACGAATTGTAGGCAGAAAACCAAAGTCCTTAAGCCTTGAAGAATCGGCAGTCATGCCTTTAACTGGTTTAACAGCCTGGGAAATTCTCTTTGACCGTATCCGAATCAATCCTGAAAAAGATAAGGGTAAGTCGATTTTGATTATTGGAGGGGCAGGAGGAGTAGGTTCGATCGCTATTCAATTGGCCAAAAAAGTAGCGGGTCTCACCGTTATTGCAACCGCATCCCGCCCAGAAACTATAGCCTGGTGCAAAGAGCAGGGAGCCGATTATGTAGTCGATCACCGAAATTTAATTGCTACGGTTCAGGAAGCCGGGTTTCAACAGGTCGATTTTATTTTAGATTTTGTAGATACGAATTCGTATTGGGATACTATGGTCGAATTGATTAAACCGCAAGGACATATTGCTTCTATTACCGGAAGCAGTGATCCCGTAGCTCTGAACAAATTGAAAAATAAAAGTGCCTCCTTCTCGTGGGAGCTTATGTACACACGATCGATGTATGAAACCGATGATATGCAGGAACAGCACGTTATTTTGAATAGACTGGCAGATCTTTTAGATCAGGGCATTCTAAAATCAACGCTAAATGTAACGCTAACAGGTTTAACAGCAGCGAATTTCAAAAAAGCACATGAACTTTTAGAGTCAGGGAAGACTATAGGAAAAATTGCTATTAAGTTCTAAAGACAAGTAGGGATGAGGTTATGAACCTTTTAATATTTTAAAAACGTATTCTTTATAGCTTGCTCCAATAGGAATTTCTATGGAGCCAATTTCAACATCATAAGCGGTAAAGGCAGTAATGTTTTTTAAATTGATGATAAAAGAACGGTGTACCCGAAGAAAATCTTTTCCCTGAAGTTCTGCTTCAATATCGCCGATTTTGTATTTAGAGGTTAGTTTTATGCCTTCCTTCTGATGAACCACAATGTAGTCTTTCACACTTTCAATAAACAAAACACTGTCTGTATTGATTTTGTGGAATTTAGTACCGCTTCTGATGTAAATAAAACTCTCAAGAGGCGGCGTTATAATTTTTGTATTGCTTGGGCCACTGATGCGTAAATAACGATCAGTGGCTTTAAAAAAGCGATCAAAAGTAATGGGTTTGAGTAAATAATCTACAATATCATGTTCGTAGCTTTCCAAAGCATATTCACGATAAGCCGTTGTGAAAATAATAGCCGGAGGGTTTTTTAATGTTTTTAAAAAATCAATTCCCGTGATCTGAGGCATTTTAATATCCAGAAACATCAGATCAACAGCCGTAGTTCTTAATACTTCGGCAGCTTTTAAGGCATTCGGACAGGTTCCTACAATCTCAAAATAATCCAGCTTACTGATGTGATTTTGCAGCAGGTTTATGGCCAAAGGCTCATCATCGACTAATAAACATCTTATTTTCATTGTTCTAAGCTTGGTTGGAATCGTTTTGCAGCTTAATTTCTAAATGGGCTGTAAAATGAGTATCGTTTTTGGTAACCTCAAAAGTATAGTTTTCCGGATAAATTTTGTCCAGTTGTTGTATGATATTGTTCAGTCCAATTTTACCGTTTTCAGATTCAGTTTCACTCTTCCCAATAGTGTTTTTAACCGTAAAGCTAAAATGACTGTTCTTTAGTTTTAAATCGATAACTATAATTGGGGAATCCGTATCTTCTCCGGCGCCATGTTTAAAAGCATTTTCGACTAATGAAAGTAAAATTAAAGGCGCAATAACATCATTATGGTCGACTTCGGTATTAAAAATGACACTAAGCCTTTCATCATATCGCAATTTTTCAAGTGCAATATAATTGTTCAGCAATGCAATTTCTTGCGAAACAGGTACATAAGTGCCGCTACAGCGATACAAAATACAATCTAATATTTCAGACAAAACGGCAATTGATGGTGAGGTAATTGGTGAATTAACAAGGGAAAGCGAATAAATATTGTTGAGCGTGTTGAACAAAAAATGAGGGTTCAATTGAGCTTTTAGCACTTTTAGCTCTGTTTCTGCCTTTTGTTTTTCCAGTAATAATGCTTTTTTCTGAACTAAATAGAGGTTTTTAACCTGTTTTACAAAAACAAAAAATAAAGAAAGAAAAAAGGATTGTATAAAATACGATCGAAACAGTTTTGAAACATCTGTAAAGATTTCAAAAACAGATTCCTGTTCAAAAGGAGGTTTACGTACAATAGGTTCCAGTACATAAATGACCATGGTTCGGTTAATAGCCGAGATAAGATAAGAGCCCACTATAAATTCAAGCCAGACCATACTATGATTTTTGGGCGTCATTAAGCGCGGAAGAATGCGATAGGAAAGGAAATAGGCAAACAGGATAGAGAAAAACAGATCGAATGCAATTCCCAGCATTTCATATGGAAGATTAAAAGAAGGGTCATCAAAATTGTTTTTACCAAGGAACATGATATACAGGCAAAACCAAAACATAATGTGTGTTGGAAGCCTGTGTGCTGAGGAATAGTTGATGAGTTTTTCGAATACTGACATAGTAGACCAAAGTTAGTATTTATTTAGAAAGAGAAAGAATGTGTCGACAAACAGGTTCAAAAAAGGCATTAACGCATAAAAAGCGAAGATAAACACCGTTAATACTCATTATTAAATGGTTTATCGATCGGAAAGAACTGTATAGCATGCGCTTGATTTTCGCATACAATTAAAGAAGAGTTTTGGTGAAAATTATAAACCAAACCAAAAATGAAAAAGCTCATCTTACTCATCCTCCTTTCTTTAGGCTTTGAAGCTGTGGCACAGACCAATGAATTTACGCTTAAAGGAAAAGTTATGGACTCCAAAACAAAACAATCGCTGCCCTATGTCACCGTCACGCTGGAATCGTCTGATCAGAAAAAGAGAACAGTTTCTTCTGATGAAAACGGGATTTATGTTTTCAAGAGTTCTCCCGGAAATTATCAGTTGAAAATCGAATTGATGTCCTACAAACCATTCACCGTAAACGCGATTTCACTTCAGAAAGATTTGATTTTAAAAGACGTTTTACTGGAAGAAGAAGTCAATGAACTAAATGAAGTGAATGTCGTAGCTGAAAAATCGGCCGTAGAACTAAAAATGGATAAAAAAGTATTCAACGTTGGAAAAGACATTCTCTCCAAAGGCGGAACAGCCAATGATATTTTGAATAATGTTCCTTCTGTGAATGTCGATATTGCCGGGGCAGTAAGTCTTAGAGGCAATAGCGGTGTTACGGTTTTAATTAATGGAAAACCATCCATGTTAACGGCCAATAACGGTTTATCTCAAATTTCGGCGGGGAATATTGAAAAGGTAGAAGTCATTACAAACCCCTCAGCGGCTTACGAAGCGCAGGGGAGTGCGGGAATTATAAACATCATACTAAAGAAAAACAGTATGCAGGGATTCAACGGCTCGCTGCAGGCAGGAATAGGGAATCCGGCAAATCATAGTCTGAATGCCAATGTGAGTTATAAAACCGAAAAAGTCAATTTGTTTTCCAATATAGGATACCGTTACATTGACGTTTTTGCTTCCAACAGACAGTTTCAGCGCAATACCAGCAACAACGTAGTAACCACGCTGAATCAATACGATGATATCCGAAGAAATAATAGCATCTACAATATTTACGTAGGAGGAGATTATTACATTAATGCCAAAAATACCTTAACAGGAAGTTACTATCGCGACAGAAACAATAACAATTATAAAACGGCAATTGGGTACCAGTATACCAATGCCAATCATGCAATTGACAGTATCATCAATCGCTATGAAAATTATAAGGAACCTAAGTTTTACAATGCCTTAGAATTAAATTATGTAAAAACATTTGATAAAAAGGATAAAAAATGGACGACCAGCCTGCAATATGATTTTTGGCACGACGATGAAAATCAATACATCGATCAGCAAAAAACGATGCCTTATGAACCCGAAGTTTCTAATCTGTACAGCCGCGATATAGAAAGCAGTAACGATATCTTTCTAAAATCTGATTTTGTAAATCCGATAAACGAAAATTCTAAAATTGAGATGGGAATCAGAAGCGATTTACGCGCCATCAGAAGTGATTATTATACGATTTTGGATGAGGTGCTGCAGGATCAGTTTACCAATAAATTAAAATACGACGAGAACCTCTATAGTGGTTACATTCAGTTTGGGAGTAAAATTAAAAAGTTCAGTTATCTGGCAGGTTTGCGGGCAGAATTATCCGATATAAAAATTGCCGATTCTAAGAACTTGTTCAGCAACACTAAAAATTATATCAATCTGTTTCCAACCGTTCATTTAGTATACAATCTAACCGAAAAAACGGACTTACAGCTTAGCTATAGCAAACGGATCAATCGTCCGAGGTTTTGGCAGCTGAATCCTTTTTCCGGGCTTTCAGATTTGCGCAATCTTACTGTAGGAAACCCGGATTTGAATCCGATGTTTACGAATTCTTTTGAATTGACTTTACTGGCCAAACCCGGAAAATTCAGTATTAATCCGTCTGTATACTATCAGCACACTACCGATTTTTTCGAGTATATTCTACAGCGTACAGATGAAAATTATTTCGTGAGAACACCGGTAAATCTGGACACCGAAGATCGTTACGGAGCAGAAGTTTCTTCTACCTACAGTCCCACAAAATGGCTGAGATTGTCTTTGGATTTTAATTACTACAAATTCAAACAGCAGGGCACTTACAAAGAGGTGGTCTATGATGTGGAAGATGAAACCTGGTTGTCGGGCTTTCGTTCGGTTGTGAAGTTTCCAAAAATAATTTCAGGTGATTTTAGTTTTAAATACCGAGGTAAAAATCAGGGAGTTCAATCGGTTACTGAGGCACAATACTCGGCCAATATTGGTTTAAACAAGGACTTTTTTAACGATAAAATGTCGGTTACTTTAAACGTGAACAACCTTTTCAATTCGCAACTAACCAAACAAACGGTCAGTACACCCCTCTATTATTTAGAATCAGAGTTTCGTTCTCAGGGAAGATATATCAGATTGACTGTAATTTACCGTTTCAACCGAAAAAAGAATGAAGCCGACAGACTTCCGGATTCTGAATAATCTGGAAATCTATATTCTTTACTCGAATTGAATTTTAGGAATCGAGCCAGTTTTTAAAATTATTGATTTCCTTTTTACTTAAAATAATAGATTCTGTATCCGGAACGGTAACATTCAGTAATATTTCGATTTTCTGGCTCGAATGTTTTACAATTTCCTGAACAGAATGACGGTTGATAATATATTTTCTGTTGATTTTAAAGAAAAGAGCCGGATCAAGTTTATTGATGAGGTCTTTCAAATTATTATTGTACAGATAACTACTGCCGGAGTTGGTGTGGATAAACAGGTGTTTTCCGGTAGCAAAGAAAAAGGGAATTGAAGTGTCATTAACAGAAATTAGTTTGTCTCTGTGGCTCACCAAAAAATGATGCTGAATGTTGCTTTGATTCTCAATTTCAACCAAAGATTCAACAACTGAATTGCTGTTAAAGGTTTCTTTTATGTTTTTGTATTTGTGCAAAGCTTCGAGTAATTCTTCCTCTTCGTAAGGTTTAAGTAGATAATCAATAGTAAAATGTTTGAAAACTTTTACCGCATAAGAGTCATAAGCAGTGATAAAAATAACGGGGCATGACACGAGAGCCTGCTCGAAAATATCGAGGCTTTTACCATCTCCCAAATGAATATCCATAAATGCCAGATCAACGGCATTCGCTTTAAAAAAGGCAACAGCACCCTTTACCGATTTCAGTACTGTAATTTCACTGATCGGAAGGATAGTCTGCTCTTCCAGAATGGTTTTGAGATAGGTAGAGGCGAGATGTTCATCTTCAATGATGACTATTTTCATTTCGTTTATTTTTTGTAAAGTTAAAAAAAAACGGAGCGTTGTGAAACCTTAGTGTCTTGCAATGTACAGTGGTTACACATTTTTCTTTTGTTGATAATCTTATTGGGTTAAAAAATCTTTAATTGTTTTGGTATATAATTCGGGTTGTTCTGCAAAAATCTGATGTCCTGCACTTGGAATTAATTTGAACGTGCTATTACTAAACAAGTCAAGATACTCTTTCGTATAGCCCCAATCAATATTATCGCATTGTCCTTTCATGACCAAAACAGGAATTTTGTTGTTTTTCAGTTTTATTCTGGGATCCTTTAAATCACCATAACTTACACTTGTATTTAAATTACAATAACTACCGGCACCTCCTTCTTCTTTCAATACGTTAGTTGAGTCGCAAACAAGACCTTTCGTAAAAACATTAGCCATACCGGTAAGATAACCATCAGCTTCTTTATCATTAGCCAGTTTTTTTCCAAAAAATCTTGCCCAAATTCCTATAGATACATACCTTGGTTGAAGCACAATTGGAAGTATTTTTGAATTTGGATTGTATGGTTCTTTTAAATTCAGGCTGTCGGGTGCTTTAATTTTTTCTAACGCTTCATTTGCAGGTTTAATCGCACCGGGACAAGTAAAAACAATTCTGTCTACTTTGTCCAAATGCTCAGCGGAATATAATACTGCTAATGCTCCACCCCAGGATTGTCCAACCAGAATTACTTTTTCAACACCTAATAATTTGACAATTGCTTCAAGGTCGTTTACATGGCGTACAGCTGTATATTCGCTAACGTTTTCCAGTCTTTCCGAAAGCCCGCAACCTACCTGGTCGTATAAATATACATCATAGCCCGATGCAGAAAACTTTCCTAATGTTTCAATATTTTTGGTATAGACATATCCTCCGGGACCACCGTGCAGGTAAATAATTGGATATGGTTTTTTTTCTCCTTTGCCTGCAATGTGCGTATAAGCAATTTTTGAACCTGTAGGTAAATTCCAGTATTGAGTAGTTGCGCGAGGTGTAATATGAGGTACATCAGGAGTTGTCGGAATGCATCCTTTAACTATGAATATTGCGAGGCAAATTAGAAGTGCCCACTTTGTAAATTTAAGTATAATTTTTTTCATCGTAATGCTTTCTATATTTACTCCTAACGTTTCCTGGCTTTCTGCAGGTGTTTTTTTGTTCTTTATAACTTGTTTTATTGCGAAACCAAAAATATACAAAAAGACCATTCCATTATACACGGGCTTAAAATTTCTTATCTCCCAGCTGGCGCAGGTATTGAATGGATAATGTTTTACATCAGTTGTTTTATAAAGCAGTTGTGTAACTGATTGAAAAAGAATGTGAAATTGTAAAATCTGATAGTATAGAGACGACTAACAGAACGTCGGTAATGTATCAGATGTGTGGTTAATTTACTAAATTTGTGGTTTATATAACCTATTTTGAATCGTACAAACTAGTAAAAATGTATTTTCATTAGCGCTATAAATTGGTCCTAAACACTATATTTTGATGTTTCAGTCAGTAATAGATCAAATTTTTCAAAGCAAGCAAAAGCCAAATTTTATTATTACGGCTTGTGTACTGTTGTTTGTTTTTACAAACGTAGTATTGGATTATTCCTTTACCCTGTTTCAAAATAGTGCGTTCTACATTTCAGAATCGCTATTGTTCAGTTCCTACTGGGTATTATTTCTTCCTTTACTAATAGTTGTTTTAAAATGGATCAGAAAAACGGAAAACCTGACGGTAAGAATACTGGTAATAAGTGCAGCAATTCTTCTTCATTTGTTTTCTTATCCGATATTGGTCTGGATTATTTCAAAAGCATTCTACGATCACACCTTTTCTTATTGGCAGACTTTCAATTTTGGTTTGTCGGCTTATTTTATAAAAACGGTAATCATTTATGGATTTTCACTGATGGTCTTTATTTTATGGAATAGAAAAAGCGAGTCTTTGCAATTAAAAGAAAAGATCGATGAGCAAAGGAAAGGGCAAAATTTTATACGCTCTATTTTAATTTCTGATCCTCATAATAAAAAGCTGCTTCTGGAAGCAGCTGAAATTCTTTATTTTGAAGCAAATTCACCATACATCAACATTTATCATTCTTCTAAAAAATACCTGCATACTCAAACACTGAGAGCTTT
Source organism: Flavobacterium sp. UGB4466 (assembly GCF_903469665.1). GTDB lineage: Bacteria > Bacteroidota > Bacteroidia > Flavobacteriales > Flavobacteriaceae > Flavobacterium > Flavobacterium lipolyticum. The sequence continues at coordinate 33,808 of NZ_CAGKLC010000013.1, read as the reverse complement.
GGAAACCCAATTGGATGAAAAACAATTTGTCCGTATTCATAAATCACATATTGTGAATATAAGCAAGATTTCATCTATACAGTCCCGCCAAAATGGGGACTATGATGTTACACTCTGTGAGGATACTATTTTAAGGGTCAGTCGCAATTATGCTAAAAATTTTAAATCAAAATTTTCAGAACACAATCAGCTTACCTTAAAATAAACTCGTCTTACTGTATTTCATTTGACAGTCAGCTATATCCATCCTGATATTTGCAGAAAAAAGTACTACAATGAAAAAAGTAACCATTTGCAAAACGTTTTTTATAGCCCTGTTGTTTAGCAGTTGTAACGGACAAAATAATCCAAAACCTCAGATTAAAAATAGTAATACTGTAGGTGGAGGGTGTGATGGCTGTGAACTGATGTACATCGAAATGGCAAAAGAAATTTCTTCTGTTAGCACAAGTCCGGGATGGAGTGAAAAAGGACAAAAGTTAATCGTTACCGGTACTGTCTTTCAACTGGACGGTAAAACAGTAGCACCAAATGTAATTATTTACTATTGGCAGACGGATAACGACGGATATTATTCGCCCACACCCGGAATGGACGAAACAATCAAACGGCATGGGCATATTCGCGGTTGGGTCAAAACAGATGCTAAAGGAAAATACACGATAAGAACCATTCGTCCGGCACCGTATCCCAACGATGTTTTGCCGGCACACATCCATTTGTCGGTCAAAGAACCAGATGTTAAAAAGGAGTATTATACAGATGAAATTAATTTTGATGATGATAAATTACTCCTTGCTTATAGAAAGAAGCACCTTCCTGAAAACCGAGGCGGAAGTGGTATTGTAAGGGTCCTGTTAAAAGACAGTTTACAGATTGCAGAACATGATATTGTTTTGGGGTTAAATATTCCGAATTATCCTAAGAAAACACCAGCACTACTTCATTCGGGATTAAATATTGGAGAAGATCAGCCCTCTTTTATGCCTTTTCACGCATTTGGTCCGGACAAAGGAACACAAACCTGTCCCGTTTGTAAGTATGGACGTTATCACGGAATTATTTACTTTGCAGGTAACAATCCTGATTGGACAGCTATAAAAAAGTGGCTGTTGTTTTTAGAAAAAGAAAGCGAAAAACGCAGGCAGTATCTCAAAGTCTATTTTGTATACGGAAACCATAAAAATTACTCTAAAAACCAGCGGCAGCTTCAGTTGGAGAACTTAGGGAAGCTGCTTCATATTAAAAATATAGCTTTAACCTTTGTTCCGTCCTTTACAGACCAGGTAACAGAAGCCGATTTGAATAAGATAAATCCAAAAGTAAAAAACACCTTTATCGTATACAAACATAGAAGCATTGTCGATAAATATATCAATCTGGAGCCAACAGATGAAAATTTCAAAATGATTTCGGGTTCTTTAAATAAAACGCAAGGAGAATATTTTGATTTGCGGGAACCTGAACACGATTAGACCGACCTGTATAGAAATGGGTTACCCCCGAAACATTATCAGGTTGAATTAGGGAGTATAATGTTAAGATAAAATGGTAAAAAATTGACCTGCCCTAATTTGGCGGGTCTGTTTATTTTATAGCATTACAATTGATTTGCTGTCAGAAATGTGCAGTATACGATCTTCTGGCAGTCTACATTAGCATTAGCCGTATTTGTATTGGATATAAACGATTTCATGAATTTTTGTATTTAACCACCTCATTATCAAATGTTTTTCACTATGGTGATTGAGGTTTTTTACCCGCTTTTTAGATATATTATAAGAGATAAAATCCTACTTTATCGTTTTTTTTATTAAATTAGCTAAAGCTTTAATGGTATTGTTCGTCAGCTTTTTGTTAAAGATTGATGTACTATGAGACGACTACTTTATTCAGGTATATTTTTTTTCGCTTTGGAGATATAATAATGGAGCGCAAGTAGAGTTCATCAAAATCTCTTATCTGAAAGTTAGTATTCATTTGCTGAAGCGAATGAAGTAATGAACATACTAAACTAAGCATAAAACTGCTTTTCTTGTCCTTTTTTAATCCAATTGCTTTTACTTTAAAAGAGTATCGCAATGCAGTACCAAATTGAAAAAAGTATGAAAGAGAAAATCGAAAATCTGGAACAATCTAAGAACATTCAGGAATTTCTTTTGGCAATAAAGAGAAAATCGGATAATTTAATTAATTACTTTCTGGTCGCTTTTTTTATTATAGGTTTATTATTAGCGTTTTGTTATGATACCTGGGAGATTGCAATTGGAGTGGGGGGAATATTGCTTATTGCTTATTATTCATCAAAATTAGCGTTGCCGGAATCTGACTTTTATCAGTATGTTCTCAGTACCGTATTAGGGATTTTCATGTGCCAGTTTATTTATCAGATGCACGGTATGTTTGAGATGCATTTTACGGCATTTGTTGCAAGTGCAATACTTATCACTTATCAAAACTGGAAACTGCAAATACCGCTAACATTAGTAGTAATAATTCATCATGCACTATTTGGTTATTTGCAATATAGTGGTGTCAGTGGTATTTATTTTACTCAGTTGGATTATATGACACTGCGCACTTTTGTGATTCACATACTATTAGCCACGACCATTTTTGGGCTTTGTGGATTGTGGGCTTATCAATTTAAAAATTACAGTGAAGCTCATATTAATCAGACCTTTAAAAAAAGAGAAATTGAAAATCAGGAATTAAAAACGGCAAATTACGAATTGGATCGTTTTGTGTATAGTACCTCTCATGATTTACGTGCTCCATTGAATTCTATGCTTGGACTTATTGAAATAGCCAAAGACGATACAACTGAAGAGTTAATGATTGGACATCTTGAAATGTTAAAGGAGAATGCCGAAAAGTTAGATAATTTCATTTGTGATATTCTGGATTATTCACGAAACTCACGGATGGAAATCGAGAAGCAAAAGATCAATTTTAAAGAACTTATCAAAGAGGTAACCCAAAATTTAAAATTCATGGGAGATACTAACCGAAGAGTTGATTTTAAAGTTGATATTATTGGTAATGCTTCGGTCTACTCCGATAAAAACCGGCTTACGACTATTCTGAACAATCTGATTTCAAATTCAATCCGCTATCAAAATTTTAAGGTTTCAAACCCATTTGTCAATATTAAAATTGATATTTCCAACATCGAAACCAATATTGTTGTTGAGGACAATGGAATTGGAATTCAGCAAGATTTACATCCAAAAATATTTGACATGTTTTATCGCGTTTCCCGAGAGTCGGTTGGTTCAGGATTGGGACTTTATATTGTAAAAGAAGCAATCTATAAACTCAATGGAGATATAAAAGTTCAATCTGAAATTGGTCATGGAACCACTTTTACGATTAAAATCCCAAACAAGTAAATACCTTAAGCTATGGAACAGAACACAACACAACCCTACTTTAGAAAAATCCTTGTCATAGACGATAGTGCTACAGATCGTTATATTGCAAAGCGAATGGCCGAAAAGTATTATTTTGCTGAGGAAATTGTTTTAGAAGAGTTAGCCACAACAGCACTTGAATATTTACGTTCGTTAGAAGATACACCTGATTTGCTTCCGCAATTTATTTTTCTCGATATCAACATGCCTGAAATGAATGGTTTTGAGTTTCTTGAGGAATATGCAAAACTTTCTGAATCAATCAAACTAAATTGTATTATAATGATGATTACTTCTTCAACGCATCCCGAAGATCTCAAACGGGCAGAAAGTAACCCCTTGGTAATAGGCTTTCTGAACAAACCCCTTTGTAAAGAGAAATTTGAAGGCATAAAACAGGAGTTTCTATTAAAAAATCATTAAACATAGATGGCTGAAAGTTCAATTTTATTAGTTAGTATAGCTCCGACCTTGATAACCGTATAAGTCTAAAAAGCAATGAGCCCGATGTAATATCGGGCTCATTATTGTAAGTATATAATTCTCTAAAATTTTGGGGCAATTTTACTTTGAAGTTATTTTATAGACTTACAATTCAGGATTGTTTAATCGGGCATCTAAAGGAAATGGCAGCGTATATCGCGGATCATTTTCTATTAGTGTGTAATTTTCTCCATTGAAAGTATGGATGATTTGTTTTTGAGTTGTTCTTCTTAAATCAAACCAGCGGTGACCTTCAACAGCAAACTCACGTTGTCTTTCCTGAGCGATAAAATCAAGAAGCTGAGTTTGTGTCATGGCAGCAATCGATATGCTTAACTGATCAAAAGCCGTAGTTTTATATCTGTTTTTGATGAAAGCGATTACCGTCGTTCTTGCGGTAGGCAGATCGTTTAATTGTGCCGATGCTTCTGCTTTTGTCAGGTACAATTCGGCGGTTCTAAAAGTACATTTTTGTGCAATATCACCACCTTTTCTAAATCTGTATCTGCTTCCGCTTGCCTGATAATACAACGCAAAACGCAAGTCGTTTGTTTTATCATAAGCACCTGTTAAAGTTGGCGCAGCATATGATGTTCCTTTCAAAAGATTAATAAAAGGATCCTCAAGTGCTAATATAGATTCCGGTCCGTTGTAAAGATTAGGTAAAGCAGCAGTAGTGTTTAAGTTGATTAAAGCACTTTTGTATGTCATTGCTTTATCTGCAGCAGCAATAGCTTTTGCCCATTCTTTTCTGTACAAGAAAATTCGGGATTCCATTGCATATAAAGCAGCTTTAGAAAAACGGTAGTTGATACCCGCTGTTTGAGTGTCTAAATTCAATAATTTTTTTGCCTCTTCATTATCAGATAAAATCTGGTCGTAAATAACCGCAACACTTTGAGGAACGTAAGCCTGCTCTAAATCTATTTTTAAAGCCAACGGAACCCCTCTGTCTGTTGCAGCTGTTGCAGCATTAAAAGGTTTACTGAAGATATTCAATAAATCAAAATAAGATAATGCTCTTAGTGCATAAGCTTCTCCTAGTAATTGATTTTTCTCTGCAGAAGGTGCTAATTTTACGCTTGCTTCATTGATGATCACATTGGTATAGAAAATTCTGTTGTACAAAGCAGCATAAGGAAAACTATTGGTAGTTTTATCAGGATTGGCATCGTTCCAGATATAATGATCTCTGTAGAAAGTAGCATTATCATTAGATTCATCTAAAACCAATTCGTCTGTTCTAATAGTAGATAATGCTTTATGAATAGGAGTTGTAGAATAACCAGTTGTCATTACTGCTCTATAATCAGTTAAAGTTTCCGGAATTACTTTACCTACCGGCTCAACATCAAGATAATGATCACAGCTTACAGTTGTAATGGCTACGCCGGCAAAGAATACGTATTTTAGTATATTTTTCATTTTAAATCAGATTAAAAAGTTAGGTTACATCCTAAAGATATTGATCTTGGGATTGGTTGTGCATAGATATTTCCGAACGTTTCAGGGTCAAAGTAACCTTTATAATCAGAGCTGATTACAAATAAGTTTCTTCCTTCGATACTAAATCTAACACTGTCCATAAACAACGTTTTTGTCGCTGTTTTAGGCAATGAATATCCTAAACGAACGCTGCTTAAACGCATATAGCTCATTTCATGAACCCAAGTATCTAAATAGTTGTAAACATTAAGTGGTGCTCCTGCTGGAGAAAACCATTGGTAAGCCATCCATGAATCTCCTGTTCCTGAAGTTGGACTAGTAATTCCAGGTATGTTTGAACCGGTATTAGTAGGTGACCAGGCATTAAGTACATCTGTAGTGTAGTTCTGACCACGATCTAATTGTGTACCATTAAAATTTGGTTTTTCAACAACAGTTTGTTTAAGATTGAAAGTGGTAGCGATAGTAAGATCAAAATTATGAACTTTAAAAGTGTTGATAAAACCACCGGTAAATTTAGGATCTGCATCTCCAACATAAGTAAACAAATCTCTTGTTTCTTCATTCGTAAGTTTTGATTGCGAGAAAACTCCCGGGAAAAAATCTGCATAAGGATCAAAAAGACCAAAAAGAGCTTGCGTGTTTACAGTTTCTCCTTTTTTATTTACAAATAAAGGGAAACCACTTTCATCAATTCCGTTAGTTTTTAAGGCAAATACGGCATTAACAGGTAATCCTTGTCTTGAAGGTAAATAGGTGTTAGATCTTGTCTGGATACGATCAACAGTACTCTTATTATGAGCAAAATTAATAGTCGTGTTCCATTTAAAGTTCGGACGGTCAATGTTTCTTGTAGACAAAGAAATCTCGTATCCTTTATTCGTTACCTGAGCCCAGTTAGCGTTTGTATATTCAAAACCGTTTTCAACAGGAAGTGATTGTAAGCCAATTAAATCAGTACTTTTTCTTCCGTAAACATCGGTTATAATGTTAATACGGTTGTTGAATAACCCCAGATCCATTCCAAAGTTGGTATTGGTCGTCTTTTCCCATCTTAATTTATCATTTGGAGGAGAAGCTACACTAATAATAGGTTCTGATTGTCCCGGTAAAATAATAGTTGTTTGATTTGTTCCAACGACATACGGAGAAGTATTTTTATCGATATTTCCTTGTAAACCGTAAGACGCACGTAATCTTAAATTAGAAACTATTTCGCTATCTTTTAAGAAATTTTCTTCAGATACCGCCCATGAACCGGAAACTGCCCACAATGGTAAATATTTGTACTTAGGATCTGCACCAAATAAATCTGAACCGTCGTAACGAACACTTCCAAAGAACGTATATTTTCTGTCATACGTATAAGATGCTGTTGCGAAGAATGATGCAAATGCATTTTCGTTTTCATTCTTTAAATACGTTCTATAGGTTGGATTAGATGCATAACTTTGAGTTGGAAAAACAATTTGAGTGGTAGTCAATGTTTTCGGGTCGAAACCAAAACCTTTTGTATTAATAGCGGTGCTTTTGTTTTTTCTTAACTCATTACCCACCATAAATTCTAACTCATGTTTTCCTCCAAGAGTAGTGTTATAGTTTAACATCGTTTTCCAGTTGTATTGAAAAAAGTCAGTGTTTGAATTTTGAATAATTCCGCCAACAGGAAGGAAATAATTATAAGCTCCATTTGCAAATACACTTGTTTTTTCTCTTTCTTTTCTTGTAAAGTAAGTGTCTTTACCGGCATATTTTTCAGAAGCATTGTTGTCAAACTGTAAACCAATTTGTGTACTTGCTTTTAATCCTTTTGTAATATTATAATCAACGTCAAGTAATGCTTTTATAGATCTTGTTGTCAATTCGTAATTGGTATTTTCTCTTTCTTCTAAGTAATTAAAAGGAATATATACACTTCCATTTCCATACCCGGTCATGTCTTTATCATAATTATAACTTCCATCAGCATTTAATGGAGCTAGATATGGATTTGCGTTTCTGGAGTAATTAGCAGGATTTGTAAAAGTGTCCGTATCTGAAATATAAGATGATTTTTTACTTTGTGTACCAAAAATTCCAACGCCAACACGCAATTTATCAGTTACATCAAAGTTGTTTTTTAAGGTAAGGTTGTATCGGTCAAAACCAGTTCCGATAGTAGCACCTTGTTCGTTGTAAGCTCCTAAAGAGAAATAGTAATCTGATTTTTCTCCACCACCAGATAGACTTAATGTATATTGTTTGTTGATGGCACTTCGGTACAATAAATCACCCCAATTGGTATTGATGTTTCTTAAAGCGTTGATTGAGTTTTGTGTTGTTGGACTTAGAGACGAAAAACCTCCCGATCTGTAGGCTCCTAATTCATTAGCCTGTTTAAGAATACGGGAAATTTCTCCGTTACCGTCTCTGTAAGTCAAATCTTCTCTTGAAGCCAGCGAAAGTTCAAAATCTACTTTTTGAGAAGAATTTAATAGATTTAATTTAGAAAAATCAGGTTTTTGAGTCATGAAAGTATTGACATTCAAGTCTACTTTCATGCTTCCTTTTTTTCCTTTTTTAGTCGTTACCACAATAACACCGTTTGCAGCTCTTGCTCCATAGATAGCAGTTGCAGCACCATCTTTTAAAATGGTAATATCTTTAATATCCTCAGGATTTAAACCTGCGATAGAAAAATTGCTTAAAACATCGATATTGTCTTTGTCATAATTTTGAGGAACGTCATTTCCTTCAAGAGGTAAACCATCTAAAACCCATAACGGATCCTGTGCACCGTTAAGAGAGGCAGTACCACGAACTCTGATTTTTGCAATGGTTCCCGGAGCTCCTGTTTGTTGTGTTACCGCAACACCCGCAACCTGACCTACTAACATTTGATCTAAACTCGCAACACCCGCTTGTTTGATATCTGCCATATCCACTTTGGCAACAGCAGATGTCAGCTTTCTCTTTTCGATTTTCTGATAACCGGTAACTACGATTTCCTTTAATTCGCTTACATCTGACTTTAAAGAAATGTTGTATTGATTTTTATCTGTAATGTCAATTGTATAAGGCAGGTAACCCATATAGGTTACTCTTAGAGATTTGATATTATGGTTTATTTTCAATTCAAAGGCACCGTCAAAGTCACTTACAGTTCCCAGACCGGCACTTTGAATTACTCCTTTTTCAGAGGTGTTGTTTGATACGGAACTATTTTCGACAGCAATGGTGACTCCCGGTATCGGCAGTCCATCTTTGGCATCAAGTACCTTTCCTTTAATAGTCCTTTCCTGCGCAAACCCCGAGAGGGTAAGTAGGAAACTCAGCATGTAAAATAAATTTTTCATTGGGTTGTTTTTGGATTATGTTAATTTAAAGTGTGTTGTTTAGTGCTTTTTCAATACGCTGGATCAGATCGAAATAGTGATTCTTTGTCTCTTGATTTCCAATGTTTCTTTTCGTCTTTAAAAGTTTCAGAATCTGATTCAATTCTCCTTTTTTGTCAGAAGTCACTTCGGAAACTCTCTTTAATGAAGACTGATTGATGTTGCGCGCCATTTTTGATTCTTGCAGATAATCACATAAATGAGGCATTTTTAAAGTCTCTTCTAATTGAATAATTTTCTTGCTATCTGTTTTTTCAAAAAGTTTATTGGTCGAAACAATCAATACATCTACATAGTTTTTCTGTGTCATACGTTCCATAATCGTAAGCGATTTGTTTTGAATCGTAGGAGCGAAAATGTTTTGGTGAACAGTTTTAAATAATTGTGTTACGGTATAAACATTTTCTTTGGTTTCATTACGTTGGAACAGCTCATTTTCTGTAATTCTCAACAAACGATCATCACTTAACAGGTTGTATAAAATTCCATATTGTAATTCTCTTGCCAGGGTGTAAGGAGTGTACTCATATGGTCCAAGAGGAGAATCTTTCAATGGATTTGTTTTGTCCAGAATTGGGTTAAAGAACAACCATTCCGGAAGCGCAATACTATTTTTCAATAAATACGAAACAGCTCTTTTTTGAATGGCAGCCGGAACCGGAACATAACTTGCTTTATTGTCACCGTGAACCGTGGTATTCAGATAAATTCCTCCCACATTTGTTAGCACATGATAGTTGTAAAGATTCCACTGACCAATAGCTCCAATATAAAGTTTACCCGTTTGATAGTAAGATTCATCTTTATCATACGTCCACTCAAGGATTTTACCCACCACTTTTTTAAGGTTTTTAAGCCCGTATTCGCTGGCTTTCATCGCATCATCACCTAAATCCTCAGATTGCGAACGCGGGTCAATTGTACTGTCACCGTCCTGCTGCTCTCCGTAAAAATAAACCGGATCGTTCTGGTGTTTTGCAATCAGATCGTTAAGCGCAGTGTGTTCTTCGTTCTGGTCTGCATACCATTTGTAACCCCATTCGATAGCATACTTATCGTATTCACCAATTTTTGGCGTAATCGCTTCAACATGATCTTCGGGCTGAGCAATATAGTTGTAACGGGCATAATCCATGATTGATGGAGCTGTTCCACCCATTTTTGCTGTAAAATCTTTAGATCTTAACGATTCCACCGGATAAGCGAATGAAGCACCCATATTGTGTTTTAAACCAAAAGTATGTCCCACTTCATGAGACGATACAAAACGGATCGCTTCTCCCATGTGTTCGTCACTAAACTTATTTCCTCTGGCTTTCGGATCAATGGCACCTGTCTGAATGCGCATCCAGCTTTGCAGTGAAGTCATTACATTGTGCCACCAGATAATATCCGATTCTATAATCTCCCCGCTTCTTGGGTCTACTACTGCAGGTCCCATAGCATTAGATTTTTGAGAAGCTACATATGTAATTACAGAATAACGTACGTCGTCGACATCAAAATCAGTATCTTCCTCAGTAGGCTCCTTGGCGATTACAGCATTTTTAAATCCGGCTCTTTCAAAAGCAACCTGCCAGTCGCGAACCCCTTCAATAATATAAGAACGCCATTGTTTTGGTGTCGATGGATCGATGTAATACACAATTGGCTTTTTAGGTTCTACCAATTCGCCTTTGCGGTATTTTTCGATATCTTCTTTTTTAGGCTCCAGTCTCCAGCGTGTGATTAATTCTTTCTCCTGCATAGCATGCTGACTGTCGCTGAAATACCAGTGTTTTTCAGAGAAATACCCGACACGCTTGTCTGCAAAACGCGGCTGCATAGGTGTTTTATCCAGTAAAATAATGTTGGACGTCACTCCAAGAGTAACCGAAAGGGCAGGACCGCCTTCGCTTACAGATGTAGTAAGTTGTGATTTTACAACAATATTTTTAGGAAACGTTTTTACATTTTCTATATACGATAGTTCCGATTTTACAGATCCGCCAAAGCCAATGTTGCTCAATACATCATTGAAACTCTTTTGCTTACCGTCAAAAACCTTATTGGCTTTAATGACAACCGAAGTCGAATCGTTATTCTTGGTTTCAATATCAAAAACTTCAATAATAGATTCTGAGAAATTACTGTTTACCGAAGCCGTAATAGCATCCCCAACAGGTGATGAAACCTTTGGAACAGAAGATTTTACCCAAACTTTCTTGGCCACTAAATCTTTGTGAAACGTTATAATTTTATTCTCGTAGTTCATTCCTTTATTCAATCCGGCATCATTAACAGGCAAAGGAACACTCGATATTTTGTTGACTACTAAAAACTCTCTTTGAAAAAGAGAATCATTAATTTCCAGGTATAAATCTGTTTTGACCTGAATGGTGTTAAAAAGTCCTTTCTTGAAAGTTCCCTTTTTAACAAGATCATCATACTTTTTTCCTTTTGAATCTTTTAATGAATCTTTAACTTGTACAGTTTTGTCTTCTTTATTCTTTTTATTCTTTTTTTGAGAAACCATAGTACTGGTGCTCAGTACCAATACCAATAAAACGATATTTTTTAGGTTTATCAACAATGCCTTTTCTCTCATTGAAAGTTAAGTTTAGGTTAATTTTTGGCTAAAAATATTGCAGGGGTAACGTTAAAAAAAACAAAATGGAGTGAGTGGCTTTTTTTCGGGAGTGAATGTTTTCTTTTATCCAATTAAAGGCAAAATGCAAGTAAAATCGCCGTCTTTTTTGAAGACTTTGAAATCGTCCTTAGCATAATATTTGTAAATAATTTCTAAGTATTTGTGACCAAACTTGGATTCTTTGCCAAAGTTTTGCTTTTCGTTTAAATTATTGGTAATAATTACAACGTTTTCTTTAATGTCAATTGTTATTTTTAAAGGGGTTTCTTCAGAAGCGATATTGTGTTTTATGGCGTTTTCTACCGCGATCTGAAAAGCCAGATACGGCACTTTTTTAGCCAGATTATTTTCGTCTTCGATCTGAATCGAAAAGACAAATTCTTTCGTAAAACGGGTTTGTTGCAGAAATATATACTTTTCGATAAAAAGCAGTTCTTCCTGTACCGTAACAATATTGTTAACCGGGGGCGTAATCAGATATCTGTAGATTTTGGACAGATTCAGGGTAAATTTTCGCGCAACAGCCGTGTTACTTTCAATAAGCATGTATAACGAATTCAGCGAGTTGAACAGAAAGTGCGGATTGATTTGTTCTTTCAGTTGCTGCAGCTGAATGAGGGCTTTCTCTTTATTAATTTTTTCGTTTTCTATCAAAAGATTGTTTTTTTCCTGTGCCAGTACTTCTTTTTCCTGAAAATTTTTACGAGTGAAAAGAGTAAATAAATAGAAGAATACGATTAGGATAGCTGTTGTAACGATGTAAATTAAGGAAGCATACTTTTTTACAGTATTGACATCTTCATTGGATATTTTCTCCGCAAAGTTTACACAGATGTACCAATCCGTTCCTTTTACATTGAGTCGTTTGGTATAGCGTACAATGTCTAGACCTAAATATTCCGAAAGCGCAATTTGTCGGCTGAAACTGTTTTTATTGGTAAAAGTAGTATCATTGGCACGAAGGTCTGTAATTTTGAAAACATTCTTCTTCAGCAATTTTACTTCAGGATGGTAGAGGATTGTTCCTTTTTTATCAAACACAAAAGCATAATTGAGTGCTTTTTGGTCAATGGTAGAAAAATAGGTTTGAAGTGCCTTCAAATCAATGTCATACCCGTATCGAATGACTGTACCATTTGTCGCGATGTACTTGTAATAAATGCGCCAGAAAAAATCCTGCTTATTCTCAACAATGCAATTGTATGCACTGAGATTCCCGTTTTTAACAGCAAAATCTTTGATGGAAGCTTCCAGATTTGGACTATTTTTAGCAGTTACAAAAGTGATATGCTCCTTATTAATCTGAAACCAATTGTTTTTAATAAGACTGTCATTGGAGTGAATTGTACTGAGTACCTTTAGATTATCCGACAGATTCCGGGTATTGCTCATTTCAACAATACGTTTTAACTCCTTTTGAATTTCTAAAAAATGCGACAATTCCTGTACAAGCACTTCCTGTTTTTTCAGAAAGCCTCGTTCTTCAGTGGCAGTATTTGATTTTTCGGTGATCTCCGTTATAAAACTGCTCAGAATATAAATCGAAAGCAGTGTGAGGACAATAAAGATAATTCCTAAAATAAAGAAGTTCCTGCGGGAAAAGGTATTTTTAAAAGTAAATTTCAACGATGTGGATTAAAGTATAAGGCAGTATTACAGGCCTTAAAGAGCAATAAGTTTTATTTTTTTAGGGTGCAAATATAAAACTTTTTATTTGATACTGTTGTAGTTAGCAAAAGTTAACAGTATTTCGAAGGGTACGTTTAGTAAAAATCTTGTTAAGAGTAGAAAAGTTTCAGGTTTCAGGTTTCAGGTTTCAAGTTTCAGGTTTTATGTTTCAAGTTTCAGGTTTCAAGTTTCAGGTTTCAGGTTTTAGGTTTCTGTTTTCGGGTTTCAGGTTTGGAATGAGAATAGAATTGTGATATGATTTAACCGCAAAGATTTTCGCAAGGTTCGCAAAGTTTAAGTTTAGCTTTGCGAACCTTTTTTTTACAAAATCCTGTTTAGTAAAAAAACTTGCGGACTTTGCGGTTAAATTTTGTAAGTCTTACACCTATTTCAAACCTGAAACCTGAAACTAAAAAACTATGAAATCTGCAGATGTTCCATATTTTTTCCTACCAAAGTTCTGGTACCCTTCACTTTAAAACCTAATTTTAAGTACAGTTTTTTGGCGTTCGGGTTAGCGTCTTCCACCAATAGTCCGAGAGTTCTTTGATTTTGAGTTACATACTCGTCAATTAAAAATTGCAGCAGTTTAGAGCCGATCCCTTTTCCCTGATGATTTGGACTCACACCAACCGAATCAATATAAAATTCACCACTTTGCGTTTCGTCTTCAGGATTAAAATCAGCATTGAAATTCAGACGAACATAATCAACAATTGGTTTTCTCAACGAATGCAATTGTCCTCCGTCATAAACAGCAACAGCACCAATAATTTGGTCGTCTTCCTCCGCTACATAACAATTTTGATAGGAGTATTGATTATTCTCGCTTTCAACAAAATGAAGCAGGAAATAGTAGGCCGTTTTAGGATCCTTTTCACCTGTAAATTTATAGATAATGTCTTCCATTGCCAGCAGCAAAAGTGCTGTAATATTTTCTGAATCTTCAATTGTTGCTTTTCTGATAATCATGATAAATGCGTTTAGTGTACAAAATTACACCAACTTTTACAGATGAATCAATTTTGCTCAATATTTGTGATAAAAAATTGCCTTTTTCATAAATTATAAAGAAATATTTGGCACTATAGGGTATAAATTTCAAATAGTTAATAGGTTTGTTATTAGTGACTTAAGTGTGTTTTAAAGTGTGCTTTTTTATTTGGCTGATCGAGTGTAATAATTTCAAAAATGAGAGTAGTCAGCGTTTTTCTTGTTGTGCAAAACGAGACTTTTTGTAGTATAAAAGCTATTTTTTTAAGAATGGCTGTTGATAACTGTTTTTAGGGCGAAGCCTTTTTTTAGCCCCTATGCTGTTGATAACTCTATTTAGATTTAGTATAAATAACTGATGTATTGTCTCTTACGGTTTATTTTCCTCCTGTTGATAAAACGCAAAAAAGAGGGAAGATTTCAGGGAGTCAAACTGTTGATAATTGCGTTGTTTTTTAACATCAAAAAAGGGGTGAAAGAAGATCGCGGGGTTAAATTTGTACCTATAGAAATGTCGTTTATACCTCCCCAAGAACGAAGCATTTTTATCCAGGTTCAGTCACCATTTAATACTTATATATATGTCTATATTTGATAAAAGAATCAATTATAAACCTTTCGAGTACCCGGAGGTTTTGCAATTTACAGAAGCCATAAATAAAGCGTATTGGGTTCATACAGAGGTTGATTTTACAGCCGATACACAGGATTTTCATTCTCATTTAAATGCTGCGGAGAAAACCGCCATTAAGAATAGTCTATTGGCGATTGCACAGATAGAAGTAGCCGTGAAAAGTTTTTGGGGAAATATTTACGAGCATTTTCCAAAGCCGGAATTCAACGGCTTGGGGAGTACTTTTGCCGAATGTGAATTCAGACATTCTGAGGCTTATTCACGTTTGCTGGAAGTTTTAGGGTACAATGATGAATTTGAAAAACTGATGGAGATACCGGTTATCCGCAAACGTGTCGATTATCTTTCGGATGTGCTTAAGGATACCAAATCTCAGGACAATAAAAAGTATGTGATTTCACTGATTTTGTTCAGTATTCTGATCGAAAATGTGTCGCTTTTCAGTCAGTTTGCGATTTTATTGTCTTTTACGCGATTCAAAGGCTATATGAAGAATGTGAGTAACATTATTGCGTGGACTTCTATCGACGAGCAGATTCATGCTAATGGCGGTATCTATATCGTAAACAAAATTCGTGAAGAGTTTCCGGATTATTTCGATGAAGAAACGTTAACGCTTATTCGTGAGGCCGTGAAAAATTCAATAGAAGTAGAAGCCGATATATTAGACTGGATTTTTGAAGAAGGTGAAATTGAAACAATCAAGAAGACTGATTTGGTTAATTTCATGAAATTCAGAATCGACGAAAGTCTGGTTCAGATCAATATCCCGACTATTTTTAATGTTCCGGCAGATGATTATAAAGCGATGGCCTGGTTTGAAGAAGAAGTTTTTGCCAACAGCCTTGACGATTTCTTTGCCAAAAGACCAGTAGAATATACCAAACACGACAAAAGCATTACCGCAAACGACCTGTTCTAAAAAGCAAAATTACAATGATGAATACAATAGATACAACTTCAGCAAACAGCCTTCCGTTAAGTGAAGCCGAGAATAAAATGTGGTGGAAAAACTCTGAAAGTGAGCAAATCTTAAATCGTGGTTATCTTTTGAAGGGAGAAACTGTAGAAGGTGCAATTGACAGAATTTGTACCGCTGCGGCCCGACGATTATACAAACCCGAATTAAAGGAATCTTTTGTAGAAATGATCGAACGTGGCTGGATGAGCATCAGTTCGCCTGTTTGGGCGAATATGGGAACTGAACGCGGTTTGCCAATTTCGTGCTTTAATGTGCATGTTCCCGATGAAATAGAAGGAATCACCCACAAATTGGGAGAGGTGATTATGCAAACCAAAATTGGTGGAGGAACATCGGGGTATTTTGGAGAGCTGCGCGAGAGAGGAAGTGCTGTTACAGATAATGGAAAGAGTAGTGGAGCGGTAAGTTTTATGAAACTTTTTGATACTACAATGGATACCATTTCTCAGGGAGGGGTTCGCCGTGGGGCATTTGCTGCTTATTTAGATGTTGATCATCCGGATATCGAGGAATTTTTGAAGATTAAAAGTATTGGAAACCCGATTCAGAATTTGTTTACCGGAATCTGCGTGCCGGATTACTGGATGCAGGAAATGATTGATGGTGATGTCGACAAAAGACAAATTTGGGCGAAAGTATTAGAAAGCCGTCAGCAAAAGGGATTGCCTTATATCTTTTTCAGTGATAATGTAAATAAAAACAAACCACAAGTTTACAAAGACAAAAACCTGCGTATTAATGCCAGCAATTTGTGCAGCGAAATTATGCTGCCTTCCAGTCTTGATGAATCGTTTATTTGCTGTCTTTCGTCAATGAATCTCGAGCTTTACGAAGAATGGAGAGATACTGAAGCCGTAAAATTAGCGATCTTTTTCCTGGATGCCGTATTGCAGGAATTTATAGAAAAAACAGAAGGTAATTATTACCTTTCCGCAGCCAATCGATTTGCCAAAAGACACCGTGCACTTGGACTTGGTGTACTGGGATGGCATTCGTATCTGCAAAAAAATAGGATTCCGTTTGAAGGAATGGAAGCCAAGATGAAAACTACCGAAATTTTCCAACATATCAGTGATAAGGCCGATAAAGCTACTCAGGATCTGGCTCGAATTTATGGCGAACCGGAATTGCTTAAAGGTTATGGAAGACGTAATACAACCACTATGGCTATTGCGCCAACCACTTCTTCATCGGCTATTTTAGGACAGACTTCGCCCGGGATTGAGCCTTTTAGCAGTAATTATTACAAAGCCGGTCTGAGCAAGGGAAATTTTATGCGTAAAAATAAATACCTTAAAATTTTACTGGAAGAAAAAGGACTCGACAATGAAGAGGTTTGGAGAGAGATCATGTTAAATGGCGGAAGCGTACAGCACATGACCCAGCTGACAAAAGAAGAGAAAGATGTTTTTAAAACCTTTAAAGAAATCAGTCAGTTAGAGATTGTACAGCAGGCCGCAATACGTCAGAAATTTGTCGATCAGGGACAAAGCATCAATTTGAATATCCCAGCCGATTTACCCATTAAAGAAGTAAACCGACTGCTTATAGAAGCCTGGCAGCTTGGAATTAAGAGTTTGTATTACCAACGCAGTCAAAGTGTATCGAAAGAATTGGTAACCAGTTTGGTGAGCTGTAGTAGCTGTGAATCATAAAAATAGAAAAGGCCGGATGTATTATCCGGCCTTTCTGTTTGTTTTTTTTGAGGTAACTGCTGTTTCATTCTGATGGTTAGTATTTGTAGGGATGTACTTTTTTGGAGTAACATTTTAGTTTATTAAGTTTTTAAGTGTAATAAAATAGTGGCCATATTCATTTGCATAATCGGTTACAGTACATTTATACGTTTTTAGATTCTTTTGCAGTCGAAAGATGCTTACATTAACTTTAAAAGCGGTATCTACAGGCATTGCTTTATTTAAAAAAGCTTCTACGTTCTCGATTTCTACAGCAGCTGTTTCAGTAGTATTGGCAGGAGCCGATTTAAAGACATTTTTCAGTATGCATTTCGCAATATATACGGCGGGTACAATCTGATAGTTTTCAAAATGTCCTTTGCATTGATCGCGGGTAAATCCATTTACAGTGACATTAAATTCATTTTCATTTAAATACTCCAATGAAGTTTCGGGCAGGGTACAGGACGGGAAAGCAGCATCAGTTTCGCCATTGTAATGAGGCTCAAATATTTTCTTGAAAGAAGGTTCGTTGAAAATGTAATAATCAACTTCCATTTGAAACAAGGTATTGGCATCGTCTCTAATTTCAATTAAGGATTTTCCTTTTTGATGGTTTTCCAATTGTGGACTTATTTTGGCCACCAACAATCCAGAGGGTTGTTGGTGCGAGATTCTTCTTATTCGAAGCTTTTCGGCCAGAAAATAATTTTTCTCCTCCGTTTTCATTTCTTTTACTAAGTTTAGACTTCCCATGGTTGTGAGTATTTTAATAAAATCACTAAAATTCTCCCGTTCAAATGACTCAAAGGGTTGATGAAGCGGAAACTCAGTAGGATTGTCCTTAAAAGCAATTTTATCGGCATTTTCAAATAAATAGGGCGAAGTTTCACCAATAAGGTCTACTATATTTCTTTGGGGTTGTGGTATCATCGTACTAAAGTTGTTTAATGTTATACACCGATTTAATTGTAAAATCGGGATTTGTTTGTTCAAACGTATACTCGATCTGACAAGGAATATTTACAACTTCTTTAATTCCTTCAACAAAAGGCAAAAACGTTGGTATCGTAATGTGTTTCTCGATTCCCAGTTCTGTTAGAATTTTTAAATACCGATCGACTCCGGTAAGTTCTACAATTGTGTTTTCGGGACTGTATTTTAGTATTCTGAAGTTGTACTCCGGACTTGAGTTGTATATCGCATAAATAACAACTGCAGCAAATGTCCTGGTGTCTTTTTCCAGTGTAGGGTTTGCCTGGAAAACCTGCATGGTTTTTAGTTTCCCGAGGTCATAGAACAATTTCTTAGAATGCTCATCCATTTTATCATTTCCGAAAGCGGCGCCAATATTTTTTAATAACAAACCATAAAAAGCCGCAGTTACACTCGATAAATTGTGAGTAAGTGTCAATGTATCTTCCGGAAAAAAAGCATTGACTAAATTTTCTTTTATTTCTTGCGATGGAAAAATATCCTTATTTCTGCTTTCGCCTAAATCTTTAAATAACACTTGTTTCATAGTACTCAATTATTAAGGGGTTAACTTATATTTTTTTATGAGGAGCCTACTTGTTGATCGTGATAAAATAATAGTGAAATGAAATGTTTTACGGATGTAGTTACTTGTTTATCATTGTTTTATGTTTTGCAAAAGTAGTGTTTTGTTTGTTAAATAGTAAAATGTTCTCCGATAAAAGTTACATCAGGAGGTTTTATTTAAAAATTGACAGGCATTTGAGCGAGATTCGGTATCTTATTTTCAACGGATTAAAATCCGTTGCTACAAAATAGTGCGTTCCTGCAGAACTGTTTTTGCGAGTGTCGTTGAATTGGGAAGATATTCTGGGAATTAATTTTAATCTTTGATCCAAATAGTAATACTTTCCAAAACGCCAAAAAATATAAAATCTTTGTGACTCTGCGACTTCGCGAGATTTATTCCTTCTTCGGATTTACAATTTTAGATCGAAGTCTAGTAAAGAAGGCCGGATAAATGATCCGGCCTTCTTGATAAAATAAATAATAGAATTACTTTTTAATGGCCTTTGCTATTTTCAAAGCCTAAAACGGTAATCATATATGGTGTACTTGAAACCTTGATTTTCTTTGTAATTGCCATGGTAGACAAATTCAGTTGTAATAATTCTCCTGTAGTGGGAGAAGTAATATAACCAAAGTTCTCTGTTAACTGCATTTGTGGTTTTAATGCCGCATCAGCAGCAGTTTCGGTAATAACTTTAGCTTCCTTTTCAACTTGCAGGCTGGTAAGATTGTACAATTTGAATTCGCCCGTATGCAATAGAATTCCCAGTTTAGTCGCATTAAAACTCACTTTGCATTGCATGATTGTAGTACTTTGGATAATAGGTTTAATGGTCTCAGCTGCTACATCAATTAGAAAAGCTCCTTTTGCAGCGGTATAACCCACAAATTTTCCTTTTGCCTTTGTTTCCAGAATAGTTCCAAACCACGAAGTCCCAAAATCAGCAGGAAGTGCAATAAGCTTTTGTTTTCCGTTACTTTCCACTACAAGAACACCGCTTGCTGATCCGAAAACGGCATAGGTTCCATCTGAGGCATTTCCGTGAATTCCTTTGGTAGCAACCGTTGCATTAAAAAGAGTCTTACCGGAATTATCAATAATTTTAACCTTTTCAGGGAGTGTTCCTGTTATCGAATTGTCTTTTTCAGTAATAGCATAAGTACCATTAGTAAAAGTAGCCATTGCGCCGTGATGTGCCAACAAACCTGCATTTATAATCTTAAATTTAGCTCCCGCAGTAGTAATTTCAGATTCTTTGGCAACCGCCAGTGTTCCGTCGCCATCATTAAAAGTCATCAGCTCTCCGCTTTTGCTTTTAAAATGGGTAGGCATAGGCGACTGGCCAATTAAAGCGCCAAATTTAGGGATTCCGTCTACATCCACGTGATCGCCATGACCTTCAAAACCGCTGTCGAAAGTTTCAACCGTGTTGCTGGCTCTGTGAATGATTCCCGCATATCGTTTGGATTCTGTAGTATAAACAGTAGATTTTGCAAACTTAGCATTAAAAGAGCTTATCGTGGCTTCAACCGGATTAACTAAGGTGATCTCAGTTGTTTTTTCATCAGAAAGTAAAATTCTTAAGAATTTATATTCGGTTAAAGCTTCTTTGGGAGTTTCAGGACTATTGTCATCGTCGTTGCTGCAGGAAAATACAGTTGCAGATAAGGCGAATAGGAAAAGGAGTTTGTAAAAATTGTTTTTCATGGTAAAGGTAATTAAAGTTGATTTTTAAAAATTAATGGTAATAGGCATCGATTTATAGACGCTTATATTGTGTGTAGTGTTTTTATAGAGTATTACCCAATTGTAGGTTCCGGATTGCCAGGCTTTGTCAGCTGTAATTGGAGTTCCTTCGAAATCTGTAGCTGCACCAATAGTGATGCTTTGACCGCCCAAAACACCATTTATTTTTTGAAGGGTAGTAATTTTTGAAGCAGGCCCCAGACCTTTATGTTCGACTTTTGAAATGACAATAACTTTCTTCAAATCGAGCTTGTCAATACTTTCTGGATTGTAATTGGCACTTTTTTTAATCAAAACAGAATATAAAATTCCATCGCCCATAATTTGACTTACCTGTGCATGTGCAGTCAGAAGATCATTCTTTTTGAAAATAAGCTCCGGTTCAACCCAGGTATTCATATAGTAAATCAGATTATCGTTTCGGGAGAGATTATCGCGGCCAATTACGGGATCGACAGGCAAGTTGGCAGGATCTGTAATTGTAACGACCTCTTTAATTTCGAGTTTAGATCCGTTTTCGTCTGTAACAATAAAAAGGAAATCGAATTTGCCTTCCGGAGCATCAGCCGGAATATTGAAATGTTTGTGTACATTAGTATTTTTCGCGCCTTTGTATTCTGCCCAGGACAGTTCAAATTTCCAGTCTTTGCTATAAGTTTCACCTTTTATGGGAAGGATTTTCAACTGTACATCGGCAATTTTATCTCCGGCAAGTACGTCGGCATTAAAGTGAAAATCGCGGCCAATCAGGGCTTTTTTATTATTGGCGGTACCAATTTCAATATTTTCAGCTTTGGGTTTTATAACTTCTTTGTCGTCATCGTTACTACAGGCTGTAAAAGACAGATTAACAGCCAGAAAGAGCAGTATTAGTTTTAGCGTTTTCATTAGGGTACTGGGTTGATTAATTAAATTCATAGGGTATTTATTGGTGTATTAAAAATGGAATTTTCAGCGATATAATAATGTTTCTTCCAGCTTCAGGAAGTTCTATTAACCTGTAGAAACTGGTGTGATTGAGGTATTTTGTGTTGAACAGATTCTGAACCTGAAGACTAATGATAAAATCCTGTTGTCCGGCTTTTAGTTTAGTTCCCATGGCGAGGTTAAAGACGTTACTGCTTGCTGTTTTCTTTTCAGGTGGGACAATCTGATGCTGCTCGGCAGTAAAGCGATAATCAAGAGAGAAATAGGTGTCTTTTAAACTTTTTATTTTTGGATTGTAAGTGATGCCAAACAAAACGGATGGGGGCGGAGAGAAGGGTAGTGTGTATCCTTTTTTATCTCCCGACATTTGCTCGCTATACAGATATTCTGCTAAAATTTCACCGCTTAAATTTTCCAGAAACTGATAACGGAGCTGTAATTCACCGCCATAACGCATAACTTTACTCTGCTCGTATTCAAATACCTGATTGCCGGCTCCGTAATAAATATCATGTTGCGAAGTTGGATTGAGGTAAATGTAATTGGGGAAATAATTAAAGAACGGACTCAGTTGAAAAGACCACTTAGTATTCTTCCATTCCATACCAAGATCCAATTGATACGAACGTTCGGCTGCTAAATTGGGATTGCCTTTTTCAAATCTGAAATAATGATAATTTACCCCATTTGAAGCCAGTTCTTTAGCAATGGGCATTCTGAAACTTGTTCCAAGATTGGCTTTTAAGGACCATTGTCCCGGTGAATAATTAACGCCTGCAGACCAATTGAAACTCTGAAAAGTACGGGTCAGGTCTTCAGAACGTTTCAAATATTCAGAAGTTGTTTGATCGTTTTCAGTGACTTCGCTTGGAAACCAGTCGGTGTATTGTTTCATTTTGATTTTACCATAATCGAGTCGTACAGCGGCATGAAGCAGCCATAATTCGTTAAGCTGAATTTTATCATAAACAAATCCTCCGACATTGAATTGTTTAAAGGCAGGAATCAGAAAACTCCAGCCGTTAATGCTGTTTTGTTGCTGTTCGGCATTAATTCCTGCGGTAAATTGATGATTTCGGATGGAAAACTCATCTTTAAAAGCAGCGGAGAATACTTCTTTATCGTATTGTCTTTCCAGATCTTCCGGAGCATGCCTATCAGAAGGATACAGGGGTGGCATATAACCGTGATTGACATAATGACTCCATTCCCGACGAAAGTTTTTCTGGAAACCCAACTGCGTTTCGAAACGGTGGGAACCTAACGAAAAGGAAGTGGTATTACTGATTTTGGTATGTGTAACTTCCTGAAATGGCATTAAAATATCTCTGCTGGAACGATCGTGCAGTTGGGTGTCTACATTTCGTGGTTCGAGTCCGTGTGCATTGGCAAAAAAGCCGCTTTTGGTATAAATGTTACTGAAATACAAAACTGATTTGAGTTGATCCGTCACATAACCGGTACTGGCGTGTACATCGAGTTCACGTCCTGCCGTGTTGCGCAAGTGGTTTTTGTATAAAGGAACGGCATAATTGTACACCTGTACCGTATCAGTGGGAACGCGGTAGTCTCCGTAATCCATAGCAGTTATTCTGGAATCAAAGAACCATTTTTCATTTCGACCGTAAAGATTGACAGATCCCCCGAATTGTTCGTTATTGCTTTTGCCTGTAAAATCAACTGTTCCGCCCAAAACATGTTGAATAGGAAAAGGTACAGGCTGTATGTTTATGGCGCCGCCAATGGCATCAGAACCGTACATAAACGATGATGGACCTTTGATGATTGCCACGCGGTTTACAGCATATTGATCGATTTCTAAACCGTGATCTGCTCCCCATTGCTGACCTTCGTGTTTGATACCGTTTTCAACTACAATAACCTGATTGAAACTCAGTCCGCGAATGAGTGGTTTTGAGCCACCGGAACCGATAGAAATGGTCTTAACACCTGGAAGTCTTTGCAAAGACTGCATTAAGCTTCCGCCAAGATTACGTTGGATAAAGCTGCTGTTTACGATTTCAAGATTAAGGGATTCCTGTTTTTTGCGACGTACTTCATAACCTTCACTAATGACAACTTCTGATAACTCCTGTATTTCCGGTTTTAAGAAAATAGCAGGCTGCACAATTGTGTTTTGACTTATAGCAATTGCCGTTTCATAAGAAGCATACCCGGAATAGGTTACCGTTAATCGCTTTGTGTTTTTAGGAACCTGATTTAGGAAATACTCTCCTTTTTTATTGGTTATAGTACTAATATGAGCCGGATACAGCGTAACCAAAGCACCTTCCAAAGGTTTTTGATCCTTAGAAAATACGGTGCCGGAAACACGAACGGATTGGGCTGCTACTTTTGTAACCAAAACAAAACAAAAGAGCAGCACGCAATAAGTCCGCAATTGACTTGACTTAGTGTTGTTCATCAAAATCAATTTATAATATTTTAATACTCAAACCTTTGATCGTCTGCCAGCCTTCCTTATCCGTTAAACGAATCAGGAAATGATAATCTCCGGCATCAATGTTTTGTGGAATTTCGATTTCCTGGACCGCTTCATAACTCTTTTGCCCGGAAGGAATCGTAACCGAATTGATGTAAAGCATCGGGTTTACCGGTTTTTTGATAGGATCCTCGTTGCAGGATGCTACTTCGGTACTGTGATTGTGATGGTCGAAATTGTGGTGAATGTCCAGACTATAAGATCCCAGTTGTGCGTTGTCTGAAAACTTTGCTCTGAAAGTAATTTTTTGTCCGCGAGTGATCGTACTGCATTGTATCGGGAACGCATTCGCGGCAGAAACATCAATTACAGGATATTCGGTATCAATTTCGGTTTTATCACTGTCACAGCTTGTGAAAGTAAAGCCAGCCGCCAAAAAAGCCAAAAGCATTTTTGAAGTTCTCATTCGGTTTGGTTTGAGTTTTGTGGTATTCATATGTGAAAATTGTGGGTTACAAAAGGCGTATTCCAAACCTGATAATACTAGGAAAATGGCAGTTTTAGGGCACAGGATTAGGCCGCAAAAAGCATTGTTTTCATCGGGAAGGAAATTGGGAAACAAAAGTAAAAGGGGGTGCAGTGAAGCCATCTCAATACCCAATTACAGGTATCGAATTGTACAGTTTCAGACAATCAACCGACAGCGAAGTTCTTTTGAAACAATAGTGTTGTACGAAAGTGGTATTCCTAAAAGGAATAATTGTATCAATCAGTATCGATCAAAGTACTTTTCTAAATATAGAAAAAGACATAAAATAGCGCTGTAGTGAAAAAGTGAAATACTTTTTCGGTATTGAGGGTGTCTAAAACGCGTAACCGCACATCATCTCAGAATTGAAATGATTTACTTTTGTCGTTTTAGGCAATAGGAGGCGCACGAAGGGCAAATAAAGAGCCTTTGAAAAAAGGAGCAAACGATTTTGAATAAAAATGTACATAAGGAATTGGCGTACTATTTTTATAAAACTGAAAAGTTACAAAGTCAAAAGTGCTGACCGGACTGAATTTGAAATGACAAATAGCACACTCTTCGTTTGAGTGATCCTGCATTTTAAATTCACTTTTATCGGTAGGATAAAGTACGGCTTTTTTAGCAGTGGAACTGTGACTGTGTATATGTTCATATGAATGTATCGCCGGAAATAGTATAGCAAATACTACCACCAACGGCATCAAAAGATTTATAAATTTAAATTTCTTTTTCATTCTAATGAATCCATAGCTAATAAAGCAATGAAGTACAAATATAGAATTCTTATTTGTAAATGCAACATTGTTTCATTAAAAAAATAAAGAAAAAAAATAAAAGGATAAATCTTATAAGTAAAAAGACAGATTAGGTCTCTTTTGTCGTTTCAGGGAACGAAAAAGGGCAAAAAAAATCAGCTTGTACTGAATAAAATTTCCGTTCCCTGAATTGACATTTGAATTTGAAGTAACTATGGTAAATGTTATCGTCTGATTAATGTGATACCGCTTTTAGTCCAATAATAGAACTTACCAGAGTAAAGAGAAAAAATAATCGCCAGAAGTCTACAGGCTCTTTAAAAATAAGAATCCCCATCAATACCGTTCCAACGGCTCCAATTCCGGTCCATACCGCATAGGCCGTTCCGATAGGCAAGGTTTCAGTGGCTTTAATCAGTAACAGCATGCTTATGGTTAGTGATACAAAAAAGCTGGTATACCATAAATAAACATCGGTACCGGTGGCTTCTTTGGCTTTTCCGAGACAAGTTGCAAAAGAGACTTCAAACAGTCCCGCAATAATTAGAATAATCCAGTTCATAATTGTTAAAATTTTAGGACGCAAAGTTCCTTTAACTCCCGCAATAAAAATTTAACAAATGATAAAAAATGAATTTATTTCAGATCAGCTCTGATTCTGCTCAGACTAACCTGCGTGATACCCAGATAGGAGGCAATATGTCCCAATTGAATTCTTTGAAGTAGTTCGGGATGGTATTTCATAAGTTCCAGGTAACGATCAGTGGCATTTCTAAACTGCCTTGAAATGAGGCGTTCTTCGGTTTTAACAAGTTCCTGTTCGGCAAATTTTCTGCCCCAATTGGCAATATGAACATCGGTATCAAACAATTGCTGAAGATGCGCCTTTTTTAATTCGTAGAGTTCGCAGTCCTCCAGAAGTTCAATCGTTTCATAACCTTTTTGCTCCTCAACATAACTTTTCATCGAAACAACGGTTTGTCCTTCTTTTCCGAACCAAAACGTAACTTCACTATCATTTTCATCCACATACGCCCGCACAATTCCTTTTTTTATAAAATAGAGCGCAGACTCAACCTTTCCGGCATTTAACAGTATGTGTCCTTTAGGATATTTTATTTCACTAATACAAAGCTTTAGTGCATTTTTGGACCCCTCGGGAAGCTGAAAGATGTTGTCAAGAATGGTATCGATGTGCATTGTTAATGGTTAATGGTTTATTGTTAATGGTTTATTGTTGATGGTTAATTGTTGATTGTTAATTGTTAATTGTTTATGGCAGATTCTTCACTCTTCACTCTTTACTCTTTACTCTTTACTCTTTACTCTTCACTCTTCACTCTTTATCCTGAGGCTCTGACTATTAATATCTCACATCTCACTAAAAAGATTTCGCACTTCACAGATTGACAGGGAGCTAAATTAAAACCTTAGATTTCAGTCTGCTTAGTGTTTCCTGCGAAATATTGATGTAGGAAGCTACAATTTTATTGGGCAATCGTTTTACAATTGTTGGATTGATTTTGAGCAATTGGGTGTATCTTTCTAAAGCCCCCATAGTGGTAAACGACATGAGTCTGTTGGTGTTATTGACATAGGCTTTTTCGAGATACGAACAATAAAACTCCCTCCATTGAGGAACAATCTCCATTAAATGATTGAAATCTTCATGACTGATATACAATAACTCCGATTTCTCGATAACCTGTATGTATTCTGTCGAAGGCATTTTGGTAATAAAACTTACCAAAGCCGTGGCGAATTGATTCTCGAATGCAATGTATCGGGTGACATCTTTTCCTTCTTCGTTGATGTAATAAATTCTCAAACAGCCTTTATCTACAAAATAACTATTTTGACTCGTTTGCCCAGCCGAAAGCAACAGGTCGTTTTTGTCCCGATCCAAAGGTTTAAAATGCGACAAAATAGTATTGAGGTCTTGATCAGAAACTGCAATACGACTTTTTATATAAGCACCAAGTTGTTTGTAGGGCATTTTTTTAATTAGATAATTAGATTTTTAGATTGTTAGATTGTTAGATTGTTGGATTGTTGGATTGTTAGATTGTTAGATTGTTAGATTGTTAGATTGTTAGATTGTTAGATTGTTGGATTATTAGATAATGAGTATAAACAATTAACTATCAACTATCAACAACAAACCATTAACAATCAGTAATTAAACATAGTCTTTTACATATTTTCGATAGTAGATAATATCTTCTATTGAAAGTACTACCAAATCATGTTGTACTGCAAAGCTAATGATTTTGTCCAGTTTAGCCATGCTTCCGTCTTCGTTCATTAATTCGCACAGGACGGCTTCCGGCTCGAGGCCTGCTAATTTCATTAGATCTACACTGCCTTCCGTATGTCCGTTTCGTTCAAGGACGCCGTTGTTTTTGGCACGTAGGGGAAAGATATGCCCGGGTTTTGCAAGATCTGTGGGTTTGGCATTTAGTGCAATTGCAGTTTTAATGGTTGTAATTCGATCTGCTGCTGAAACTCCAGTAGTTACACCCACTTTTGCTTCGATTGTAATGGTAAAAGGCGTCTGAAAACTACTGGTGTTTTCTTTCACCATATAGGGTAATTCCAACTGATCGGCTTTTTCATTGGTCAGACAAAGGCAAACAATTCCGCTGCACTCTCGTATCATCATGGCCATGTCTTGTACGTTGATGTGTTGTGCCGAAAAAATTAAATCGCCTTCGTTTTCGCGATTTTCGTCATCAGTTAATAGAATTCCTTTTCCGTTTCGCAGTTGTCGTAAAGCATTTTCGACACGCTCGACACTGGTTAAACCAAATTTTTCTAAAGGATAGGATAATGTGCTGATCATCTTTTGTTGCGTTTTTTGAATTAAAGAGCAGCAAAGCTAGACTTGTTTCAGACACAAAAGTTTGATCTAGGTCAATAAAATTGCTACTATTCCATAAACCTGATAGGGTTTTAAATCCCGCCTGTTTATATTTCCCGAAAGTAGATCATCAGATTCAGATTAGCACTGATTTAATAGCTTTTTTTACAAAAACAGATATTTTAATGTTTTGATTATTAATTGTTTAATTTGTTTTTTGTTAACATCGATTTAATAATTTCATTGTAAAAGGTAAGACTTTTTTAAGTTAAATTTATTGTCCGCTTTTAAATGTTAAAAATACGTAAGTGTTTGTTATTTAGATTTTTATAGTCAATTCGTATTTACCCCTAAATTTAACCCTAAATTGAAATCACCATGAACGAAGAAATGAATGCAACTGCGAAGGAGAATCAAGGTCATTTTTTGAACAATAATTTAGAAGAATCTTCCATTAATATTGTCAGGAAGATGGAAGAAATCTTTAAAAAGTATCCCGAAAAATTAGCTATTATTGACGACATTGAAAAAATCACCTATAAAGAACTTAATGAACAAACGAATCAATTGGCTCATTATTTAAGAGAACAAGGGATTGCAGAAAATGGGGTTGTGGGTGTTTGTATTCCGCAATCGGTTGATCGGATTATTGCTTTTTTAGCAATTTTAAAAACGGGTGCAGCTTACCTTCCTATTGACGGAGAGTTACCGGAGTCTCGTATACAAATGATGATCGAAGATTCGAAAATAGACATGATGTTAACGGTGGAACTGCATTTGAATAAAGTTTACAACAATGCCAATGAAAGTATTGCCCTGGACTTTTTGTTTCAAAATGAAGATTACAAAAAGAGTTCCAAAGCTGATTTTGAAATCTCAATTGCACCCGAAAGCCCCGCTTATATTATATATACTTCGGGTAGTACCGGATTACCTAAGGGAGTTAGTATTGGTCATGAGTCTTTTTATAATTTTGTTGAATATCAATCGGATCTCTTGCGATTGTCTGCAGCAAGCACAACACTGCAATTTGCTTCTCCAAGTTTTGATGCCGCAATTATTGACATCTGGACCCCATTAATTAAAGGTGCAACGGTCTATTTGTATCCCAATAACAAAATTGTTGGCGAACCTCTTTTAGATTTTATAGTCAGTCAAAATATCGATACTATTCCATTGCTGCCACCTATGGTACTGGCTTCATTGCCTGTAAACAAGCCTATCGGAAACCTAAAAACGATCGCTATAGGAGGTGAGGCCGGTAGTGAGGCTACTGTTAAATCCTGGTACAAAAAAATTCGGCTTATTAATAGTTATGGGCCTACGGAAGCCACTGTTGCTGTTACGAATTACGAATTTAAGGAAGAGACCAATCCCCGAATTATTGGAGCTGCGATGCCACTGGCTCATTTATTTATTCTCGACAGAGATTTAAAACCGATAGCAGACGGCTCGGTTGGAGAACTATATATTGGTGGGCCGCAACTGGCCTTAGGTTACCTGAACCGCCCGGACGACACAAAAAATGTATTTATTAAAGCCCCTGAATGGCTTAGAAATGATTTAGGGCAAAAACGAATAATCTACAAAACGGGGGATTTAGTTCTGAAAAGACCAGATGGAAATTTGGAGTTTTACGGACGAAAAGACGATCAGGTTAAAATTAGAGGCTACCGAATTGAACTGGGTGAAATTGAACACCATATGACAAAGCTCCCACAGATCTCTAAGGCGGCCATAAAAGTTCATCGGAAGGAAAATGGTCTTCCGGCTCTGATTGCTTTTATACAATTGATGACCGCACACGATGACGAAATACAATCCCTGCAACATATAAGAGCAAAACTACAACAGCTTATGCCGGTATATATGTTGCCTGATAAGATTATTGTGATCGATAAAATGCCGCTGACACATGCCGGAAAAATTGATAGATTATTATTGGAAATTCCGGAAAATCAATCTCAAAACAAAGCAGTTCCTAAACGAGAGACAGCCAATCTTCCCGAAATTGTAAAAGACATCTGGAAAGATTTACTTACCATAGAAGAGATTGATGATGATGACGACTTCTTTGAGTTGGGCGGACATTCATTACTTCTGGCACAGCTTCATGTATTGCTTCCTGAACCCGTTAAAAATTGCATTAGTCTACCGGAGCTTTATATTTTTAAGACTGTTTCTACCTTTGTACAAGAAGTGGAGAAAAGATTTCAGGAAATCGAAATTTCTCAAAAAGAAAGAGCCGGGTTGATGATTGATGAATTAATTAGCGACTCGGAATTGCATATTGATTTTGATATAAAGGAAATACCGGATGCTGCGCTGCTGACTAATCCGAAACGTATTTTTTTAACGGGAGTTACCGGCTTTATTGGATCACATTTGTTAGAAGAACTTTTGAATAAAACCGTCGCTGAAATATATTGCCTGGTACGGGCTTCGTCTCCTGAAAGCGGATTGGAAAGAATTAAAAACACATTTGATAAATTTAAATTGCCATGGCTTCCCTTCTATAACGATCGGGTTGTTGCTATAGTGGGGGATTTGTCATTGCCTCAGTTTGGAATGACTGTGGGTGATTATTCTTTTATTGCGCGACAAATTGAAGTTATTTATCATTCCGGAAGTTCTGTAAGTTATGTACAGCCTTATGCTGTAATTAAAAAATCAAACATAGACGGTTTGCATAATATAATTGATCTTGCCGTAAAAGAAAAGGTAAAATATCTGGTACTTTTATCTTCAATGGGCGTTTTTAGTTGGGGAAGGTCTTTTACCCAAAAAACATGGATGTACGAAGATGATGCAATCGATCAGAATATGGCCGCTGTTTCTCGCGATTTGGGATACATTAAAAGTAAATGGGTTATGGAAAGTATTGCCGAAAAAGCAAAGGCAAAGGGGCTGCCAATTATTAATTTCAGACTCGGTTTTGCCGTATGTCACAGCACCTCGGGAGCAACAGTAATGAATCAATGGTGGGGAGCATTAATCAGAAGCTGCGTTAAACTCAAATCTTTTCCTCTGGTAATGGGATTAAAAGATGAGCTTACAACAGTAGATTATATGTGTAAAGCCATCACACATATCAGTAAAAAGAAGGAAGCTGTTGGTTTAAATTTCCATCTGTCTCCTTTGGCCGAAAATGATGTATCCCTGACCGATTTTTGTGCTAAAATGAACGAATATTATGCTACAGATTTAGAAGGGATGGAGTATCATAAGTGGCTGAGCCAATGGAAATATGATAATAGTTTACCAATCTATCCTTTACTGAGTTTGTTTACCGAAGATGTACATGAAGGAAAATCTTTGGTTGAGGCTTATGAAAACACCTATTATTATGACAGAAGTAATACAAGATATTTTTTATCGGATTCGAATTTAACGCCACCTGTTTTTGATAAAAAATTGATGACTCCTTATCTAAAATTTATGGAGGTACTGTAGAAAGATATTAAAATGTAGGTAAACCCGACAAATTTTAATGAACTGCCCCCAAATAGTTAGACACTATTTGGGGGCATTTTTTATAGAAAAAAGAGTAAAGTATGATTGTAAGTTTCAACTGCGGGCTGTATTAGTCAGGTATTTTGCATTGTGTTTCTGCTGTGGAAACCGCAAGCAATGTTTGGATATTCGATAGTATAAAATTTATGTTTTTACGTGTTTTGAGTAATGAAGTCAAAAGTGATAATTAGATAATTTGAAGATGATGCTTTAAGATTAAAGAAAAACATAAAAAATTAAAAACGTACTCTTTTGTAAAGGAGAGCGTATTAGTATCATTTAAAATTAGTCACTTATTAGAAAGGAGTATTTATTATCAGCATTTTTCTAACAAATTGTACAGTTTTTTAAAACCTGTTCGGTTTGTTTCTTTTTTTAATAAAAGGCAATCTACTACAGAACGACACACTTTTACTAAAAGCCGTATAAATACGCATTGTAATGTCTGTTTTTATTGTTATATCTACCTTGAATAATTTTGTATCTTAGTCTTTAGTAACCTAAATCTGTCCTGATTGTGGTTTTTTTTCAATCAGAACGGATTATAAAATAAGTAAGCAATGCCCTGGAATCCCGAAATTTATAATAAGTTTAAAAATATTCGTTATCAGCCATTTTATGATTTGACCGGTTTTATTCAGCAAGTAAAAGGAATGAAAGCCATTGATTTGGGTTGCGGCACGGGAGAACAAACGGCGATTCTGTCTAATCAATTTGAAGAAGCGTACTTTTTGGGAGTCGATTCTTCGCCGGAAATGCTGGAACAGTCGAAGTCTTTAGAAACGGATCGTTTGCATTTCAGAAAAGCGACCACAGAAAAAACAATAGAATCGGACGAAAAATGGGATCTGATTTTTAGTAATGCAGCTTTACAATGGTCGGACAATCATGAGATATTATTTACCAGATTGCTGCAACAGTTAAATCCGAAAGGACAATTTGCTGTACAAATGCCGGTTCAGCCCGAAAACAAGCTCAATAAAATCCTTTTAGAGCTGGTACAGGAAGAGCCTTTCGTTTCTTTCTTAAAAGGATTTAAAAGAGAATCCCCGGTTTTAAGTATCGATGAGTACGCACAAATTCTGTTTGATGGCGGATTGGAAGACCTTCAGATGCAGCAAAAGGTATATCCAATTATAGCTAAAGATCATGAAACACTTTTTAATTTCATCTCGGGATCGGCTTTGATTCCGTATACAGAAAGACTGGAAGGAGAGGAGAAGGCACTTTTTATCGAAACCTATAAAAAAAGAATAGCGGAAAGTTTTCCCAAACTTCCCGCTATTTATTCTTTTAAAAGACTTTTACTTTATGGTCGTAAAACCTAAAGAAAGAATATTTATTTGTGAAGAAAACTTTATTCTTTATACAGGATAATAGTTGCTTTGTAACCTTTTCCCACATTCCATTGACTTGCTTCAATCACTTTTCCTTTGTCGTCATAAACTTGAAATTCAGCGGTATTAGGTGAAGCAGAACCTTCGTTTAAAGCTTCAAAGTCAATTTTGTTCATTCCTTTTACCAAGGTAATTTTAAAACCCTGATAATCTCCGTTTAAACTTACTTCGGGTTCAATTACTTTATCATTCAGGTATACTCGTATTTTATCGCCATCGACAAAAGCAGCATCGCGATAACGAATAGTAGACACAGCTGTATTGGTGACAAAACCTCCCAAATATTCATTTCTTCTGTAAAAAATCCCTTCCACATTGGCTTCGGGTTTGTACAGACTGTTGTTTTTATACAAATCTTCCGGATTGATTTTTAAAACGGTAGGCTCTTTTGGCAGCGGAAGATCAGGATTTAACGGAGTTTCTGTTGGTGGCGGTACGTCTTTTAATTCAACATTTTTCGAATCAATGGGTTTGTATTTGCCATTCATTTCCTTCTGCGCATATCCCTGTAAAACAGCACCGGTTAGTATAATAGTTAATAGTATTTTTTTCATATTATTTATAGGTTTTAAGACAAACATCAAACGAATGTGTTTGTATCCGGATAGATAACATTTAAGTATAACTATTTATTGCATTTACTGAAAGTTAATTATTTCTAGTGTTTTGTAACATGCAGACAATCAGTTATAAAGTTACGTTTTTTTTCGCAGATGCTTATGCTGTTTATGTGAATACAAATCTCTTTTTGTTGTTGTTTTCCTCTTCATTATGATTTGGAGAAAATAAAC
>NZ_CAGKLC010000012.1:3726-81091 GCF_903469665.1 Flavobacterium sp. UGB4466 | reverse complement strand
AAATAGGTATGTCCTATATTTTGATACCCGCAGTTTATTTCTAATTCTGTATCTTTGCCCATTATTTTAAATGTAAAAATAATGATACAACTTCACGATAAACAATTTGTTCCGTTTATTTCGGCCAAAGAAATTGATTTCGCTTTAACTAAAATAGTAGCACAGGTAGAAGATGATTTTGGAGACGATACCCCAATTTTTATTGGTGTTTTAAATGGGGCTTTTATGGTAGTTGCCGATTTTTTGAAGAAATACAAAGGCCTTTGCGAGGTTTCATTTATCAAAATGGCTTCTTATAAAGGAATTGAAAGTACCAATACGGTAAAAGAATTAATAGGGATCAATCAGGATTTATCAGGAAGAACGGTTATTCTTATTGAAGATATTATTGATACAGGAAATACAATTGAAGAATTGAAACAACTGTTTAAAGCGCAAAATGTAAAGCATTTTAAAATTGCTACTTTGTTTTTTAAACCGGAAGCTTATAAAAAAGACATCAAGATAGATTATATCGGAATCAGAATTCCAAATAAATTTATTGTAGGTTACGGACTGGACTATGATGGTTTGGGAAGAAACTTTCCCGAAGTTTATAAATTGGCAGAATAAATTGAAACACGCACACAACTATATATTCATTTAAAACTTCTTGTAAAAATAGAAGTCACAACACTTACTCATATTATGATTAACATTGTTTTATTTGGAAAGCCAGGGGCAGGTAAAGGAACTCAGGCAGAATTTTTAAAAGAAAAGTACAAATTAACACATCTTTCAACAGGAGATATTTTTCGTTTTAACTTAAAAAATGATACAGATTTAGGAAAACAAGCAAGAGTTTTTATGGATAACGGAGCGTTAGTTCCGTGTGAAGTAACTACCGCAATGTTAATTGATGAGGTAAAAAAACATCCTGATACAGCAGGGTTTTTGTTCGACGGTTATCCTAGAACTTTAGATCAGGCGGAAGCTTTAGATCAATTTTTACCAACGATTGGATCAAGTGTAACGGCGACTGTTGCATTAGAAGCAGATGATGAAATTCTAGTGGCTCGTTTGTTAGAAAGAGGAAAAACAAGCGGAAGAGCTGACGATCAGGACGAAGAGAAAATTAGAGTAAGATACCAGGAGTACAATGAAAAAACAGCTCCACTAATTGGATATTATAAAGAACAAAATAAGTTTCATGCCGTAAATGGTATCGGAACCATCGAAGAAATTACAGAGCGATTAACGTCAGTTATAGATAATTTGTAGAAGCTTTTTTCGGCTGTCGTTTCATCCCGACTGCGATCGGGACTTTTAAGAACTATTTTTCTTGTCATAAAACAGGCATTTTTGTGGTGCTGTTTTCTGGGAAGAAAAATTAGTTTTTTAAGACAGGATTCTTTTGAATGATAGGGAGACGAAGTTTTAAGATGACAGAATTATCTTGATGAAGACAATTTTATAACGAATAAACCAAAAATTGGAAATACTAATAATATTTTTTCTAATACTATTGAATGGTGTTTTTTCCATGTCAGAAATTGCATTGATTTCGGCTCGGAAAAACAGACTTGAAACTGCCGCAAAAAAAGGAAACAATAGTGCTAAAATAGCACTTGATCTGGCCAATTCTCCAAATAAATTTTTGTCAACCGTACAAATCGGAATTACTTTAATTGGTATTTTGACTGGTATTTACAGCGGTGATAAAATAACAATGGACGTTGAGGTTTTTGTTAGCGGATTTGCATTTTTAAAACCCTATGCTCATTCTGTTGCAGTAGGTATTGTGGTCGTGGTTTTGACATTTTTCTCTTTGGTTTTAGGGGAATTATTGCCAAAGCGAATTGGTTTAAATTATCCGGAGGCAATTGCCAAAATGGTAGCGCTGCCTATGAAAACCATTTCGATAATTACAGCGCCCTTTATCTGGCTGCTTACTTCTTCGACAGATTTTTTACTGAATGTATTTCAGATTAAACCAACTGCCGATGGTAAGGTAACCGAAGAAGAAATTAAAGCAATTATCAAAGAAGGTACTGAGGGCGGAGAAGTTCAGGAGATCGAGCAAGATATCGTAGAACGTGTTTTTCACATTGGGGATCGAAAAGTAAATTCGTTGATGACACACCGTAAGTCAGTTGATATGCTGCCTTTCAATGCCGATAAAACGAAGATTAAGGAATTGGTTTTGCAGGATTTGCATACTGTTTATCCCGTGTACAGAGACAATTATGATGATATTGTGGGGGTTGTAACCCTAAAGAATATCTTTGCAAACATTGAAAGTGAACATTTTGATTTGGCGGGAATCATGATTGATGCGCCTTACCTAATGGAGCAAACAACGGCATACAAAGCGCTGGAGAATTTTAAAAAAACAGGGATTCATTATGCTTTAGTTTCTGATGAGTATGGTGTTTTTCAGGGAATTATTACCCTAAATGATATTCTGGAAGCTTTAGTAGGAGATGCATCTGATTTTTATAAAGATGAATTCCAATTAATTGAAAGAGAAGACGGTTCGTGGCTCGTTGACGGACATTATTCGTTACACGATTTTTTAACTTATTTTGAGTTAGACGAATTGACAAACGATTATGAAGTAAACACGGTAAGCGGAATGATTATGACCGAGCTTTCGCATATTCCAAAAGAAGGCGAAAAATTAATCTGGCAAAAGTTTGTGCTGGAAGTAATCGATATGGATGGCGTAAAGATTGATAAAGTGTTGGTAAAAGCGCTTAAAGAATGAAGTTTTAGTTTTCAGTCACAGTTTTCAGTCATAGTTTGGTACTGAAAAAGGTGACTGCAGCTGAAAGATAAATAAAATAGAATTTAGAAATAGAAGCTAGAGAAATCTAAAATTTAAAATCTAAAATCTGAAATTCAGAAAAATGACAGAAGGAAATTTTGTAGATTATGTTAAGATTTATGTTTCTTCCGGTAAAGGAGGTAAAGGATCTACGCATTTACATAGAGAGAAATTTATTGAAAAAGGAGGCCCAGACGGAGGTGATGGTGGTCGTGGAGGACACGTGTATTTGGTGGGGAATAAAGGACTTTGGACATTATTTCATCTAAAATTTGCACGACATATTAAAGCGGGCCACGGTGGAGATGGAGGAGGAGACCGTAGTACAGGTGCTGACGGAGAAGATAAATTTATCGAAGTACCTTTAGGAACTGTAGTAAAAGACAAAGAAACAGGAGAAACTTTATTCGAAATTACCGAAGACGGTGAAAAAAGAATCCTCTCAAAAGGAGGAAAAGGAGGTCTGGGAAACTGGCACTTCAGAAGTTCAACC
The DNA here is from genome assembly GCF_903469665.1 of Flavobacterium sp. UGB4466. Classification (GTDB taxonomy): domain Bacteria; phylum Bacteroidota; class Bacteroidia; order Flavobacteriales; family Flavobacteriaceae; genus Flavobacterium; species Flavobacterium lipolyticum. The sequence goes on along the minus strand of NZ_CAGKLC010000012.1, from coordinate 77,792 downwards.
AATCAAACACCCCGTTATGCTCAGCCGGGTTTACCGGGAGTAGAAATGGATGTAATTTTAGAGCTTAAAGTATTAGCCGACGTTGGTTTAGTAGGTTTTCCAAATGCCGGAAAATCAACCCTATTGTCTGTTTTAACTTCTGCAAAACCAAAAATTGCCGATTATCCTTTTACAACCCTAAAGCCAAACTTAGGAATTGTGGCGTACAGAGATTATCAATCTTTTGTAATTGCAGATATTCCCGGAATTATTGAAGGAGCTGCAGAAGGGAAAGGTTTAGGTCATTACTTTTTGCGTCATATCGAACGTAACTCAACATTATTGTTTCTAGTTCCGGTTGATACACCAGATATTAAAGCAGAGTATGATATTTTGGTCAATGAATTAACCAAGTACAATCCTGAAATGTTAGACAAAGAACGTCTTTTAGTAATCTCTAAATGTGATATGTTGGATGACGAATTGAAAGCTGAATTGAAGACCGAATTAGACGTCGCTTTCAAAGACGTTCCATATATGTTTATCTCATCAGTGGCTCAGCAGGGTTTAACGGATTTGAAAGATAAGCTTTGGAAAATGCTTAACGAATAAAAAATACAATTTGTAAAAAAGGTGTTCTGGAAACAGAGCACCTTTTTTGTTTTGTGTACTATTCATATAACATGAAAATAACAGATTTTCGTAGGCCAAATTAAATACATTATTGGTGTTAAATTCGTAATGAAATGCTAAAAAATCACTGAGATGTCTAATTTCGGCAGGAATTGCGGTAGTATAATTATGAAAATGAATTATATTCGCATCACTTAAACAAAATAACATGAAAAAAATAGTTTTATTCTTGACCATGTGTCTGATGGCTTTTCCTGTAAGAGCTGATGAGGGAATGTGGTTTTTGATGTTTATCGAAAGATTGAACCATAGAGATATGGAAAAAATGGGCTTGCAATTGACAGCCGAAGAAATTTACAGTATCAACCATCATAGTTTAAAAGATGCTATTGTACAATTTAATGGAGGTTGTACAGCAGAAATTGTTTCTAAAGAAGGATTGGTTTTAACCAATCACCATTGTGGTTATGACGCAATTGCAGAACTATCTTCGGCAGAGCAAAACTACTTAAAAGACGGTTTTTGGGCAAAACAAAGAAGTGCCGAAATGAAACCGAAATCATTGTATGTACGTTTCTTCGTGCGTATGGATGATGTTTCTAAAAGAATTTTGTCAAAAGTAAATGATAAAATGACAGAGACTGAAAGAAGTAAAGCGATTCAGCAAGAAATTGCTTTGATTGAAAAGGAAAACAATGAAGGTGGAAAATATACCGTTTCTGTTCGTCCTTTCTTTCAGGGAAATGAGTATTACTATTTCGTTTACCAGGATTATACAGACGTACGTTTAGTAGGAACACCTCCTGAAAGTGTTGGTAAATTTGGTGGAGATACGGACAACTGGGAGTGGCCTCGTCAAACAGGAGATTTCTCTATGTTCAGAGTGTACGCAGATAAAGACGGAAATCCGGCAGCATATTCTAAAGATAATGTGCCTTTGAAACCAAAACACTACTTACCAGTAAGTATTAAAGGAGTTAAAGAGAATGATTTCGCTATGATCTTAGGGTATCCGGGAAGAACAAACCGTTGGATGCCGGCTGGAGGAATTGAGCAAAACGTTAAGTTTGCTTACCCTGCTTGGGTTGAAGGTGCTAAAACCGGAATGGATCAAATGAAAAAGTATATGGACAAAGATGCAACAGTTCGTTTGCAATACGCGTCTAAATATGCTTCTACAGCAAACTACTGGAAAAACCGTCAGGGGATGATTGATGCTTTAACAAAAGCGGGAACAGCAGAGGTTAAAGCGGGACAAGAAGATAAATTTTACGAGTGGGCTACTAAACCGGCTAATAAAGAAAAGTATGAGAATGTAATTCCAACTATTAATGATTATTACAGATCTACAAATGTAAAATCAACTCATGATAATTACCTGACACAGCTTTTACGTACATCAGCTTACGCAACCGGAACTGCTAACCTAGGAAACGCATTGATCGCTTATTACAACGAAAATGATGCTAAGAAAGCTGAAATGCTGCCTAAGATCAACGCAATGATCGAAAACATCTATGGTGAATTTTATGCGCCTCTTGAAAAAGATGTATTAACAGCACAATTGAATTTATACGCTTCTAAAGCTGCTGAATATGGTTTAGCGACGCAAATTGCTAAAATGAAATCAGGGAACAATGGTGACTTTACTGCCGATGTGGCAAAAGCAACTGAAATCAGTTATTTTACTTCTAAAGACAAAGTATTGGCATTTATGGCTAATCCTAAACCATTAGCAATTGTACACGATCCTTTGTATATTATCTCTAACGATTTAATGACAAAATACCGTGCTAAAACAGACGATCAGTTGAAAGCTGATGACGGTTTCGCAAGTGCTTACCGTAAATTGGTAGAAGGTTTAAGAGAATCTAAACTGAATGCTATTCAATATCCTGACGCTAACTCTACCTTGAGACTAACTTACGGAAAAGTAAGAGCTTTACCTGCTGATCCGCGTAACGATGCTAAAATCAATAATTATACAACCATGGAAAGTATGGTTAAAAAGTATAAAGCAGGAGATCAGGAATTTGATTTACCAAAACGTTTGTTAGAGTTGAACAAAGCAAAAGATTTTGGGCAGTATGCAGATAAAGCGGGTTATATGCCGGTAAACTTCTTGACAGATAACGATATTACTGGTGGAAATTCAGGTTCTCCGGTATTGAACGGAAAAGGAGAATTAATTGGAGTTGCTTTTGACGGAAACATCGAAGCGATGGCAGGAGATGTTATTTTCGATTCTAAATTACAAAGAACAATCAACGTAGATATTCGTTACGTACTTTGGATTATCGACAAATACGCAGGTGCTAAAAACATTATTGACGAAATGACGATTATTAAATAATTCGATTTTTTTTATTGAACAAACACCCGACAGGTTTTTAAAATCTGTCGGGTGTTTTTGTTTTTTTCGCCACGGATTCACGAATATTAATTAATTAATTAATTCGTGAATTCATGGTGGAATTCTTTGCAGCATGCTTTTGGAATTTGGGATTTTATTTTTTGGAATGTGTACCAGTTGTTAATTGACTTTTACTCTAATTCCGTCAGTATGACTTGTAAATTCCGGTGCATACATACTTTCAATTGTTGTAATTCCGTTAGAGAATTCTCCGCTGTTGTTTACACGAATATCGTATTCTATTACATAAGTTCCTTTATTGATTGTATCAAAGAAGAAATGAGTTGCTGCATCTTTGGTACTCATATAGTACCCCAAATAATCTTTATACTGATACTGAGAAAGCACATTTACCGGCTCAAAACAAGAAGCTCGCATGTCTTTTAAATGAATATATTCGGTGTCTTCTTTTGCAGTAATGATCAATCGTACTGTAACTAAATCTCCGGTTTTTAAAGAGTTTTTAGAACTGATCTTTTCTAATTGTTCTCCTTTTAACGTGCTTTTCTTTAGATATAGTTCTTTCGAGACTGAGAGGACCGATCCTGAATTGGTTTTAATTTTATCCAAATCTTCAAAATACTGCCAATAAACACCTCCAAAACCAGGAACTTTAGATTTGTTTTGAATAGTGATTGGAGCCATTTCTTTTTTAACTTCATCGGCCTTCCAGCTTAGTTTAATATAACCGGTTTCAGCTTCTTTTTCATTTTCAGTCAGTTTTTTAGTTAGAATTTTTTCATCTCCAATTTTAATAACGGTATTGTCTTTCACACTTAACCAGTCATTTCCTTGCATTAATAAAGCATAAATAGCTTCGGTAGTAGATTTAGTTGTTGGCCAATTTTTGGTTTGTTTGTTTTTTAATAACCATACTTTCATTGCATCAACAGATTTGGTATCGTTATTCACTTCCGCGAAAGCCTCAATTAATAAAGCCTGTGTTTCTATTGGCGCCTGATACCAATACCAGCCCGATTTATTGACGATCCAGTACATTCCTAAATCTTCGTTGTTTGATGATGTTTCTTTTAAACTTTCTATGATTTTTTTAGCAATTTCTTTTTCGCCAAAACGATTCAAAGTTAATGCAGCTAATCCTTTTTCGTAGAGAGAATAGTTTAACCAATCTTTTTTAGCTGTTTCTAAATAAAGTTTGGTGGCTTTTTTTAAAGTGTCTGAAAGAGGATATTTCTCTAAATAAAAACTTCTTGTATATAAATAATGCAGATCAGAATACGGATTGATCCAAATTAGTTTCTCTACAGCTTTTAAACCTTTGGTTCTGTTTTTATAGTATTCTAAAAATTTATTGTCTAAAAACGGAATACCAGTTTTTGCAATTTGGTCTATTTTATTGTTATCACTACTTTTAGTTAACTTTGATAAATGACCCAATCCAGCCAGAATATGTCGGGTAATGTATTCATTTTCGTTCCCTCCGTCAAACCATAAAAATCCTCCTGATGCTTTTTGCTTTTGTTTTAATTTTTCGAAAGTAGTTTCCTGTGAAGTTTTCATTTTCTCCAGATCAAACAAAAGTGCCAGATTTTTTTTCTTTTCGTCTTCGCTTTGCGCATCATTTAGCCACGGAGTTTCAGCAAGAATAATCGATTTTAACTCTTCATTTTCTTCTAGTTTAGAAGTTAGCTTTCCATTTTTTTTCCAATTTTCAAAAACAGTCGCAATCTTCGGATTATTTGAAATAATCTCCGAAGCCAAAGCATTGGCATAAAAACGGGCAAAAGTTTGTTCCGCACATTCATGCTCGTACTCCATTAAATAAGGCAAAGACTGAATAGCTATCCAGGATGGATTCGAAGTATATTCGAATGTAAATTGGTGATTCTTTAAAGTTGTTGAATTGTTGTTTTTTAGGTTGTTAAACGTATACTCTTTGGTTGAGTTTTCACGAACCCAGATAGGAATACTTTCTGTAACAAGCATATTGTTCGTCAAAACCGGCAGAATGTTTTCTTCTCCGTCGGAAAAATTGCCTGATTTAGCCAGGATTTTATATTGTAAACCCTGCAAACCTTCCGGTATTGAAACGGTCCAGGTTACGGTTGTGTTTCCGAAAGCACCAACAGTAAAGTTTCTGATGTTTTGTGCATTGAGCATTTTAGCATCGATCGGCTGTAGGGTTGTAGCATCAAAAAACTGTAAAACAGCAATTCCGGTTTTCGTTTCGTTGGTAATATTCGAGATCTTGGCATGGATTACAATCGTGTCTTTTTCTCTAAAGAAGCGTGGGAAATTTGGTAAAAGCATTAACTCTTTTTGAGTCACAACACTTTTCTCCAGATAACCGGAAACAGCATCTTTGTTATGTGCCAATAAACGAAGTTTCCAAGTCGTTAAAGCTTCAGGAGAGCTAAAGTTAAAACTCACTTTTCCGTTAGCATCCGTTCTTAAATTAGGTAGGAAAAAAGCAGTTTCAGATAAATTTTTTCTGGCTTTTACTTGTGTTAAGGCTTCTAAGGCTTTTTTGGTTGTAATGATTATGGCTCCGTTTGCACCTTTGTTTCCGTAAAGTACTAAGGCTTTGTCGGCTTTTAATGTGTCAATTGAAATTATTTCTGAGGGGCTCAGATTTTTTAAAGTTTCTTCATTAGAAATTTCTCCATCAACTATAATTAGTGGTTGTGTTGCGGTATTAGAAGCTGCACCACGAATCACTATTTTATCTGAATCAGTTTTGGTAATCTCCAGACCACTTATTATTCCTGAAAGCATTGTAGCCGGGGCGCCATTTACAGGAGCATCTTCTGATATCGACTCAGCGCTTACTTTTCTAACGGCATAAGAAAGTGATTTTTGTTTTTTTTGTATTCCATAAGCAGTTACAACAACTTCGTTTAAGGCACTTGAATCTTCAACTAAAATAATATCTATATTCTTTTTATTTTCAACAGACACCGTTTTGTTTTTGAAACCAAGATAACTGAATATAATTTCTTCATTTTCGGTGGCTTCAATTTCGTAATATCCGTCAAAATCACTCTGTGCTATTCTTTTTGTTCCATTGATCATAATAGAAACTCCGGGCAAAGGAAGTCCTGAAATCTCGGTAATCACGCCAGAAATCATTTTTGCATTCAGAGGCTTTTTGGTCTTTTTAGAAAGTTGCCTCTGATACTCTCTTTGCAGCTGTAAATTGTTGTTTTGGTTCGCAAAATCAAATCCAAACCATATTAGTTTGGTAGTTTCGTTATAGAGTTCTACACGATTTAGAGGTGGATTTAGATTAATAATCGATGTTGAAGTCTTTTCGAAACCTAGAGCGGTTTTGGTATTGTTTTGATTATAGTTGTAATCATAAATGCCCAGATTTGGCCAATCTTTTTGGGTAAATTGATCCAGGGAACTGTCATACATTGAAGCTAAAATTTCAGCTTCTTTTTTTGCGTTAATGGATTTTAGCTTAAAAGACCAGTTTTCACTGCTTCCAGGCTGTATTTTATTTCTAAAGGTTTCAACATTAAACTCCAATTTTGAGATTAGTTCTTTTAATGTTACATCTGTTTGAAGGTTAAAAGTTTCATTTTCAAAAACACTTTGAAATCCAATCTGTATAGTTTTTTCAAATTCATTTTTTAAAGGAATTTTAATTATAGTCTCGTTGTTTTGTAGATGATAGGTTTCTTCAAAAAAGATTTTACTGTTATAACTCCCAGTTGCAATGATGTAAAGTTCCGGTATAACAGAAGTTAATTTGATTAATGCAAAACCGTCTTTTTTAGCGTCGCGATTAACCTGTTCGAAAGTAAAAAGTTTACTTGGATTGAACCTGTCTTTACTTTGCTTAATGTCAAAAGGGGTGATGCTTTCAATAGTATTGTTATAACGGTCTTTTGCAGAGAATACAATTTTGTATTTTCCGGACTTGTAATTTGTAATAAAATCCAGAACTATTTTTTTGTCCTTTTCAGTATCAACTTTTTTTGAATAAACCAGAACTTCAGTTTTTTCATTTGTTATGTCACTTTTGTTTTGTTCGTATGGAAATAATTTTTCAAATTCTTCATTACTTATGGTTTCAATTTCAGGCTTACTCCATACGTTTTGTTTGAATTTGCTTGAAAACGGACTAATAAAGTAGATTTTAACTTCACCTTTAGCTGCTAAGAATTCTCCATTTAAATTAGTACTTTCCAGTTTAACTTCATTTTTATCTTTAGTTCTAATTTCAGGGGCGATAAAGGTCTGTAGAACCAAATCGTGATAGCCGACTTTTACGGTAGTTTCAGTTTCATGTGTTTCACCATTTATATCGGTAACCGAGGCTTTAATGCGATAATTAAAAACAGGCAATTGCTCTTTGTTGCTGTTTTTAGAAGGTACTGCGACAAAATCAATAATAAATTTACCCGAGGCATCGGTTTTTGTTTCCCCGGTTGAAATAGTTTCAGTTAGTTCGTTACTGTAATGATTTCTGTAATAATCGACATAACGAGTTACCGAATACGTAACCTTCGCGTCAGAAATCACACTCCCGGCAAATGCTTTTGCATTACCTTTTACTTGAATCGACTGATTGATTTGAAAGGCCTCTTTTTTGGGTTCAAAAGTGACTTCAAATTTTGGGCGTTTGTATTCTTCTACTCTAAAATCAGTTTGAGAATTTTCAAAGTTGACATGGTCCCAGAAAGGATGGTCCTCATTTTCTTTGTCATAGATAATGTCTTTTTCATAATCATGTACGTCATCAGCTTTCATCGTAAAATTGCCTGTTAATCCGGTTTTAGGCAAGATAAATTCGCCAGAAAAAGAGCCAAACTCATTTGTTACTACTGCAAACTCTTTAATCTCGTTATAATCAGGATCTTTAATGCTGATGTTAAAAGAGGTGTGAGGCACAATACTAGTGATGTTTTGTTTTTTTTGGATTGCAATCCCTTTGTAGTAAACAGTTTGCCCAGGACGATAAATTGCGCGGTCTAAATAAAATTCGACTTTTCCTTTAAAGTCATTGTTGTCAGTAGTGTCAGAAGGATCATATTCGCTGCTGTAAAAAATATAGTTTTTATAAACGGAGACAGTATCATTTGCGGTGGAAATTTGAATTGCTTCATTGTTATAAGTATATTTCTTTTCCTTATAAACTGCAATTCCCTTTTTATTTGTTACAAGGTTAAGGTAAGTCGACTTAAGAATTGCGTTGGGTATTGGTTCTCCCGTTTTTCGATCCAGAACCTGATAGGTTTCTTTAGCATCACCCTGAGAAGCTAAGGCCATTATATTTGTTGTAGTGATGGTTTCATATGCAAAGGCTTTCTTATTCTTTTCATCTGAATCACTTTCAAAGTAAACTAAATAAGATCCTGTTTTTAAATTTGGTAGTAGAACCTCGGTCGTATACTCAAAAAAGTCTTTTTTATTTGTGAGCAGATATTTTTTGCTTACAATAGGTTGTGCTTTTTTAATGATAGCCTCAGTTAAACTGTCTTTTTTTGAATATAGGACTCTAAATTCAGCAAGTTGCTTTTGATTGATTTTAAAGAAGGAAATTGTTAAATGATCTAGATTTTTGTATCGAATAAAAGCCCTCGTATTTTCGTCAATATAGGTGTATTTTTGAAGTTGTACATTTAATGATTTGGAAATAACATTTTCTTTCTTTTGGCGGGCTAATTTATAGGCATTAGATCTATTACTGATTTCTAGGATACTATCTAGAGTCGTAATGGCTTTTATGTTGTAATCAGGATGAATGTCTTTTGATGCCTGACTATTTAAAATGAAAGCTTTTTCTAATTGAATTTTCTGGATTAGGAGTTCGTCTTTGATGTCTTTTTGAAATTGAACTAAATAGTTAAAATAGCGATCGTTTGGTAATGATAATTTTGTTTTGCAAAATTGTATGCGATCCCATTCATTTTCTTTTGTTGGATTTGTACTTTCTCTTTTTTGATACAAGGATAATGATTGTCTTAGATTATCATTGGTGATAAAATCCAGATTCAGTTTTGTGAAATCCGCGGAATTTCCGAAAAGGGCTTTTTCATAAGATTCAAAATCATTTTTTTGAATTTCCCAGTTGTTAATTTTGGAATTGTATGTTATGATATTTTCATTAACTATATAATCGAACAAGCTTTGATTTTTAAAATTCCCCAAAGTAGGGTAATCAAAAATAAGGTCATATTTTGCCAATAAAGTATTCTTTAAAACAGTTTCGTTCTCAAGAGATTGTTTTAAAGAAAGATTTATCTGATCAGTAAAATTGAGTGTAGTCCAGGTTAAGAAATTAGTATCTGGTACTGTGGTTGTAGTTCTTCTTTGGATGGAATATTTATTTTGATTGTAATAATCATTTAAACACTTCGCATAAATCAAATTCAAAATTGCTTTTGAAGGAATCGAAACACGATCGATATCTGTTTTAAGATTGTTTAGTATTTTAGTTTGCGCGTTTTCATCAATAATCTGTAAGTATTTTGATTGATAGAAGAAGCATTTTAGCATTTGAACTTCATCTTTTCTTGCGATCGCTTTTTTGTAAATTTTGCTTACGATTTCATTGGCTGATTTAATTTTTCCATCATTTTCGTAAGTAACAACTTCATCCCATTTTTCATCTGTTCTTTGTGCAAATAGTGCAGTGGATAACAGTAAGAAAACAAATAGTATATTTTTCATAAGTTAGTTTTAATAAAGAGAGTGTTATTTTTCACTAAAGGTTGGGAGCGTGCTCAAATAAATGTTGTACAAATTACTAATTTATCCCTAAAAGCAAATGTGACATTTTATAATTCCTTATTTTTGAAAAATAATTAACCGATTTAAGCGTGGAATTGTACTTTCGTTTCTCGAAGAAACAGTTCAACAAACAAACGATTTAACGTATTCAATGAAAACACATTTCATCGCCATAGGCGGAAGCGCCATGCACAATTTAGCACTTGCATTGCACAATAAAGGATATCAGGTAACAGGAAGTGATGATGCTATTTTTGAACCTTCAAAATCAAGATTGGAAAAGAAAGGAATCTTACCGGCTGAACTAGGTTGGTTTCCTGAGAAAATCACTGCCGATATTGACGCCATAATCCTCGGAATGCATGCAAAAGCAGATAATCCGGAGTTGCTAAAAGCGCAGGAGTTAGGTTTGAAAATTTATTCTTATCCGGAATTTTTGTACGAGCAGTCGAAGAATAAAACTCGAGTGGTAATTGGAGGTTCTCATGGAAAAACAACCATCACTTCGATGATTTTGCATGTCATGCATTATCATAATATCGAAGTAGATTACATGGTAGGAGCACAGTTGGAGGGTTTTGATACAATGGTGCATCTTACCGAAGAGAATGATTTCATGGTTTTGGAAGGTGATGAGTATTTGTCTTCTCCAATAGACAGACGCCCTAAATTTCATTTGTATCAGCCCAATATTGCTTTGATTTCAGGAATAGCCTGGGATCATATCAATGTGTTTCCAACCTATCAGAATTATGTTGAGCAATTTGAAATTTTTATTGGGAAAATTACAAATGGAGGGATTTTGGTGTACAACGAAAATGACCCGGAAGTAAAACGTGTGGCCGAAGCCGCTACAAACCCAATTCGAAAATTAGCCTATTCCACTCCGAATTATACGGTAAGTGATGGCGTAACTTTATTAGAAACTCCTGAAGGCGATATGCCAATTGAAGTTTTTGGGGCGCATAATCTGAACAATCTGGCTGGAGCCAAATGGATTTGTCAAAATATGGGCGTTGATGAAGCTGACTTTTACGAAGCAATTGCCAGTTTCAAAGGAGCTTCAAAACGATTGGAGAAAATTGCTGAAGGAAAAGGAAAAGTAGCGTACAAAGATTTCGCACACTCCCCAAGTAAAGTTGCTGCGACTACAAAAGCAGTAAAAGAGCAATATCCAAATAGAACCCTAGTTGCTTGTTTGGAATTGCATACCTATAGCAGTTTAAATGCAGAGTTTCTTAAAGAATATGAAGGAGCTCTTGAGTATGCAGATGTGGCGGTAGTATTCTATTCGCCTGATGCTGTAAAAATTAAACAGCTAGAAGAAGTGACCTATGAGCAAATTGCAAATTCTTTTAATCGCGAAGATTTGATTATTTATACAAATCCTGCTGAGTTCAAAGAATATTTGTTCAATTTGAATCTTGAAAATTCGGCATTATTGCTGATGAGTTCCGGAAATTACGGAGGGTTGAATTTTGATGATGTGAAAGGGCTGATTAATTAGTCATTTTGAAAATTAGATAGTGTGCCAATTGCAATTTTGCAGTTGGCATTTTTTTTAGAACTTTTACAGATGTTTATTTCCAATAGGTATAATGTCCAGTAATTTTATACTGAAACAAACAGTCTTCAAGAACTTGCCCGTTGCCAATGTTGTGTACAATTAAGTTTCGTTTTCCGTCTTCTGATTTTTTAGCTGTGACAATTCCAATATGGTCCAGTTTGTTATTAATCAGCCAGGTAACAATTTCACCTGTTTTATAATCATTTGCATTTTGAGTTACAGGAAGCTTTTTTCCTTTTCTTTCAAAGAAAACGGCCAAATTAGGAACTCTGCGATGGTCTATATTAGTGTCGGTAGAAGTCAGTCCCCATTTTTGTAAAGACGGATAAGCAGAGAAATTTGCCGCCATATCTTCATGTACTTCTTTCTGTAAGTCAATATTTAATTTTCGGTAAGATCGAATTACAACATCGGTGCAGACTCCTTTGTTTGAAGGGATATCCCCATTAGGATAAGGTATTGAAAAGTAAGCCGGGTCGTAAACTGTCGAGGGATCAATAATTAATAATGCTGCATTGGATAATTTTTCAGGAAAAGTTTTTGCAATATCCAACGACAAGCTTTCTGTTACAGCAGTTTTGCTCTCTTTTTGATTGCAGGAGAGCAGAAGAAGGAAGAGAGGAAAGGCACCTAATATTTTCATGCCGTTAAGGTAAGGCATTTAGATGGGCCATTTATATAGTTAAAATAATTAATTTGAGATTAACATTGTTTTTATTTGTGAAGGATTTTTCTTATTTTTATGTGTTAACTTCTAAGAGTATTGTAAAATGAGAGCAAGTTTAAAAGTTGTAAAAACAACAAGTGAAACCCCGGATTTTGTGGGAACTTATTTTTCTATAAGAGATTGGTCTGAAGAAGATCGTCCCCGCGAGAAGTTGATCCGTAAAGGGAAAGAAGCGTTGAGTGATGCGGAGTTAATTGCTCTGTTAATTCGATCAGGTAGTCGAAATGAATCGGCAGTACATCTGAGTCGAAAGATTCTATTAAGTGTTGATAGTCTCAATGCTTTAGGCAAACTATCGATTACACAGTTGCTAAAATACAAAGGAATAGGAGAGGCTAAGGCTATTGCAATTATTGCTGCTCTGGAGTTAGGACGAAGACGAAGATCGGAGGATGCCGCTCAGTTGGCTAAAATCACTTCCAGTAAAACGGTTTTTGATATTATGCAGCCTCTCATCGGAGAATTGCCACACGAAGAATTTTGGGTGCTTTTTCTGAATAATTCCAATAAAGTAATTTCTAAATCCCAAGTGAGTAAAGGTGGGATTACGGGAGCCGTTGTGGATGTGCGTATTGTTTTTAAACTGGCACTTGAAATTGGTGCTACAGGATTGATTTTGTGTCACAATCATCCGTCAGGAAATTTGCTACCCAGTGATGCCGATAAAAAGTTGACAAAAAAGATAAAATTAGCAGGGGATAGTTTAGATGTTAAAGTTTTAGATCATTTGATTATAACTGAAGCAAAATATTATAGTTTTGTAGATCAAGGAATTTTATAAATTATGAATACCACTATTACCGATGTCTTTTTTGATTTAGATCATACACTTTGGGATTTTGACAAAAATTCTGAAATGGCTTTTGATCGAATTTTTAAAAGTAAATATCCCGAAATTAAAACAGAAGATTTTATCGAGAAATATGCTCCAATCAATCAGGAGTGCTGGAAATTATACCAGAATGACAAAATAACACATTTGGAACTCCGTTACAATAGATTAAAGTTTTCATTCGATGCTTTAAATTACACCATGTCAGATGAAAGTATCAATGAGATTGCCAATGATTATATTGAATTTTTAACCGACAACAATCATCTTTTCGAAGGAGCAATTGAAGTTTTGGAATATTTAAAGCCTAAGTACAAGTTGCATATTATTACTAATGGTTTTGCAAATGTTCAGGATAAAAAAATAAATAATGCTGCGCTTTCGGGTTATTTTGAAACCATTACAAATTCTGAGTTGGCTGGTGTGAAGAAACCAAATAGTATTATCTTTGATTATGCACTTAGTGCTGCCAAAGCTTCAAAAGAAAACAGTGTCATGATAGGAGATTGTCTGGAAGCTGATGTTAACGGTGCCTTAAATGCAGGTATTGATGCTATTTTCTTTAATGAAAGAAGAATTGAAGTTCCGCAAAATATTAAACAAGTAAACCATTTATTAGAACTAAAAAAATATTTATAATTATGAGAATAAAATTTTTGTTGATTGCATTTCTTGCATCAGTTATAGGATTTTCACAATCGGTTAATGATTACAAAGCGGTTATTGTTCCCTTAAAATATGATTTCCTTAAAACAGAAAATCAATATAGAACGTCAACAATGACTAAAGCTAATTTAAACAAAGCCGGTTTTCAGGCTTTTTATGCTAACGAGGTACTTCCGGAAGGTTTTGGGGATCGTTGCGATCTTTTGTATGCTGATGTTAAAAAAGAGAATGGTTTTTTAATTACCAAGCTTTTTTTAGAGTTTAAAGATTGTTACGGCAAAGTGATTTTTACATCTGCAATAGGAAAAAGTAAAGAGAAAGAATATGAAATGGCTTATAGAGAGTGCCTTGATCTTGCGTTTGTTTCAATAAACGCTTTGCGTTATAAGTACAGTGGTAAGAGTGTCAATACGACGAAATCTTCAATTCCGGCTACTCCGCTGACCACTTCAGTTGTAGCTGCTAAAGTGGTAGAAGCGACTCCGGTGGTTGACCTTAAAGATCCAAATTTATTGTATGCACAACCAACAGAAAATGGTTACCAGTTAATTGATAAAACGCCAAAGGTGATTATGAAATTATTGAAAACCTCTCGTCCAGATTCATTTATCGCTATAAAAGACGGAGTTCAAGGAACTTTAAATGCAAAAGACAATCAGTGGTTTTTTGAATATTATAAAAACGATCAGTTAGTTTCTGAAAAAGTTTCAGTTAAATTCTAAAAATAGAATACGGTTTTAATAACCGTATTTATCTTTCCAACGGTTCTTTAAAAATTCGCGGTTGCTGTTCTCTCTTGAATTGTGCCCCGGATTATAAAGAACCGTTTCTTTTAGGGCATCTGGTAGAAATTCCTGCTCAGCAAAATTATTGGCATAATCGTGCGAGTATTTATAATCATCACCATAACCCAGTTCTTTCATAAGCTTGGTGGGAGCATTTCGTAAATGAATAGGAACAGGTAGATCCCCGGTTTGTTTTACTAATTGCTGAGCATTGCCAATCGCCATATACGAGGCGTTACTTTTAGGAGAAGTTGCCAGATAAATAGCGCATTGACTCAGTATAATTCTGCTTTCCGGATATCCAATTGTAGTTACGGCCTGAAAGGTATTATTGGCCATAATAAATGCGGTCGGATTGGCGTTTCCAATATCTTCACTTGAAAGAATAAGCATTCTGCGGGCAATAAATTTCACATCTTCACCACCTTCAATCATTCTGGCCAGCCAGTAAACAGCTCCATTAGGATCACTTCCACGAATGGATTTTATAAAAGCAGAAACGATATCATAGTGCTGTTCGCCACTTTTGTCATATAGTACTGTGTTTTGTTGCACCAATTCAAAAACACGATCGTTGGTGATAATAATTTCATCTCCGGCAGAAGCGTTGATCACAAGTTCAAAAATATTGAGGAGTTTTCGCCCGTCACCTCCTGAAAGTCGCAGTAAAGCTTCCGTTTCTTTTAAAGTGATATTTTTTGAAGCCAGATGCGTATCTGTTTTTAGCGCCCGATGCAATAAAGCTTCTAAATCGGCTTTTGTGAAAGCATTTAGGACATAGACCTGGCAACGTGACAATAATGCAGGAATGACTTCAAAACTTGGGTTCTCGGTCGTCGCACCAACCAATGTAATCCAGCCTTTTTCGACAGCGGCCAAAAGGGAATCTTGCTGTGACTTACTAAAACGATGGATCTCATCAATAAACAGAATGGGATTTTTAGCCGTAAATAATCCACCGCTTTGTTTGGCTTTTTCGATCACATCACGAATATCTTTCACACCTGAATTGATGGCGCTCAGGATATAAAACGGACGCTTGGATTCCTGCGCAATGATTTGTGCCAAGGTAGTTTTTCCTGTCCCGGGAGGTCCCCAAAAGATCAACGACGGAATTATTCCTTTCGAAATTTGCTGCGTTAAAGATCCGTTTGGGCCAACCAAATGACTCTGACTGATATAATCTTCTAAGTGTTGTGGGCGAATACGCTCGGCTAAAGGTGCTTCCATTTTGTAAAATTACAGTTTTCGGTTTTAATTTTATAGTTTTTAGAAGCTATTCCTGCTGTTTGCTGTATCTTTTGCGTCCGCTATCGTGGACACAAAAGGATGTCGCTTCTATCAGGGCTAGAACAGGGTTTAAGAATATTCCAATTAGCTGACAAATTATCAGTAAATTGTAATTGGATAGTTTTTTGATGTCATCATTATAAATTTACCTTAAAAATTATGAACGACAACCACTTTAAATTTACGACTGCAGTTATTGGTCTTCCGGTATTTTTTGTTCTTTTTTTATGGATCGTGTACTGGGTTCAGATACGCTTTGATTTCGACTTTTATCAATATGGAGTCTATCCAAGAGATCTGTCAGGTTTACAGGGTGTTTTGCTCAGTCCTTTTATTCATGAAAATTTAAGCCATTTATACAATAACTCTATTCCTCTTTTGGTATTATTGGCCGCGCTGCAATTTTTCTATCCTAAACAATCCTTTGCAGTGATTGGTTATGGCATTTTGTTTTCAGGACTAATTACCTGGATTATTGGTCGTGAAAATTTTCATATTGGTGCCAGCGGATTGATTTACGTCTTAGTCAGTTTTATTTTTTTTAAAGGAATCCAAACCGGCTATTATCGTTTAGTGGCACTCTCATTATCTGTTATCTTATTGTACGGTGGAATGATTTGGTATGTCTTTCCGGAGGTGGATAAAACTATTTCCTGGGAAGGACATTTGGCAGGTTTTATCACTGGATTTGTTATGTCTTTACTTTACAAAACCCCTGAGTATGCAAAACCTATTATTTATGAATGGCAAAAACCGGATTTTAATCCCAATGAAGATGCTTTTATGAAGCATTTTGATGAGAATGGAAATTTCGTAAATACGGAGATCGTTGAGGAAGAACCGGAGGAATTAATGACTTATTTTAATTCAGATGTTTCGGTTAATTATATTATGACTAAGCCTGAGACAAAGCAGGATAGGTAATGTTGGGCTTAGGATGTTTATTTGCCCGTAGCTTAAAGGTGTAAGTAACACTACTACAATTAAGCTACAGGTTTTAAGAAAGAATAGTTTTTGAGGATATTTGGAAGACATTAATTTGTTTTTAATTTGTCATCGTAATTCTCAATTCTATATATTATTTAACTTCTTTGGCGAACAGCTTCATATAAAAATGCACCGCAGGCAACAGAAACATTCAAAGATCCAATGGATCCAAACATAGGTAATTTTGCTTTTTCATCAACAATTTTCAGAACAGAAGGATTTATACCTCTGTCTTCAGATCCCATTATGATGGCTACCGGTTCATTTAAAGTTACGTCGTATATATTTTGGTCTGTTTTTTCGGTAGCAGCCACTGTTTTGATACCTGACCCCTGAAGGTAAAAAATGGCATCTTTGATATGTTCAACTTTGCAAATTGGAACATTGAATACCGCTCCTGCCGAAGTTTTAACCGTGTCTCCGTTTACTGGAGCAGAACCCGCTTTTTGTACAATGATTCCATTTACACCGGTACATTCAGCAGTTCTGATAATAGCACCAAAATTTCTGGCATCTGAAATCTGATCCAGTATTAAAAATAAAGGTTTTGATCCGGATTCGATTGTCGATTCAACCAAATGTTCCAGTTCAATAAAACCAATAGGGGAGATGGTCGCTACCGCTCCCTGATGATTATTTGGAGTTAATCGATTAAGTTTTTCTACAGGTACATAAGAGAAATTAATGTTAGCGCGTTTCATCACTTTCATTAAATCTTTCATTAATTCTCCGGAAATTTCTTTTTGAATAAATACTTTATCCACTTCTTTTCCTGCCTGAATGGCTTCTATAATGGCTCTAATTCCAAATATTTGATGTTCTTTTTCCATGTGACAAATATAGGTATATTGTTGGTATAAAAAAAAACCACTCTGAGTGAACAGAGTGGTTTAGTATATTTATAAAGGTTTAAGGATTAATTATCCCACCATACTTTTGTTAAAAATGTTACATAAGGAACGGGAACACCAGGACCAGCAGCTAAAGAAGCACCGTTAACATTAATTTCTTTTTGAGGATATGGTAATCTTCTTGGAGTAACTCCGTTAGTACGGTTAGTTGTAGGGGGAGTTAAAACAGGGAATCCAGTTCTTCTCCAGTCTACAAAAGATTCATAAGAAGCTTGATACATCGTGATCCATTTTTGTTCCATAATTCTTTGCAATGTATTGTTGTAAGCAACTAATGGGTTAGCAGTGTAAGTTGCTAAACCTGTAGCTCCTATTGCAGCAAAGTCATTTGTTATAGCTTTGTCATAAGCTATTTTTGAATTTACCAAATCGTTGGCTCTAAAATAAACTTCGGCTTTAACAAATTCTACTTCTGCAGCACTAATAAGAGTAACGGGAGAGTTAATTGAAGCATAAGCTGATCCTACGCGTGAAAATAAATTCTCTCCTGCGTCGTCTAAATCCTGCCCTGGAAGGTTACCAAGGTATTGCCCCTGTAGTCCTGCAAGGTTGTTTTTAACAGGTAAGAAGTATAGGGTTAGTCTAGGATCATTTAGTGCTTTCATATTGTTGACAATCGTACTACATACGGCCTGATCTTTTCTACCCGATAAAACATCAAATTGGTAGATTGGATTTGCATTATTTGCAGTAGTTCCAAACACTACTTTAGCATTGTCTGTATTTGTGCTAATTAGTTTTGGGTTAGTTTGTAAAAATGCCAACGCTTGTCCTGGATTTCTTTTACTAAGGTGATTTAATAATCTTAGTTTTAAAGAGTTTCCAAAGGCTTCCCATTTTGTAGCATCGCCACTATATAATAAGTCGGCAGTTCCTGGTTTGGCACCAGTATTGCTTTTCACGCTTACGATTGCCTGATCTAATATCGTAAGTAAAGAAGTGTAGATTGCTTCTTGTTTGTCGTAAGCAGGAGTAATATTTGATGCCCCCTTTAAACTTTGGGTATAAGGAATGTCTCCAAAAAGATCTGTTGCTACGCTGAAAGTGTAAACTTGAAGAATTTGAGAAGCTCCAAGGTAAATATTGTCCCCTGTGATTTTAGTTTGATCTTCAATTGATCTCAAGTCGATTAATATGTCATAGATGCTTGCCCATAAACCATCAGTATCACCTGAGGTGATGTTGTATTGTCCGTAATTTAAAGGCTGTCCTCTATGTCCGGAATAATGCTGTACAATACTTGCAGGCATTCTTGTTCCGTCTCCACCAAGAGTATAAGCTAAATTAACTTCTGCAGCTGATAATAAGGTTGCAAATGGAACTACTGTTGGATTGTTTGGGTCATTGTTTATGTCTAACTCATTTTCACAAGATACAAATACCGCCGCCAATGTAATTAAGCCGATATGAAATATTCGCTTAAAATATTTGTTGTCAATTTTTTTCATTTTCATTAATTTTAGTATTAGAATTGCGCTTTTAGGTTGAAACCAAAAGTTCTTGTAGTTGGGAATGCAAATCTGGACACACCTTGTGCATTACCAGTTCCAAATGAGCTTGATTCCGGATCGATATGAGGAACATCTGTCCAGATAAATAAATTACGTCCATATACTCCCAAATCCAAAGAACGAATATATTTATCTTTTAACTTGAAAGTGTATCCAAGAGTAACTTCTCTTAGTTTAACCCAATTGTTTTCATAAACATATTGTTCATTAGGATAAGCGCCTAATCCATACCAGTTTGCATCACGTTTCACCACAACATTATTTGGAGCTCCTGTGGTAGCATTTACTCCAGGGAAAATATAGTCGTCATTACGTGTTAAGGTTTGCTCACTAACACCATAAAAATCTAATAATTCACCTGTTCCACTGTATAAGTAACCACCTTGTCTTATGTCGGCAAGTGCTGTGAAATAAATATTTTTGTAGTTAATAGCTGTACTTAGACCTCCAGTCCAATCGGCTTCAGTATGACCAAGAATTTGTCCGTCTAATACAGAAGGAATACCATTGTCGTCTACTAATACCTTTCCGTTTGCGTCTCTTTCGTAGCCGGTTCCGATTATTGTTCCTAATCTTTCACCTTTTACAGCAAAAATAGCTGGGTTTCCACTAAATCCACCAAGATAAATTCTATCTACACCTGGATAAGTTTCGTCAACATGTGATCTAATTCTACTGAAGTTGAAGGACACATCCCATCTGAAATCTTTTGTTTGAATAGGTGTTGTTCTTAACATAAGTTCAAAACCTTTCGAGCTAGTTTGTCCACTATTGATGATTGTTGCATTAGCACCTGCTGCAGGAGAAATGTCTAACGGGATAATACCATCAGTATTTACGTTTCTAAAGTAGGATGCGTCAATACCTATTCTGTCTTTGAATAATTTTAATTCAACACCCACTTCGTATTCTGTTGTGAATTCAGGGGTTAAGTTTGGATTACTAATTGTATTTTGGATGGTATATCCGGCAAGGTTATTAAATGGGAATTCTACACCTGGTGTGAAACCATCTCCAAATATTGCTTTTCTGTAAGCAGGTTGTGTTAAATATGGATCAGCATCTCTACCTGTCTTCGAAACACCTACACGTAGTTTACCGTAAGTAAGTATGTCAGATTCGATTTTGAATGCATCAGTGAAGATAACAGAAGCACTTACTCCAGGGTAGAAGAAACTTCTATTGTCTTTAGGTAATGTTGAGCTCCATTCGTTTCTGGCAACTACATTTAAGAAAAGATAGTCGTTGTAGCTAAGAGACAGGTCACCAAATACTCCAAACAAGGTTCTTCTTGAATTGTATAAATAGGCAGGAGAGAATGTCTTGATATTGTTTGTATTGATAATTCCAGGAAGTATTAGTTCAGTACCAATAGTTTGTGATTGTTCAAAAGTTCTATTATTGTAATCTTGCCCGGCTGTTAAAATGGCTTTGAATTTCTCAGTAATATCTCTCTTGAATGTAGCGGCTAATGTAGAAGTTGTTTCTTGACGAGTAACATTATCGTAAGTCAAGTTTCCTAATGGATTACCTCCAGTGTTAATGTCTTTAAAGAGAATTCTTTTGTCGGCTAAATAGTCATTACCAAGACGATAAGATATTTTGAAATCTTTAGCTACGTCAAAGGCGAAGTTTAAACCTGTAATATATCTTTGGCTATCCGTACGTGCTGAGTTTTTGTTAGCAGTCCAGTATGGGTTGTCAAAGGCTCCTCCACGGAAGTTAATTTGTGTTCCGTTCGGTCTTTGATATCCGTAGCCTTTTAAATCCCATGAAACAGGAGCGTGGAATAAGGCGAAAAATGGATTTGATCCGTCTTGTCCTGCATAGGCAAGATCTCCTTTAGAAGCATTGTAGCTTAGGTTAACTCCGGCAGTAAATTTACTACTGAATTTATAGTTACTGTTAAAACGACCATTGAATTTTTGGTATCCCTGATTAGGAACAATAGAAGTTTGTTTTGATTGTCCGATAGATACAAACATATCGTAGGCATCTGTTGAATTTGAAAGAGATATGTTATTGTTGTAGGTTACTCCCGTTTGAAGAAATTGTTTTCTTGGATCAAATACTTTTAACTGAATTTGTTGTGGGCCTAATCCTAATGCAGCACCTGCAGCAGGACTTGTCACAGTTTGTCCTGTAATTCTAGGTCCAAAAGATCTAGATCCTCCTTCTTGGTATACACCATTCGCTCCCTGTGCATATTCAGTTTGAAAATCAGGTAAAACAAGAGCGTTATCCACACCTACAGAACTAGTGAATTCGATAACAGGTTTTCCTGCTTTATCAGAACCTGTTTTTGTGGTAATTAAGATAACACCATTCGAACCACGATTTCCATATAATACGGCTCCGGCAGCACCTTTAAGTACTGTTACAGTTGCAATATCATTTGGGTTGATATCGGCTGCTCTGTTGGGGCTGTTAAATCCTGTTACAACATTTTCGTTACCGTCGTTGGCATTACTCATTGGGATTCCGTCAATAACATAAAGAGGTTCATTGTTTCCTGTTATTGATTTGTTTCCTCCTCTGATTACTAATCTACTTGCCTGACCTGGAGCACCTCCTGAAGCAGTTACTTGTAGACCAGAAACTTTTCCGCTAAGACCATTTACAAGGTTTTGACTGTTTCCTTTATTAAGGTCATTTCCGGATACCTTTGTTGTGGCGTAACCAATAGCTTTATCTGCTTTTTTTATACCTAACGCTGTTACTACAACACTTTCAAGTTCCACCGAATTATCGGCCAACTTTATGTTAATAGAAGTTGAAGTAGCAGCTAGTTCCTGAGATTTCATCCCAATGTAGCTAAATACCAAAACCTGGTTTGAAGAAGCTTTGATAGAGTATTTACCATCAAAGTCTGTTTGTGTTCCTGTTTTTGTTCCTTTAATCAATACACTAACACCTGGTAAAGGCATTCCTGTATTGTCAGAAACTGTTCCAGAAACAGCTCTTTCTTGCGCAAAAGTAAGTTGCGCTACTAGTACTAATAAAAGTACTAGGAGTCCATTGAACTTTAGTTTCATTTTTATGTGTTTTGGATTAGTCTGGTAAAAATCTTAATTATTTGTTAATCTACCTAATATAAAAAGCTTTTTTTTTGTTCATTTTGCAGTTTTGTTGTGAGATGTGTTTTTTTAATGTTAAAAAGTAAGGGTTAATATTGTCTTGTTTGTTTTTTATTTAACATGTGTTAATGCTTGATTTTGCTAGGGTTTTCATGATTTTTATCCATGTTATAAGATGCTTTTTTGAGTGTACTTTTGCCTTTGTCATTTTGAAAATAAAAAAGAGGTCATCCTGATATGAACAACCCCAAAAAGTTAGACGCTATTTTGTTGCAATAGTCTGATAAAGCAAAAAAAATGAATCTTTGATTTTTTTTATATTGAGAAGTAAGTTGTGAAAATTAATTTGTAGAAAGATCTCTTGTCAAATAAGTTATTGTGTTTTAAGGGACTAGCTGTTTGAGTTTTGTTTTTTTATAGTTTTAGCAAAGTTATTCATGACAAAAAGGGCGCTCATCATATGATAAGCGCCCTTTTTAGGAGTTGTTTTGCAAGTGAAAAATACTATTATCTAGTACCTCCAGCCCACCAAACTTTTTCTTTGTATACGTAAGTACCGTCTCCGTATAGTTCTTTAACGTTTGAATTCGAAACAACGTCAGATTGGCCGTAAGCAAATCTTTGTGGGAATAATTCCGGTTTAGGATTTACCATAGGAATAAAACTTCCGTTACCCATTGCTTGTAGACGTCTAATGTCGTTATAAGATTCGATACCTTCATTTTCATAGAAAGAAATATGTTTTTCTACCATTATCTTTTTCAATAAAGCATCACCCGTTAAAACTCCTATAGAAGCAATATACGTATTAGCCTGACCTGCTGTAAAAGTAACTACTTGTTTTTTAGTATAAGCCGCTGTAATGGCATCATTCATAGTAGCCTGTGCTTCAGGTAAACCTAATCTAGCCTGAGCTTCAGCTTTCAGGAATAGTAATTCATGGTAGCTTAACAAGTAAATAGGGTTTCTTTCGTTTATGAAAGCCGAGATAGAATATAATCTTTGCCCATCTTTGTCTATGATTGAATTATTAAAAGGCTTGACAGCACCGCTAATTCTTGTGAAAGAAGCAGCAGTACGAGCATCAGCTGGTCCATTTGCAAGCATGGTGTCATAGAAGCTTTTTGCTACACTTATAGCAGCTCTGTCAGTATTGAATCTTGCATAAGGATTTGGGACACTGCTGTTTGTAACTTTAAATTCGTTGTCAGCATCTGCAAAAGAAGCATTTACATAGTCAATTACACCTTGATAATCTGCTTTTCTAAGAGATAATCTCATCGTGTATCTTGCCATTAACCCATTAGCAGCTTTGATCCATTTTGAAGAAACTCCACCGTAAATTACGTCTTGTGATCCTAAACTTGCGTAAGCTGAGGTTTTGTTTAGATTGGCAATCCCTTCTTTTAGATTTTTAAATACTTCTGAATAGATAGCTTCTTGTTTGTCAACTTTAGGTTGAAAGATTACTCCTGGTTTTAATGCCTCAGTATAAGGGATATCTCCAAAAAGATCTGTAAGAACTGCTAAATTATAAGCTAATAATATTTGAGCTACACCAAGAGTCTGATAGTTATCTTTTTCATTTCCTGTAGTACATTTCTCAACGATTACCTTCAATGCTCGTAGTTGTTCGTAGCTGTTATTCCAGTTATTGTTATAAGTGGAAGCTAGTTGTGGGTCGTTTCTTCTAATTTGTGCTTCATACATTTGGCCATGGCTTCCTGCATTTAGCTCAGAATATATTCCTCCGTAGAATGATGCATCCGATCCGGTTACAGCAAAAGCAGAGTTTACCATTACATCAGTAATGATGAAACGGGCAGCAACTTCAGTCGGATTGTTTATATTCTTATTTATCTCATCCATTTTGTCTTCGGAACAAGATTGGAATAAGAATAAAGCCATTACGGCTGTTATTGTTATTTTTAAATTTTTCATTTGATTTTTTTTAGATTAAAATGTAAAGTTCAGTCCAAAACCAATACTCTTAGTTTGTGGCATTGTCCATTGCTCAAATCCACCAGAGAAATTGTTGTTTCCTTGTGTTGCTTCAGGATCAAGGTTTGGCATTTTAGACCAAAGAAGGATGTTTCTCGCAAAAACAGAAGCTTTAAGATCTACTGTGTTGTTTAGTAATTTAGGGAATTGGTATCCTAATGTAACTTCTCTTAATTTTACAAAACTTGCATCAAAAATACCAGCTTCAGCAATTCCGCTTAAAGTTGAATATAGATCTTGTTGTGTTTTAGCTCTTGTACCACCTATAACAATATCATTTTGAGTTCCGTCATCTTTAACTCCAGGGTATACAAATTCTGTAGTTCTGTCTGCAGTTCTCGCATCTACACCGTAAGTGTTCATCGTATTGTTTGATCCGCTATACATTTTTCCACCGTTTTTCCAATCAACAACAGCTCCCAATGAAACTCTTTTGTAGGTAAACTGAGTAGAACCTCCTATGATGAATTTAGGAGCAACTTCTCCTAATGCTTTTATAGCACCAGCTCTAGGAAGACCATCTTTGTCGACTACAATATTGTTGTTAGCATCTCTAAGGTAACCTGCACCGTAAATAACCGGGAAACGATCTCCTACACTAGCTCTAAGTTGTGGAGTAGTAAATCCTCCTAAAAAGATGTTGTCTACACCTTCTTTTAAAGATAGAACGTAAGAATCTATTTTAGAGAAGTTTGCGTTAAATGTCCAGTTGAAATCTGCTGTACGAATTGGATTAGTGCTTAAAGTTATTTCGTGTACTTTGTTAAGCATTTTTCCACCATTTGTTACTTGAGCACTTGCTCCAGTAGAACCAGCTAATGGTACGTTAAAGATTTGGTTTGTTGAATTTTGTTCAGAGTACGTATAATCAAGTCCAACTCGGTTGTTGAAAAACTTCAAATCAACTCCAACTTCGTATGATTTTGTGTTTTGCGGTTTTAAGTTTGGATCATATAATAAATTGCTTGGTACATATGAGCTAGTACCTCCTGATAATGGATAATTGATTGGTGATCCTGACCAGAAACCTCCACGGTAATCAGGTGCATCATAATAATTACCTACGTAATTTCCTGCTTGTCCTACTTCTGCAATCGATCCTCTAAGTTTAGCATATGAAAGGAAAGATTTTCCTTTTAATCCTTCTAGTTCTGTTAGTACAAATCCTAAAGAGGCTGATGGGTAAATAAAAGATCTGTTTCCTCTTGGCATGTTAGAAGCAATGTCTTTACGGATAGTACCACTTAAGAAAACCATGTTTTTGTAAGAGAATTCAGCATTACTAAAGAAGCCTACTGTACGGATTTGTCTACGGTATTCGCTTGCAGTTACTGTTCTTGCGTTACCAATTGTTGGCCAACCACCAAAGTTTAGAGCAGTTCCAAGATCGTCATATTCTTTAGTGTTTTGATGATTGTATTCATTTCCAACTAATACATTCAAATTGAAATCATCTGTAATGTTTAAGTTGTAATTTACTGTTAGTAAAGAGTTGATTACATCGTTAGTTGTACCACGAAGTCTTGCACTACTACTTTGACCTGTTAAATCTTGTTTGTTTCCGTATTCAAAAATATCTCTGTAATTGGTAGTCCAAGAATCTATACCAGCTTGGTATTTAACGGTTAACTTTTGGCTTCCGTTTTCACTAATAACTGGAGAGTATTGAATGTAAGTATTTCCGTAAACACGGTTTGTTTTTTCGCTGAACTCGTTGTTTTTAGCAGCCCAGTAAGGATTGTTAAAAGTAGTTGGTCTGAAGTGAATTTGATCATAAGCATTTAGTGGATTAGCATAACCAATTCCCTTTAAATCATAACTTCTTGGAGCTCCAAATACACCAACAATAGCACCGTCATTTGCAGATGTACTTTTGTTGATTTTAGTTTGCACATAGTTGAAAGAAAAACCAGTTTTCCATTCATTGTTTAGTTTAGTGTCAACAACAGCTTTTGCTGTGTATCTGTTCATTCCTGTTTCAGGGATGATACCATCTTGTTTAGAATTTCCAATACCAAAAGAATAATTTGTTTTTTCTGTTGACTGAGAAATGTTTAACGTATTATTGATTGTAAATCCTGTGTTAAAGTAATCATTGATGTTGTCATAAGCCTGAGGAGTAACCCATGGGTCTAGTCCAGCTTTTGCTCTTTGAGGCACATAGTATTTACCAGGTCTAAGAACTCCACCATTGATTGCGTTGGCAACGTTTCCTCCATAAGTAAGGTCGTTTGGTAATTCTGAGATTTTTGGTCCCCAGTTCAAAGATTGAGTTGGATCGTAAACTCCTCTTGAACCTTGAGCGTATTCATTTTGAGTGCGCGGTTTTTTTGAAATGGTTTCAAAACTTGTTGAAGTATTGAAAGTGATAGTTGGCTTACCGCTTTGCGCTAAGTTCTTTCCACTTTTTGTAGTGATTAAGATCACACCATTAGAGGCTCTAAGACCATATAAAGCTGATGCAGCTTGTCCTTTAAGAACGTTGATAGACTCAATCTCATTTGGATCAATGTCGACAGCTCTGTTGGCAACGTCTGCTCCACTAACTCCATTTCCAGTGCTGAAGTCCGCTTGTGAAGCAACAGGCATACCGTCAATAACGTATAGAGGTGTATTGTTTCCTGAAAATGAACGGGCACCACGAATTACAATTTGAGAAGAAGCTCCAGGAGCACCACTTGAAGGAGTAATTTGTACACCAGCTAGTTTACCTTGTAAAGCTCCAGCAAGACTGTTGTTGTTTGCTCTTGTAATGTCTGCTGCTTTTACTTCCTGAGTTGCATATCCAAGTGCACGTGCGCTTTTCTTTACACCTAATGCCGTTACCACAACACTTTCCAATTCTACTGAATCGTCTTTTAATTTTGTGTTAACAGTAGTAGAACTAGCGGATACTTCTTGGGCTTTCATCCCAATGTAGCTAAAAACTAATACTTGATTTGGTGCTGCTTTGATAGAGTATTTTCCATCAAAATCTGTTTGCGTTGCTGTCTTCGTTCCTTTAACTAATACACTAACACCCGGTAAAGGTATTCCTGCATTGTCAGAAACTGTTCCAGAAACAGCTCTTTCTTGCGCGAAAGTAAGTTGCGCAACTAGTACTAAGAAAAGTACTAGGAGTCCATTGAACTTTAGTTTCATTTTTAAATATTTTGAATTAGTCCGACAAAAATCTTAATAATTAGTTAATATACCTAATCAAAAAAGTTTTTTTTTCAGTGAAACGGCATTTTTGCTGACAGGAGTTATTTTTTTATCGTTAAAATGCATTCAAAAATAGTGAATTATCAATTTTTTACTTAAAAAGCAATGGATAGTTTAGTTTGTGTCTGCTGAATTAAATGTTAAATTTTATTGGAAGGATGATGAATTTCAGTTTTTTCTGCGTTTTCAACAAAAAAACCACCCCGAAAGGAGGTGGTTTTGTGTTAAATTATGTTATTTTTTGGTATTTCCTATTTATCCCAAAAAATCTTTGTGCTTAGTTTGTCTCCTCCAATCGAAGTTGATGCAGCAGTATAGTTTGTTGCATTTAATGTTTGTTCTCTAATTGGATATGCCATTCTGGATGGTACTTTACCTTCGGCAGCTGCATCTGCACTTGCTGGTGCTGTTAGAACAGGGAAGTCTAGTCTTCTTGTGGATGTCCAACCTTCAAATCCTCTGTTGAACAATGCATACCATGCCTGTTCTCCTACTTTTTGCTGCCAGGTTCCTGTAGCTGTTGCATAAGCTATGGCTGGTTGAGCAAGATAGGCGTTTGCATCTGCCGGCGAAACTCCCCAGTCTTCCATAGAAGCTAGAATTGCTGCATTGTAATGTGAAGCAATAGTGCCTCCAACAGCTACACCTCTACCTACTGCTTCTGCCAGTAAAAATTGTACTTCGGCATAATCCAATAAAGTACCACTAAAGTCCGGAGCTTTAATTTTGTCACTTGCATGAGTGTATCTTGATTGAGAGTTTTTTATTCCAACAATTCCGCCTCTGTAACCTGTTACAGTGATTAAGTCACCTGCGGCATTTGTATCTTTATAAGTTGGTCTGAAGTAAGGTGTTTTTCTTGGATCATTTAATGCGACCAATTTGTCTACAAAGGGTTTTGCTACAACAAAGTCATTTCTTCCTGAGAATACCATATCTACATAAAGAGGGTTGGTGTTTGGAAGATTTAACATATAAGGAAGTTTTGCATTATCAGCATTTGATGAAAATCCGCCCGCTGCGCCGGAGATGATTGCTGCGTCTGCAATTGCTGATTCAAGTCCAGATGATTTTAAGTTGATCCCTAGTTTTAGTTTGATGCTATTGGCAAACTTAATCCAGGCAGTTAGATTGTCTTTGTAGATAACTTCGGCAGAGCCAAAGGCTGGTTTTGAGGTGTCTAATCCAGCGATGTCTTTGTTTAAACGTACGATTAAGTCTTTGTAGATATCTACGGCTTTATCGTATTTAGGCAGATAATCTTCCGATCCTTTTAGGGATTCTGAGTAAGGGACATCGCCAAAAGTGTCTACTAAAATTTGGTACGTATAAACCATTAATATGTCAATAAGGATCAATTGATTCTTTTTGATTATAGTTTTTTGTGCAAATTCCGGATCTGTAGGTGAGATTACATCTTTTTCCAGAAAGCCCTTCGCTTGAGATAAATCAGCAAGTGGTCCTGCATAAAGTCTGTCCCAGTGGTTGTCTGAAATTTTACGGGTTACCCAGTTGTAATTAGATTCATCCAGATAGGTGGTTTCAGTCCATTGTTGGTTTACTAGTCTGAATATGTTTCTGTTTACATTGGTGTTGACAAGTTGCTCTGTTAAGTTTTTTTCAGCATTTGTAAATAAAGTGCTAGGGGGTACTACAGAAGGGTTTTTTACATCTACATTTAAGTCTGTTAGGCTGCTGTCGTCACATGAAACTGTGAGAAGCATGATTCCTAATGCATATAGTATTTTTTTCATTTTGTTCTGTATTAAAATTTGAATGTTAAGTTAAAACCAATATCTCTGGTAGTTGGAAGAGATCCAACTGAATAGCCTCTTGAGCTGTTTCCTGATGATAGTCCACTTTCTGGGTCTGCGTATGGTAGGTTTTTATGAATGATCCATAAGTTAGAACCAACTAAACTTGCTGATGCCGCGTTTATGAATGTGTTTTCAAACATGCTTTTAGGGAAGTTGTAGGTGATAGATACCTCTCTAAGTTTAACAAACGAGGCATCGTATATAAAAGCTTTGTTTGGCGCAGCTTGATATCCCATGCTGTTTGCAATTGATCCGCCTTTTGTTTTTACAGTGTTTGGAGTTCCGTTAGGAGCTACTCCAGGATTTAAAAGACCATTTTCTCTAATGTCTCCTACAGCTGTTTCTTTGTATAATCCGGATGCAAGTCCGTAGTACATATCTAAAGAGAAGATATCTCCGCCTTTTTGAGTGTCAATTAAGAATCCAAAAGTTAAATTTTTATAAGTAAATTTGTTTCTTACTCCACCAATCCAATCCGGTGTAATGTTTCCGATTGTGTTGCTTGAAGATGTAGTGATCATGTATTTACCTGTGGTTTGATCTATTGTTGGCTGTCCGTTTGTGTAAACGAAATCAGTTCCTTTTAGGGCGCCATAAGCTTCACCGGGAGCTGCATTGACTGTAACACCACCTTGGAATGAACCTAATTGAAGATTATCTAGTCCATTTGGTAATGTGATAACTTTACTTCTATTGTTTGACCAGTTAACGATTATTTCCCAGCTAAAGTCTTTTGTTTTAATTGGAGTTCCGTTTAATTGAATTTCAAAACCTTTGTTTTCTATGTTTCCACCGTTAACAAGTGCGTTTGTGAATCCTGATCCTGAAGAAACAGCAGCTGCCACAATTTGATCAACTGAGTTTGTTTTGTAGTAGGTAATGTCAAACCCTAGACGTCTGTTTAATAAACTTGTTTCTAAACCAACCTCGAAAGATTTTGTTCTTTCCGGTTTAAGGTCTGGATTTTTGTTGATGCTACGGAATGGAAGCAATAAGGAGTTTGTATAAAGAGGTTGTCCTTGAAAGTTAGGAACTCTTGTATAGGTATTGTTTAGTTGAAGTGCATCGGCGTCATTTCCTACTTCAGCATAGTTTACTCTGAATTTTCCAAGATTTAACCAGTCTGCCTTTACTACGTTTGAGAAAAGGAATGATCCGGAAACTGCAGGATAAACATAAGAGTTGTTATTGTCAGGTAATGTAGAAGAAACATCTCTTCTGATAGAGGCATCTACAAAATAAGTATCTAAATAGCCAACAGATGCTTGAGCGTAGATACCATTAACACCTGAGGATATTTTGGCTTCTCTTGGGAATGGTAAGTCTAAACGTGAGTTAGATAAGGCATAAATTCCAGGGGTAACTAAACCTCCGATGGTTGAAGAAAGTACATTGTCTCTTTTGTTTCTTCTGATATTGGTTCCAATTACTCCATTTAAACTAATGTCTTCGCCAATTTTTTTGTTGAAGTTTAACATGAAATCATAGTTGATTTCCTGGAAGTCGATTTCGTTTCTTTGGTATCCTGATGATTCATTAACGGGAGAAAGACCAAATCCTGAAGCAATTGATCCGACAGCTCTTCTTTCTTCCTGAAGTTGTTTATAGGTGTCAAGTGAGACTCTTCCTAATGCACTTAACCATGGAGCGATCTCGTAATTTAGGGAAGCGTAGCTGAATAAACGGGTTCTGTCATCAGAAGAGTAATTTTGATAACGTGTGAAATAAGGATTGTCCCAGTATGCTGGTGTCAGACCTGAAGGATCTGTCGGGTCAGTCCAGTTCCAGGTTACGTTTTGACCGCCTGATGCAAAGTAAACATCTTTTTGCGCTTGAACGTCAGTGTTGGTTTGCCACCATTGTCTGAAGTTACCCATAACGTTATCGTTATAACCGGTTGAGTTTCTACCTACAGTGCTTTGAAGGGTAACGGCTGCATAGGCATTAGCGGTAAGTTTATCAGTAACTTTTTGGCTAAATCTTGCACTTATCTGATTTTTTTTCAATTCACTGTTTGGAAGAATGCCAGTTTGATTGGTGTTTACATAGGTTAGAGATAAACTGGATCTGTCAGTTGATTTCTCTAATGCGATACTGTTAACGAATGTATGTGCATTATTAAAGAAAGTTACAGGGCCATTTTTTGCAGCCGTCCATGGAGTAGCTTTTCCGTAGTTTGGCGAGAAAGGAGTAAAAGCATCCCATTGGTAAACTGGTTGGTTATCGAAGGCGTCTCCGTCAGAGGCATCATTTGATGTGTCTACCGTATCAGGTGTGCCTGTTCCTAAAAATGAGGAGCCAATGCCATATCCTGATCCATATCTGTTTTGGTATTTAGGAAAAGTTGATTTGTCTACACTTCCATTTGTGAACCCGCTTGAGAACGAAAATCCAATTTTGTTGTCTGATTTACCTTTTTTGGTAGTAACCATTACAACTCCATTTGCAGCTCTGGATCCATATAATGCTGTTGCAGCTGCTCCTTTTAGGATGTTGATGCTTTCAATATCTTCCTGGTTGATATCCGAGGCATTGTTACCGTAATCGTAACCACCTCCGCCAACTTGTTGCGAAGAAACGTTGGAGTTGGAGTTGTCAATTGGCACCCCGTCAATAACCCAAAGCGCCTGGTTGTTTCCGGTAAGAGATTTGTTCCCCCTGATTACAACGTTTGTAGAACCTCCAAAGTTGTTGTTTCTTTGAACTTCCACACCTGCGGCTTTACCTGATAGTAAATTGGCAACGTTAGTGTTTCCGGCTCCACCATTAACGTCTTTGCCTGAAATCTGTTGAGAAGCATATCCAAGAGATTTTTTTTCTCTTTTGATACCCATCGCTGTAGTTACGACAACTCCTTCCAGTTGCTGGGCGTCTCCGGATAGCTTTGTGCTTACTTGTGATGAGCTGGCGGCAATTTCCTGAGTCTTCATGCCGATGTAGCTAAATACTAAAATTTGACTTGTTGTTGCTTTGATGGAGTATTTACCATCAAAATCGGTTTGCGTGCCGGTTTTTGTTCCTTTGATTTGTACGCTTACACCTGGTAGGGGCATACCTGCGTCATCGGTAACAGTTCCCGAAACGGCTCTTTCCTGCGCAAAGGTTAGTTGCGCGAATAGTACTAAAAGTAGTACTAAAAATCCATTGAACTTTAGTTTCATTTTTATAATTATTTTGAATTAGTCTTACAATATTCATAATAATTTGTTAATAATCCTAGTATTGTGTTGTGGAATTTTCTCACAATGTTAAAATTTAACATTGTAACATATTGTAATTATTGTGTTAAATAATTGGGTTTATTGGGTCTTTTGCCTGTTATTGCTGAGATTAATCTGATATATTCGGCTTTATTATTTGGAATTTTCCGGTAGTTTTAATTTCTTAATACTTTGTTAACAATACGAATGTTGATTTGGTGAATTTTCTCACAAGGTTAAAATTTAACATTGTAGCATATGTTGACAATTGTGTTAAATAATTTAATTTCCTGAAGATTTTCCCCGCCATTGCTGAGATTAATTCGGAGTAGCCCGCTTGTTGTCTGGATGGTTGTGCCGATTCCGACTCCTGATAATTTTTGTAATTTATTAAGATTTTGACTGTTGGTTAAATCCTGGTAAATGGCAAAATCAATAATGGAATTGATATACAGGTTGTTAGAGACTTTGTACCTGTATTCAGTGATTAACATAGAGGCGAAATTGCCCTGAAGACTGTTTTCTGCAAAACCTCTAATAGAGTTTGTTCCTCCAAATCGGAACAATTCGTTGGTAATGTAGTTTTTACTTTTCAGATAAAGAATTTGTGGATTTATGTAGATGAAGTTTTTCTTGTTTAGTTCAAAATTATAAGAGAGGTTAAGGGTGGTGTAGAATTGTTTGCTGGATTCGACGATGTTAGGGCTGTTGTTGGTGTTTCTTTTTCCATAGCCCAAAAGAAGGTTAAGAGAGGCTTTTTTGGAGAATAAACTTTGGAGATAATCTGTTTTTTTATACTCAAGTGTAGAAGTGATGTAGGAATTTTTGTAGTCGCTTATTGTGGTGTTGTTTGTGTTTTGAATGTCGCTCGATTCTGTCGATTGATAGCCTAGGTATAATCGTGTATTGTAGTTTAAAAAATAACCCAGATCAATAGCGGTTTTGGTGTTTTGAAAAGTACTGTCCTGTTTGAAAATGTTTAATTGTGCTTTGATGCCCAGTGAGGATTGAAATATGTAGGGGATTTCAATTTTAGTATTGAAGGTTTTTTGCTGATTTCCGTCACTTTTCCAATATAGTGAAAATTGTTCTCCTGCGTGAAGAGTGTTTAATAAGGATAAGTCCAGATAACCATTCAGGGTTGTTTTTTTATTTTCGTCATTAGAAAAACCAACGTAGCCATCAAAAGTGTTCGCTTGTCTTTTTTCTACATAAGTGTATATTTTTGTAGAATCAGTTGTGAATAATACTTCAGGATATTTGGTTTGAGAGGTGAATTCAAATGCATTGATGTCGTTATACAATTGTTTTATGGTTTCCTGATTGAAAGTCTTGTTTAGGTATTTCTTTTTAAGCTGTTTTAGATGCCCTTTTGGAAAATAATCTCTTTTTGTCAGGTCAGTCTGAGTTAGAATAATGGAATTTACGATGCGTTTTTTTTCGGATTTATAGTTTAACTCCGCGTAAATAATTGAATTCTTTTTTTGTAGGTTTTCAAGTTTTAGTTTGTTTAAGGCGAAACCTGCTTTTTCGGCGTCTAATGTTTTTTGGTTTAGATAGCTTTCCAACTCTTCATATGCTAGAATTAAAGTGTCATTTTTGATTTTTGCTTCATCAAAAAAGCTGTGATTGGTTCCTATATATATATGGACTTCTTTTGTTTTGCTTTTTAAATCGATTTTGGAGATAAAAGTACTATCGTTTGTTTTTTTTGTTTCAAGTATAACATGGTCGAGATATCCCTGTCTGGTTAATTTTTTAGATACATTTTTAACTTCTTCGAAAAGTGATTTTATGTTAGTGTGGTTTTCTGAGTAATTCAGTGAATCAATAATTTGCGTTTCGGTTTGGTTTGTTCCTTTAATTTGTAAATGAAGATTTTGAGCATAAGAAGAGATGCCGACTAGAAAAAATAGGAGGGGTAAAAGTTGTTTCAAAAGCAATTGTTTCATTAAATTAAAAGTATTACAAATATCTATTGTTTGTTTGTAAAATCATATGCTTAAATAATGTTATTGAAAATTAATGAATTAACGTTTGTATAGTGAAAAATATTTTATACATTTGCAACCCCGTAAAAAGCGGGAATTTAATATACATAATAAATTTTTAGTATTAATTATGCCAACAATTCAACAATTAGTAAGAACAGGAAGAACTCAGATCACTAAGAAGAGTAAATCGGTTGCTTTAGATTCTTGTCCTCAAAGAAGAGGGGTTTGTACGCGTGTTTACACTACTACACCAAAAAAACCAAACTCTGCAATGCGTAAAGTTGCGCGTGTACGTTTGACAAATGGTAATGAAGTGAATGCTTACATCCCTGGAGAAGGACACAATTTACAAGAGCACTCGATAGTATTAGTGCGAGGTGGAAGGGTAAAAGATTTACCAGGTGTTAGATATCATATCGTTCGTGGAGCGCTTGACACGTCAGGAGTTGCAGGAAGAACGCAAAGAAGATCTAAGTACGGTGCTAAACGCCCAAAAGAAGCAAAAAAGTAATTTAAAACGTTAAGAGTTGGAGGTTAGGAGTTAAGGGTTGGGGCTTTAAGCATGTGCTTGAAATCTGTAACACATAACATTTAACGGATAACCTATAACTTTTTATTTAAAAAAAAGACATGAGAAAAAGAGCGGCAAAGAAAAGACCACTTTTACCAGATCCAAGGTTTAATGACCAATTGGTAACACGTTTCGTGAACAACTTAATGTGGGATGGTAAGAAATCTACAGCTTTCAAAGTATTTTATGATGCAATTGATATCATCGAATCTAAAAAGCAAAATGATGAGAAAACTTCATTAGAAATTTGGAAAGATGCTTTAACAAACGTTATGCCTCACGTAGAAGTACGTAGCCGTAGAGTAGGTGGAGCTACATTTCAAATTCCAATGCAGATTCGTCCAGACAGAAAAATTTCTATGGCAATGAAGTGGTTAATACTTTATTCAAGAAGAAGAAATGAAAAATCTATGGCACAACGTTTAGCGTCAGAATGTTTAGCAGCTGCTAAAGAAGAAGGTGCTGCGGTTAAGAAAAGAATGGATACTCACAAAATGGCAGAAGCTAATAAAGCATTCTCTCACTTTAGATTTTAATTCGTAAAGAAATGGCTAGAGATTTAAAATATACAAGAAATATCGGAATTGCTGCTCACATTGATGCTGGTAAAACAACAACAACTGAGCGTATTCTTTTTTATACTGGAAAGTCACACAAAATTGGTGAGGTACACGATGGTGCTGCAACAATGGACTGGATGGCTCAAGAGCAAGAAAGAGGTATTACAATTACTTCAGCAGCTACAACTTGTGAGTGGAATTTTCCAACTGAGCAAGGGAAATCGTTGCCTGAAACATTGCCTTATCACTTTAATATTATTGATACTCCTGGACACGTTGACTTTACGGTAGAGGTAAACCGTTCTTTGCGTGTATTGGATGGTTTAGTATTTTTATTTAGTGCTGTTGATGGTGTTGAGCCTCAATCAGAAACTAACTGGAGACTTGCTGATCAATACAGGGTTCCACGTATGGGGTTTGTTAATAAAATGGACCGTCAAGGATCTAACTTTTTGGCAGTTTGTCAACAAGTTCGTGATATGTTGAAATCTAATGCTGTTGCGATCACTTTGCCAATTGGTGAAGAAAACGATTTTAAAGGTGTTGTTGATTTAGTAAAAAACCAAGCTATTGTTTGGCATGATGCTACTCAGGGAGCTACTTTTGATATCGTGCCTATCCCTGAGGATATGGTTGCAGAAGTAAAAGAGTACAGATCGATTCTTATTGAGGCAGTAGCTGATTATGATGAGAATTTGTTGGAGAAATTCATGGAGGATGAAAACTCTATTACTGAGGAAGAAATTAATGTGGCGCTTAGAGCTGCTACAATTGATATGGCTATCATTCCTATGATTGCTGGTTCTTCTTTCAAAAATAAAGGGGTTCAGTTCATGTTAGATGCAGTATGTAAGTATTTGCCATCTCCAATGGATAAAGAAGGTATCGAAGGGATTCATCCTGATGATGCTGAATTATTAGAAGAAGATCAAACTAAAATCTTGCGTAAGCCAGATGTTAAAGAGCCATTTGCAGCTTTAGCATTTAAAATTGCTACTGACCCGTTCGTTGGTCGTTTAGCTTTCTTCCGTGCTTATTCTGGTCGTTTAGATGCTGGTTCTTATGTGTTGAATACACGTTCTGGTAGTAAAGAAAGAATTTCTCGTATTTACCAAATGCATGCTAACAAACAAAATCCAATCGAATATATTGAGGCTGGAGATATTGGAGCTGCTGTTGGATTTAAAGATATTAAAACCGGAGATACATTGTGTGATGAAAAACACCCAATTATTTTAGAGTCTATGAAATTCCCTGCACCGGTAATTGGTATTGCTATTGAGCCAAAAACAAAGGCTGACGTAGATAAAATGGGTATGGCTTTGGCTAAATTAGCTGAGGAAGATCCAACTT
This sequence comes from Flavobacterium sp. UGB4466, assembly GCF_903469665.1. GTDB lineage: Bacteria > Bacteroidota > Bacteroidia > Flavobacteriales > Flavobacteriaceae > Flavobacterium > Flavobacterium lipolyticum. The sequence continues at coordinate 41,012 of NZ_CAGKLC010000012.1, read as the reverse complement.
TTACAGTTAGAACTGATGAGGCTTCTGGTCAAACAATTATCTCGGGTATGGGTGAGCTTCACTTAGATATCTTGGTAGATCGTATGAAACGTGAATTTAAAGTTGAAGTAAACCAAGGTGAGCCTCAAGTTGAGTATAAAGAAGCGTTTACAAGATCTGCAACACACAGAGAAACTTACAAAAAACAATCTGGAGGTCGTGGTAAATTCGGTGATATCGTATTTACACTTGAGCCTGCTGATGAAGTTGATGGTAAGGTTCCAAAAGGATTACAGTTTATTAATGCTGTAAAAGGTGGTAACGTTCCTAAAGAATATATTCCATCTGTAGAAAAAGGTTTCCGTGAAGCTATGAAAACTGGTCCTTTGGCTGGTTATCAAGTGGATAGTTTGAAAGTAACTTTGACAGACGGATCTTTTCACCCTGTCGATTCTGATGCGCTTTCTTTTGAGTTAGCTGCCAGAATGGGTTATAGAGAAGTAGCTAAAGCTGCTGGTGCAATTGTTCTTGAGCCAATCATGAAAATGGAGGTTATTACTCCTGAAGAAAACATGGGAGATATCGTAGGTGATATCAACCGTCGTAGAGGTCAGGTTAATGATATGGGGGATAGAAATGGTGCAAAAACTATTAAAGCTGATGTGCCGTTATCAGAGATGTTTGGATATGTTACGACATTGAGAACATTGTCTTCTGGTAGAGCTACTTCAACAATGGAGTTTTCTCACTATGCAGAAACGCCTTCTAATATTTCAGAAGCGGTAATTAAAAAAGCAAAAGGTAACGCTTAATTCTTAAGAAAATGAGTCAAAAAATCAGAATAAAACTAAAGTCTTACGATCACATGTTGGTAGATAAATCTGCTGAAAAGATCGTGAAAACAGTAAAAACTACTGGTGCAGTTGTAACAGGTCCAATACCGTTGCCAACTCACAAAAAACTTTTCACTGTGTTGCGTTCTCCGCACGTTAACAAAAAAGCGAGAGAGCAATTTGAAGTAATGTCATACAAGAGATTGATTGATATTTATTCATCTTCATCTAAAACTATTGATGCTTTAATGAAACTTGAATTGCCAAGTGGTGTTGAAGTAGAGATAAAAGTATAATTTTTTTATATTTTTTATATAAAAAGCGAGTCAGAAATGTCTCGCTTTTTTTTGTTTTAAAATAATGCTTTTTTACGATGTGATTTTGAGGTTTTTTTATTTTTAATTTTTCTGCAAATTTTCATAAAGTCCTTTGTTTTAAGGGGATTCGAGTGTTTTTTGTTGTGGTTTTATTAATTAATTGTTAAGTGTGAAAGAGTTGAAAATGTAAAAAATGATTTCAGTATTGGAAAAAAACAAGGTTGTTTTTGAGGTTGTTTTGAAGCTTGGTTTTTGATAATGAGCTATTTAATTTTTCTAACTGTTTGGTATATTCAATTTTAATATCTACTTTTGCACTCCCTGTTTGGAAATTTCTGTTATTTTCAAATTGAAGGGAATTTTAGTAATTAATAATTAATATTTATGTCTGGGTTAATTGGTAAAAAAATCGGCATGACTAGTATTTTCGACGAAAACGGGAAAAACATTCCTTGTACAGTAATCGAAGCTGGTCCTTGTGTTGTTACCCAAGTCAGAACCAAAGGTGTTGACGGGTACGAAGCGTTGCAACTTGGTTTCGATGACAAAAACGAGAAACATTCCACTAAAGCGGCTTTAGGTCACTTTAAAAAAGCTGGAACTGTAGCTAAGAAAAAAGTCGTTGAATTTCAAGATTTTGCAACTGAGCAAAAATTAGGAGATCTTATTGATGTTTCTATTTTTTCTGAAGGAGAATTTGTAGATGTACAAGGTGTATCTAAAGGTAAAGGTTTTCAAGGGGTTGTTAAGCGTCACGGATTTGGTGGTGTTGGACAAGCAACTCACGGTCAACACAACCGTTTAAGAGCGCCAGGTTCTGTAGGAGCATCTTCTTATCCATCTAGAGTATTCAAAGGAATGCGTATGGCTGGAAGAATGGGAGGAGACAATGTAAAAGTTCAAAACCTTAGAGTTTTAAAAGTAGTGGCTGAAAAGAACCTACTTGTTATTAAAGGATGTGTTCCTGGACATAAAAACTCTTATGTAATCATTCAGAAGTAATGGAAGTAAAAGTATTAGATTTCAACGGAAAAGATACTGGAAGAAAAGTTCAACTTTCTGATTCAGTATTCGCAATTGAACCAAACAATCACGCTGTATACCTTGATGTTAAGCAATATCTTGCTAATCAAAGACAAGGGACTCACAAAGCTAAAGAAAGAGCTGAAGTGACAGGAAGTACACGTAAGATTAAAAAACAAAAAGGAACTGGTACAGCTCGTGCGGGAAGTATCAAAAATCCATTGTTTAAAGGTGGTGGAACAATTTTCGGACCAAGACCAAGAAGTTATTCATTTAAATTGAATAAAGGCTTGAAAAGATTGGCAAGAAAATCAGCTTTCTCAATCAAAGCAAAAGAGTCGAATATTATCGTTCTTGAAGACTTTAATTTTGAAGCGCCAAACACTAAAAATTTCATTAACGTTTTGAAAGCTTTAGGGTTAGAGAATAAAAAATCCTTATTTGTGTTGGGAGAGTCGAATAAAAATGTATATTTGTCGTCACGCAATTTAAAGGCTTCTAATGTCGTAACTAGCTCAGAATTAAGCACTTACGCTATTTTAAACACTAACAATTTAGTGCTTTTAGAAGGTTCTTTGGAGTTAATTGAAGAAAATTTAAGTAAATAATAGGAATATGAGTATCATAATTAGACCTATAGTAACGGAAAAAGTAACCAAAGAAAGTGAAGTTTTAAACCGCTTCGGATTCGTTGTTGACAAAAAAGCAAACAAAGTTCAAATTAAGAAAGCTGTTGAAGCTGCTTATGGAGTAACTATCGTTTCAGTTAACACGATGAACGTAAGACCGGATAGAACTACAAAATACACTAAAAGTGGTTTAATCAGTGGAAAGACAAATGCTATTAAAAAAGCAATTGTACAAGTACAAGAAGGAGAAACAATTGATTTTTACAACAATATCTAAGATAGAAAAATGTCAGTAAGAAAATTAAAACCTATTACCCCAGGTCAGCGATTTAGAGTTGTGAATGGTTATGACGCCATTACAACTGATAAGCCGGAACGCTCTTTGATAGCGCCGATAAAAAACTCTGGAGGTAGAAATAGTCAAGGAAAGATGACCATGCGTTATACGGGTGGTGGTCACAAGCAGAGATATCGTATTATTGATTTCAAAAGAACTAAAGTTGGAATTCCAGCTACTGTGAAATCAATCGAATACGATCCAAATCGTACTGCATTTATCGCTTTATTAGCTTATGCTGATGGAGAGAAAACTTATATTATCGCTCAAAACGGATTGAAAGTTGGTCAGAAATTAGTTTCTGGTCCAGAATCTCAACCAGAGATTGGTAATACATTGCCTTTAAGCAGAATTCCTCTTGGAACTGTTATATCTTGTATTGAGTTACGTCCAGGACAAGGAGCAGTTATTGCTCGTTCAGCTGGAACTTTTGCTCAGTTAATGGCAAGAGACGGAAAATACGCTACAATTAAAATGCCATCAGGAGAGACAAGATTAATCTTGTTAACATGTTCGGCTACAATTGGAGCTGTTTCTAATTCTGATCACCAATTAGTTGTATCTGGAAAAGCAGGTAGAACAAGATGGTTAGGAAGAAGACCTAGAACTAGACCAGTAGCGATGAACCCAGTTGATCACCCTATGGGAGGTGGTGAAGGACGTTCTTCTGGAGGGCACCCACGTTCAAGAAACGGATTGCCAGCTAAAGGTTACAGAACTCGTTCTAAGAAAAACCCGAGTAACAAGTATATCGTAGAACGTAGAAAGAAATAATAAGATATGGCACGTTCATTAAAAAAAGGACCTTTCGTTCATTATAAGTTAGACAAGAAAGTTCAGGAAAACATTGAAAGCGGAAAAAATGGAGTAGTAAAGACTTGGTCTAGAGCTTCCATGATTACTCCAGACTTTGTTGGACAAACTATCGCAGTTCATAACGGTCGTCAATTTGTACCGGTTTACGTAACAGAAAACATGGTAGGTCACAAATTAGGAGAGTTTTCACCAACTAGATCTTTTAGAGGTCATGCTGGAGCAAAAAATAAAGGTAAAAAATAAGAAGCAATGGGAGTTCGTAAAAGAGAAACAGCAGATGCGAGAAAAGAGGCTAATAAGTCTATTGCTTTCGCAAAATTGAATAACTGCCCTACTTCACCTAGAAAAATGCGCTTAGTAGCGGACTTGGTAAGAGGTCAGAAGGTAGAAAGAGCACTTAACATCTTAAGATTCAGTTCTAAAGAAGCTTCAAGAAAATTAGAGAAACTATTATTATCTGCAATCAACAACTGGGAGCAAAAAAATAGTGAAGGTAATTTAGAAGAAGCTGGATTATTTGTTAAAGAGATCAGAGTAGATGGTGGAATGATGTTGAAAAGACTTCGTCCAGCTCCACAAGGTCGTGCACACAGAATAAGAAAACGTTCTAACCACGTTACAATCGTGCTTGGAGCTATCAATAACACACAAAGCAATTCTTAAGCAGCATGGGACAAAAGACAAATCCAATTGGAAATAGACTTGGTATCATCAGAGGGTGGGACTCAAACTGGTATGGTGGAAATGACTACGGTGATAAACTTGCCGAAGATCACAAAATCAGAAAGTATATCCACGCTCGTTTATCAAAAGCTAGTGTATCTAAAGTAATCATCGAGAGAACTTTGAAACTTGTAACCGTTACTATCACTACTGCTAGACCTGGTATCATTATCGGAAAAGGTGGACAAGAGGTAGACAAGTTGAAAGAAGAACTTAAGAAAGTTACTGACAAAGAGGTTCAAATCAACATCTTTGAAATTAAAAGACCTGAGTTAGATGCTTATCTTGTGGCGACAAGCATCGCTCGTCAAATCGAAAGCCGTATTTCTTACAGACGTGCAATCAAAATGGCTATTGCTGCTTCTATGCGTATGAACGCTGAAGGTATCAAAGTTTTGATTTCTGGTCGTTTGAATGGTGCTGAGATGGCGCGTTCAGAAGGTTTCAAAGAAGGTAGAATTCCTCTATCAACTTTCAGAGCTGATATTGACTATGCTTTGGCTGAAGCTCACACTACTTACGGTAGAATGGGTATCAAAGTATGGATCATGAAAGGTGAAGTTTATGGAAAGAGAGATCTTTCTCCACTTGCAGGAATGGATAAAAAACAATCTGGAACTGGTGGTGGTAAAGGTGGCGATTCTCCAAGAGGAGACAGAAAGCCTTTTAATAAAGGTGGAAAACCAGACGCTCGTAAAAGAAAGTAAATTTTTAAACTAAAGAAAAATGTTACAGCCTAAAAGAACAAAATACCGTAAGGTACAAAAAGGTAAGATGAAAGGTAACTCTCAAAGAGGGCATGAACTTTCTAATGGAATGTTTGGTATTAAATCTGTACATGAAGATGGAATGTTCTTGACTTCTCGTCAAATCGAAGCTGCACGTATCGCTGCAACTCGTTACATGAAGAGAGAAGGACAATTATGGATTAAAATATTTCCAGACAAGCCTATTACTAAGAAACCTCTTGAAGTACGTATGGGTAAAGGTAAAGGAGCAGTTGAGTATTGGGCTGCTGTTGTTAAACCAGGAAGAATTATGTTTGAAGTTGGAGGAGTTCCATTGTCAGTTGCAAAAGAGGCTTTACGTCTTGCAGCGCAAAAACTTCCAGTAAAAACTAAATTCGTCGTTGCTAGAGATTTCGAAGCATAATTAAATTTATATTATGAAACAATCAGAAATAAAAGATCTTTCTGCAGCGGAGTTGCAAGAAAAACTTAGTCAAACTAAGAAAATATATGCTGACCTAAAAATGGCTCACGCTATTTCTCCAATTGAAAACCCACTTCAAATTAGAAGTGTAAGAAGAACAGTTGCAAGATTGGCTACAGAGTTAACTAAAAGAGAGTTACAATAATTGTATTCTGCTGAAAGATGGAAGAAAAAAGAAATTTAAGAAAAGAAAGAATAGGTGTTGTTACTTCAAATAAAATGGATAAGTCTATTGTTATTGCTGAAGTAAGAAAAGTAAAACACCCATTATACGGTAAGTTCGTGTTGAAAACTAAGAAATATGTTGCACACGACGAAACAAACGACTGTAACATTGGAGATACTGTAAGAATTAGCGAAACGCGTCCTTTAAGTAAAACAAAATGTTGGAGATTAGTTGAAATCTTAGAAAGAGCTAAATAATTATGGTACAACAGGAATCAAGACTAAAAGTAGCAGATAACACGGGAGCAAAAGAAGTTTTAACTATCCGTGTTTTAGGAGGTACCAAAAGAAGGTATGCCTCTGTTGGTGACAAGATTGTAGTATCTATTAAAGATGCAACTCCAAACGGTAACGTGAAAAAAGGAGCTGTTTCAACTGCAGTTGTTGTACGTACCAAAAAAGAAGTGAGAAGAGCTGATGGTTCTTATATCCGTTTCGATGATAATGCATGTGTTCTTTTGAACGCTGCAGGGGAAATGAGAGGAACACGTGTTTTTGGTCCGGTAGCAAGAGAACTTCGTGAAAAACAATTCATGAAAATTGTATCATTAGCACCAGAAGTGCTTTAATTCGTTTTAAGATGATAAAGCTAAAAATTAAATCAGGAGATATCGTAAGAGTTATTGCTGGGGACCATAAAGGTGCTGAAGGTAAAGTATTACGTGTTTACCGTGAGAAAAATAAAGCGATAGTTGAAGGTGTAAACATGGTTTCAAAACATACAAAACCAAGTGCTAAAAACCCTCAAGGTGGTATCGTTAAGAAAGAAGCTTCTATACAAATATCTAACATTTCACTAATTGATCCTAAAACTAAGGAAACAACTAGAGTTGGTATTAGAGTAGAAGGAGATAAGAAAGTAAGATTTTCAAAAAAATCTAATCAAGTACTATAGTAATGGCATATACACCTAGACTAAAAGAAGAATATAAGAGTAGAGTAATCTCTGCTCTTAAAGAAGAATTCGGATATACAAACGTAATGCAAGTTCCTAAACTTGAAAAAATCGTTTTGAGCCGTGGAGTTGGTGCAGCTGTATCTGATAAAAAACTTATTGACTATGCAGTTGATGAGTTAACAAAGATCACTGGACAAAAAGCAGTATCTACAATTTCAAAGAAAGACGTTGCGTCATTCAAATTGAGAAAAGGGATGCCTATTGGAGCAAAAGTTACTTTACGTGGAGAGAGAATGTATGAGTTTTTAGATAGACTTATTACTTCTGCTTTACCACGCGTTAGAGATTTTAGTGGTATCAAAGCTACTGGTTTCGACGGAAGAGGTAATTACAACCTTGGAGTTTTAGAGCAAATCATTTTTCCGGAAATTGATATTGACAAAGTAAACAAAATTTCAGGAATGGATATTACTTTTGTTACTACTGCAAAAACAGACAAAGAAGCAAAGTCGTTATTGGCTGAATTAGGTTTACCTTTTAAAAAGAATTAAGACATGGCTAAAGAATCAATGAAAGCCCGTGAGGTGAAAAGAGAGAAAACGGTAGCTAAGTACGCTGAAAAAAGAAAAGCTTTATTAGAAGCTGGAGATTATGAAGGCTTACAAAGATTACCTAAAAATGCTTCACCAGTTCGTTTACACAACCGTTGTAAATTAACAGGTAGACCAAGAGGTTATATTCGTCAATTTGGTATTTCACGTGTAACTTTCCGTGAGATGGCAAATAATGGATTAATCCCTGGAGTAAAAAAGGCTTCTTGGTAATCTCGCAATAAGTTATTACTTTTGCAAACCGAAAAATAATTTTAATTGATTAAAGGTTCGGGAGACGGGTGTCTCCCGAAAACCATAATCGCAATCAAATACATATGTATACAGATCCTATTGCAGATTATTTGACTAGAGTTCGTAACGCTGTGGCTGCAAACCACAAAGTTGTTGAAATTCCAGCTTCTAATCTAAAAAAAGAAATAACTAAGATCTTATTTGATCAAGGTTATATCTTGAGTTACAAATTTGAAGACAACTCTGTTCAGGGTTCAATCAAGATCGCTTTGAAGTATGATAAAGATACTAAAGAGCCTGTAATTAAAGATATCCAAAGAATTAGTAAACCTGGTTTACGTAAATACGCAGGTGCTGCCAAATTACCAAGAATCCTTAACGGATTAGGAATTGCTATTGTTTCAACTTCAAAAGGTCTTATGACTGGAAAACAAGCGAAACAATTAAATGTAGGTGGTGAAGTAATTTGTTACGTATACTAATTTTAAAGACTAAATAAGATGTCAAGAATAGGTAAAAGCCCAATTGTAATCCCTGCTGACGTAACTGTAGAAGTTAAAGACGGTATCATTACAGTAAAAGGAAAAAAAGGTCAACTAACTCAGGAGTTTTCGGACGTTACTGTAACAGTTGAAGGCGATCAAGTACAAGTTGAAAGATCGTCTGATCATAAAGACCAAAGAGCAAAACACGGATTGTACAGATCTTTAATCAGTAATATGATTGTTGGTGTATCTGAAGGTTTTACAAAAGAACTTGAATTAGTTGGAGTTGGTTATAGAGCTTCAAACCAAGGTCAAAAGTTAGATTTAGCTCTTGGATATTCTCACAATATTGTTTTAGAAATTGCTCCAGAAGTAGCTTTAGAAACAATATCTGAAAAAGGAAAGAACCCTATCGTAAAATTAACATCATTTGATAAACAACTTTTAGGTCAGGTTGCTGCGAAAATCAGAGGTTTCCGTAAGCCTGAGCCATACAAAGGAAAAGGTGTTAAATTTGTGGGTGAAGTATTAAGAAGAAAAGCAGGTAAATCAGCTTAAAAAATAAGATTATGTCATTAACAAAATCTGATAGAAGACAGAGAATTAGATTCAGAATTAGAAAATCGATTAGTGGTACTGCTGCTAACCCAAGACTATCTGTATTTAGAAGTAACAAAGAAATTTACGCTCAACTTATTGATGATGTAAATGGAGTTACTTTATTAGCTGCATCTTCAAGAGAAAAAGAAATAGGAAAAGGTACTAACGTTGAAGTAGCTGCTGCTGTTGGAAAACTAGTTGCAGAGAAAGCGTTAAAAGCCGGGATCGATACCATCACTTTTGACAGAGGTGGATATTTATACCACGGTCGTATTAAATCATTAGCAGAAGGCGCAAGAGCGGCTGGACTTAAATTCTAATATATTATGTCTAAATACAAAAATGTAGAATTGGTAAAACCAAGTGGTCTTGAACTTAAAGATCGTCTGGTAAGTGTTAATCGTGTTACTAAGGTTACAAAAGGTGGTAGAGCTTTCGGTTTTTCTGCTATTGTAGTTGTAGGTGATGAAAACGGAGTAGTTGGTCATGGATTAGGAAAATCTAAAGACGTTTCTGAAGCAATTGCGAAAGCAGTAGAAGATGCTAAGAAAAATTTAGTGAAAATTCCTTTGAACGGACAATCTGTTCCTCACGAACAAAAAGGTAAATTTGGTGGTGCACGTGTATTCTTAATTCCTGCTTCTCATGGTACAGGAGTTATTGCTGGTGGAGCTGTTCGTTCAGTTCTTGAATCAGTAGGTATTCACGATGTATTATCTAAATCTCAAGGATCATCAAATCCTCATAACGTGGTAAAAGCAACTTTTGATGCTTTATTACAAATGAGAAGCGCTCATACTGTTGCAAAACAAAGAGGTGTTTCTTTAGAAAAAGTTTTTAAAGGTTAATTCAAGGAAATTATGGCTAAATTATTAGTAAAACAAGTAAGAAGCAAAATCAACTGCCCTCTTTCTCAAAAAAGAGGTTTGGAAGCTTTAGGTCTACGTAAAATGGGACAAGTTGTAGAGCATGATTCAAATCCTGCAATCCTTGGGATGATAAACAAAGTTAAACACTTAGTTTCTGTAGAAGAAGCTAAATAACAAATACTGTTATGAATTTAAGTAACTTACAACCAGCTGAAGGGTCAACACACAATCAAAATAAAAGATTAGGTAGAGGAGAAGGTTCTGGAAAAGGTGGTACTTCTGCAAGAGGTCACAAAGGAGCAAAATCTCGTTCTGGTTATTCTAAAAAGATTGGTTTTGAAGGAGGACAAATGCCACTTCAAAGACGTGTGCCTAAGTTTGGTTTCACAAACATCAATCGTAAAGAATACGAAGGTGTTAATTTAGATACGCTTCAATTATTAGTAGACAATGGTGTGATTACTGATTCTGTTTCTATGACAGATTTCGTAGCAAATCGTCTAGCTACCAAAAATGAAATCGTTAAGATTTTAGGTAGAGGAGAGTTGAAAGCAAAATTAAAAGTAACTGCCCACAAATTTACCGCTACTGCAAAAGCTGCTATCGAAGCTGCTGGTGGAGAAGCTGTAACTATATAACTTATCTATTAAGATGAAGAAATTTATTGAATCAATAAGTAATGTTTGGAAAATCGAAGAACTGAAAAATAGAATCTTAATTACATTAGGATTGCTTTTAGTATATCGTTTTGGTGCACACGTTACGCTTCCTGGAATTGACGCAACTCAGTTAACAGGTTTAGCGGGACAAACTAAAAATGGTTTAGGATCTATCCTGGACATGTTTACAGGGGGTGCTTTCTCTAAAGCTTCAGTTTTTGCTTTAGGTATTATGCCTTATATTTCTGCATCTATTGTTGTTCAGTTAATGGGAATTGCGATTCCTTATTTGCAAAAACTTCAAAACGATGGAGAGAGTGGTAGAAAAAAGATTAATCAAATCACTCGTTGGTTGACTATAGCTATTACACTGGTTCAAGGTCCAACTTATATCTATAATTTGTACAGAACATTGCCTGGTAGTGCATTCTTACTAGGCTTTAATTCACCTGAATTTTTGTTCTCGTCAGTTATTATCTTAGTTACAGGTACAATTTTTGCTATGTGGCTTGGAGAAAAAATTACAGATAAAGGTATTGGAAATGGAATTTCATTATTGATTATGGTTGGTATTTTAGCGCGCTTACCGCAAGCTTTTATACAAGAATTCACAACCAGAGTTACCAATAACAATGGAGGTCCAATGTTGTTAGTTATTGAGATTATCGTGTGGTTATTAGTAATCATTTCTTGTGTATTGCTTACAATGGCAGTACGCAGAATCCCGGTTCAGTACGCTCGTCGTACGACAACTGGAGATTACGAGCAGGATTTAGCTGGTGGTAACAGACAATGGATTCCTCTTAAGCTTAACGCTTCAGGAGTTATGCCAATCATCTTTGCTCAGGCAATTATGTTTATTCCTGCAGCTGTAGCTGGATTGTCTAAATCAGACACATCACAATCTATTGTTGGTGCGTTTAGTAATATGTTCGGATTTTGGTACAATTTTGTATTTGCAACTTTAATTATTGTATTTACATTCTTTTATACTGCAATCACTGTTCCTACTAACAAAATGGCCGATGATTTAAAAAGAAGCGGTGGTTTTATTCCTGGAGTTCGTCCGGGAGCTGAAACTTCAGACTTCCTTGATAAAGTGATGTCTTTAATAACTTTCCCAGGATCTTTATTCCTTGCTTTGATTGCTGTGTTCCCAGCTATTGTTGTAAGTATTATGGATGTACAACAATCTTGGGCAATGTTTTTTGGAGGTACCTCATTAATAATTATGGTTGGAGTTGCAATAGATACTATTCAACAAATCAATTCGTACTTGTTAAACAAACATTATGATGGTTTAATGAAGACTGGTAAAAATAGAAAAGCGGTAGCTTAATATATTTATGGCAAAACAATCAGCAATAGAACAAGACGGATCAATCATCGAAGCATTATCAAATGCGATGTTCCGTGTAGAGTTAGAAAATGGACATATTGTAATTGCTCATATTTCCGGTAAGATGCGTATGCATTACATCAAGTTATTACCTGGTGATAAAGTGAAATTGGAAATGAGTCCTTACGATTTGTCAAAAGCAAGAATTACTTATCGATATTAAAAAGCTGTAAGCAATAGGCAATAAGCATTAAGCAATAAAACTTATGCCTAAAGCCTAAAGCCTAAAGCCTAAAGCAAATTCACTATGAAAGTTAGAGCATCAGTAAAAAAGAGAAGTGCCGAGTGCATTATCGTGCGTAGAAAAGGGAGATTGTACGTAATAAACAAAAAGAATCCTAGATTTAAACAAAGACAAGGATAATTATGGCAAGAATAGCAGGGGTAGATATCCCAAAAAATAAGAGAGGTGTTATCGCACTTACCTACATCTTTGGATTAGGAAAAAGTAGAGCTATTGAGATTTTAGAAAAAGCTCAAGTTAGCCAAGATAAAAAAGTTCAAGATTGGAATGATGACGAGATCGGAGCAATTCGTGATGCAGTTTCATTTTACAAAATTGAAGGAGAATTACGTTCTGAAGTTTCTTTAAACATCAAACGTTTAATGGATATTGGTTGTTACAGAGGTATCCGTCATAGATCTGGTCTTCCGTTAAGAGGGCAAAGAACTAAAAACAACTCTAGAACAAGAAAAGGTAAAAGAAAAACTGTTGCTAACAAGAAAAAAGCAACTAAATAATAAGTAATATGGCTAAAGCAACTGCAAAAAAACGTAAAGTTATCGTTGAATCAACGGGTGAAGCTCATATTTCTGCCACTTTCAACAACATTATCATTTCTTTGACTAATAAGAAAGGTGAAGTTATTTCTTGGTCTTCAGCTGGTAAAATGGGTTTCAGAGGTTCTAAAAAGAACACTCCGTATGCAGCTCAAATGGCAGCAGAAGATTGTAGTAAAGTAGCTCTTGAGGCAGGACTTAAAAAAGTGAAAGTTTATGTAAAAGGACCAGGAAACGGACGTGAGTCTGCTATCCGTTCTATTCATAACGGTGGAATTGAAGTTACTGAGATTATCGATGTTACTCCAATGCCTCACAACGGATGTCGTCCTCCAAAGAGACGTAGAGTTTAATTTTATTTATTCATAGTATAAACAAGGTAGAGCATAGATTATCGAAGGATTAGACCTGAATTCATAATCTCTACCTTAAATTTTTTTTAAAATGGCAAGATATACTGGTCCTAAAACCAAAATCGCTCGTAAATTTGGCGAAGCAATCTTCGGAGATGATAAATCATTCGAAAAAAGAAATTACCCACCTGGACAACACGGGATGGCTAAAAAAAGAGGAAAAAAATCTGAGTACGCTGTTCAGTTAATGGAAAAGCAAAAAGCTAAATATTCTTACGGAATTTTAGAAAAACAATTCAGAAATTTATTCGAAAAAGCATCAGCAACTAAAGGAGTAACTGGTGAAGTTTTATTACAATTATGTGAAGCAAGATTAGATAATGTTGTTTTTAGAATGGGAATTGCTCCATCTAGAAGAGGTGCGCGTCAAATCGTATCTCACAGACACATTACTGTTAATGGTGAAGTTGTAAATATTCCTTCTTACCACCTTAAGCCTGGTGATAAAGTAGCAGTTCGTGAAAAATCTAAATCTTTAGAAGCTATCGAACGTTCTTTGTCAAATTCAAGTCATGTTTATGAATGGATTACTTGGAACAATGATCTTAAAGAAGGAACTTTCGTTTCTGTGCCTGCAAGACTACAAATTCCAGAAAACATTAAAGAACAATTAATCGTAGAGTTGTACAACAAATAATAATTGACTTAGTCGAAATTTATGGCAATATTTAATTTTCAAAAGCCCGATAAAGTTATCATGATCGATTCAACCGATTTTGAAGGTAAATTTGAATTTAGACCTTTAGAACCTGGTTACGGATTGACAGTTGGTAATGCACTTAGAAGAGTTTTGCTTTCAGCATTAGAAGGTTATGCAATTACATCTGTTCGTATCGAAGGTGTAGATCATGAGTTTTCTACTATTTCAGGTGTTGTTGAAGATGTTACCGAAATTATCCTTAATCTAAAGCAAGTGCGTTTCAAACGTCAAATTGAAGATATCGATAATGAAGCAGTTACAATTTCTGTTTCCGGTAAAGATCAATTGACAGCAGGTGATTTTCAAAAATTTATTTCAGGTTTTCAAGTTTTGAATCCAGACCTTGTTATCTGTAATTTAGATTCTAAAATCAAATTGAACTTCGATTTAACAATCGAAAAAGGTAGAGGATATGTTCCTGCTGAGGAGAACAAAAAACAGAATGCTGCAATTGGAACTATTTTTACAGATTCTATTTTTACTCCGGTAAAAAATGTAAAATATGCAATTGAAAACTTCCGTGTTGAGCAAAAGACAGATTATGAAAAATTAGTTTTTGAAATTAAAACTGATGGTTCTATTAATCCTAAAGATGCTCTTACTGAAGCTGCTAAAGTTTTAATTCACCACTTCATGTTGTTCTCTGACGAAAGAATTACACTCGAGGCTGACGAAATTGCACAAACAGAATCGTATGATGAAGAGTCATTGCATATGAGACAATTGCTTAAAACTAAGCTTGTTGATATGGATTTATCTGTGAGAGCATTAAATTGCTTGAAAGCGGCTGAAGTTGATACACTTGGTGATTTAGTATCGTTCAATAAAAATGACCTAATGAAATTCCGTAATTTTGGTAAAAAATCTTTAACTGAACTTGATGAACTTGTTGCAGTGAAGAATTTAACTTTCGGAATGGATTTAGCTAAATACAAATTAGATAAAGAATAATTCAATCCGCTACGGCGGGTTAAATTTAAAATAGCAATGAGACACGGAAAAAAATTCAATCACTTAAGCAGACAGACTGGACATAGAAAAGCTATGTTGGCTAATATGGCTTGTTCTCTTATCGAGCACAAACGTATTAACACTACTGTTGCTAAAGCTAAAGCGCTTAAACAATTCGTTGAGCCTTTAATTACAAAATCGAAAGAAGATACGACTCACAACCGTCGTATTGTTTTTGCTTACTTACGTAGCAAATATGCGGTAACTGACTTGTTCAGAGACGTAGCTGCTAAAGTTGGTGACCGTCCAGGAGGATACACTCGTATCATTAAAGTTGGAAATCGTTTGGGAGATAATGCTGATATGGCAATGATCGAACTTGTAGATTTCAATGAACTTTACAATGGAGGTAAAAAAGAAGTTAAAAAAGCAAAAAGCCGTCGTGGTGGTAAAGCTAAAAAAGCTGAAGGTACTCCTGAAGCTCCAGCAGCTGAAGCAGAAACGACTACTGAAGCTTCTGAATAATTATGAAAGTAATGATTCTATAGAAATCAAGGATAAACTAATTTTTAGTTTATCCTTTTTTTTTTGATTTTTTTGGAGTGAAATTAAAATTTAACTTATCTGACTTTTTAGGTTTTATTTTTATAGAGGAAAGTTTTAAAAAATCTTGGAGGCACTCTTTTAAAGAAGTAAATTTGCAAAATATCTAATTACAAATGAAAAACCTATTGGGGATTTCATGAAACAATTAAAAAACAATACAAATTAAAGAATGAAATACACAACACGACAAAGCGCCATTTTATTACTTAGTGATGGGACTATTTTTCACGGAAAATCTATCGGAATTAGCGGTAAGACTTTTGGTGAAGTTTGTTTTAATACGGGAATGACCGGATACCAGGAGATTTTTACAGACCCTTCTTATTTTGGTCAAATAATGGTAGCGACTAATACTCATATTGGAAATTATGGTGTTAATGATTCTGAAGTTGAATCAGAAAGCATCAAAATTGCCGGTTTGGTTTGTAAAAATTTTAGCTTTAATTATTCCAGAGAAGATGCTTCCGGAAGTCTGGAAGATTATTTTACGAAACAAAACTTAATTTGTATTTCTGATGTTGATACCAGAGCTCTTGTAAGTTATATTCGTGACAATGGGGCTATGAATGCTGTTATTTGTACCGATGGTACTTCGATTGAAGATTTGAAAAAAGAATTGGCAAATGTGCCTAACATGGAAGGTTTGGAGTTGGCATCAAAAGTTTCAACTACTGAACCTTATTTTTTTGGTGATGAAAGTGCTACCTACAAAATATCTGCTTTAGATCTTGGGATAAAAAAGAATATCTTAAGAAATCTGGCTAAAAGAGATTGTTATATTAAAGTGTATCCATATAACTCAACGTATAAAGATTTGGCAGAATTTAATCCGGATGGATACTTTTTGTCTAATGGTCCCGGAGATCCGGATCCGCTTTTTGGAGCTATTGAAGTGGCAAAAGAAATTTTAGCAAATGATAAACCGCTGTTTGGGATTTGTTTAGGACATCAGGTAATTGCTTTGGCAAATGGTGTTCAAACGTATAAGATGTTTAATGGTCATCGTGGAATTAATCATCCTGTGAAAAATTTAATTACAGGTAAAGGTGAAATAACTTCTCAAAATCACGGTTTCGCTGTAAACAAAGAGCAGTTGGATAATCATCCTGAATTGGAGATTACACATCTGCATTTAAATGACGAAACGGTTGCAGGGATGCGTATGAAGAATAAGAATTGTTTTTCAGTACAATACCACCCTGAAGCAAGTCCGGGACCACATGATTCCTCCTATTTGTTCGATCAGTTTGTTGAGAATATAAAAGAAGCTGCTGCTAAAACGATGTAGTTAATAAATAAAGACGTTTATTGGTTAGAATACGTTTTTACTATTAAATATTTTTATAATTTCGAAAAAAAAATATAATTTATTAATAAAAAAATAAAAATAATGAGTATTATAATTAAAGTTCACGCTAGACAAATTCTTGATTCCAGAGGTAATCCTACTATTGAAGTTGATGTAGTAACTGAAAATGGTGTTTTAGGTAGAGCAGCTGTTCCATCTGGAGCATCAACGGGAGAGCATGAAGCTGTTGAATTACGTGACGGAGGTAAAGCTTATCTTGGAAAAGGAGTTTTAAATGCAGTGAACAATGTAAATACTGTTATTGCTGAAGAATTAGTTGGTACTTCTGTTTTCGAACAAAATACAATTGACCAGTTAATGATTGACTTGGATGGAACTCCAAACAAATCTAAATTAGGAGCTAATGCTATTTTAGGAGTTTCTTTAGCTGCTGCAAAAGCTGCTGCTAACGAATTAGGGTTACCATTGTACAGATATGTTGGTGGAGTTTCTGCTAACACTTTGCCAGTACCAATGATGAACATCATCAACGGAGGTTCTCACTCTGATGCGCCTATCGCATTTCAGGAGTTTATGATTTTCCCTGTAAAAGCAACTTCTTTTACACATGCTATGCAAATGGGAACTGAAATCTTCCATAGCTTGAAAAAAGTATTACACGATAGAGGTTTAAGTACCGCTGTAGGTGATGAAGGAGGTTTTGCGCCAAACTTGGCCGGAGGTACTGAAGATGCTTTGGATACTATCAAATTGGCAGTTGAAAAGGCTGGATATTCTTTCGGTGATGAAATTATGATTGCACTTGACTGTGCTGCTTCTGAGTTTTATGTAAACGGGAAATACGATTACACTAAATTTGAAGGAGAAACCGGAAAAATCAGAACTTCAGAAGAGCAAGCGGATTATTTAGCTGAATTGGCTGCTAAATATCCAATTATCTCTATCGAAGACGGTATGTATGAAGACGACTGGAATGGATGGAAATACTTAACCGATAAAATTGGAGATAAAGTTCAGTTAGTAGGTGACGATTTGTTCGTAACTAACGTAGCTCGTTTGTCTACAGGAATTGAAAAAGGAATTGCTAATTCAATTTTAGTAAAAGTAAACCAAATTGGTACTTTGACAGAAACTATTGCTGCGGTGAACATGGCTAAAAATGCAGGATATACTTCAGTAATGTCTCACCGTTCAGGAGAAACAGAAGATAATACAATTGCTGACTTAGCAGTTGCTTTAAACTGTGGGCAAATTAAAACAGGTTCAGCTTCACGTTCTGATCGTATGGCAAAATACAACCAATTGTTAAGAATTGAGGAAGAATTAGGAAGTACAGCTTATTTTCCTGGCTTAAATGCTTTTAAAATTAAATAATTGTAAGAGTTATATATATTCAATTTAAACCATCCGCCACGGCGGATGGTTTTTTTTTGGAGTTTTAACAAATTCATAGCAGGATTCTTTTTTTAATTAGTCTTAAATTCATTAGATTTGATAAATTATTATTTTATAAGATTTATTTCCGATATATTATGTCAAAAATAGCTACATTAGAAGTAGATGGTCAAAAAATTGAACTTCCGGTAATCACGGGGAGTGAAAATGAATCAGCTATCGATATTAACAAATTACGTGATTTAACTGGTATTATTACTTTAGACCCGGGATACAAAAACTCTGGTTCTTGTAAGAGTGAAATCACCTTCTTAGATGGAGAATTAGGGATTTTGCGTTACAGAGGATATTCAATTGAAGATTTGGCTGAAAAAGCAAGTTTCTTAGAAGTATCTTACCTTTTAATTTTTGGGGAATTACCAACTGCTAAGGAATTAGAGCAATTTGAAAATGGTATTAAAAAGCATACTTTGGTAAACGAAGAAATGAAAAATATCATTGACGGTTTTCCAAAAACAGCTCATCCAATGGGCGTTTTGTCTGCTTTGACTAGTGCTTTAACGGCATTCAACCCAAAAGCAGTAAATGTTGAAAATGAAAAAGAGATGTACGAGGCCATTTGTAAAACAATGGGTAAATTTCTTGTAATTGCAACATGGACTTATAGAAAATCTATGGGGTACCCGTTGAATTATTACGATAATACAACTGGTTACGTAGAGAATTTTATGCAGTTAATGTTTAAACTGCCTACAGGACCATACTCTGCAAATCCAATTGTAATTGATGCATTAGACAAACTATTTATTCTTCATGCTGATCACGAACAGAATTGTTCTACTTCAACAGTAAGAATGGTTGGTTCTTCTCATGCTGGTTTATTTGCTTCTATTTCCGCAGGTGTTTCTGCGCTTTGGGGACCTTTACACGGTGGTGCAAATCAGGCTGTACTTGAAATGTTGGAGGAAATCAACAAAGATGGTGGAGATACGGATAAATTTTTAGCAAAAGCTAAAGACAAAAATGATCCATTCCGTTTAATGGGATTTGGTCATAGAGTTTACAAAAGCTTCGATCCTAGAGCGAAAATAATCAAAAAAGCGGCTAAAGAAGTATTAGATACATTAGGTGTTGAAGATCCTATTTTAGAAATCGCTAAAAAATTAGAGTCAGCAGCTCTTGAAGACGAATACTTCAAATCAAGAAATTTATATCCTAATGTTGATTTCTACTCTGGAATTATCTACAGAGCATTAGGGATACCAACAGATATGTTTACTGTAATGTTTGCTATTGGAAGACTACCAGGCTGGATTGCGCAATGGAAAGAAATGCGTGAAAACAAAGAGCCAATTGGCCGTCCAAGACAAGTTTATACTGGACATCCATTGAGAGACTTTAAGTCAAACAAATAAAAAAAAATTAAAGCTTCACTTAACCTGTGAAGCTTTTTTTATCTTTGCCCAAAATACAATATAGTTATGTTGCAATTAAATATAAAGAACGAAACGTCTAGACTGCGGGCAGTAGTTTTGGGTTCTGCAGTTCATAATGGGCCAACTCCATCTTTAGAGGAAGCTTATGATCCTAAATCATTGGAACATATTAAAGCCGGGACTTATCCAATCGAAAAAGATATGATTGTCGAAATGGATGCTTTTAATGCCGTTTTTCAAAAATATGATGTAAAAGTATATCGTCCGGAAATGATTGAGAGTTACAATCAGATTTTTGCCCGTGATATAGGTTTTGTGATAGATGATACTTTTGTGAAATCTAATATTCTGCCAGACAGAGAACGTGAGTTGGATGCAATTCAATACGTAATCGACCAGATGGATCCGTTAAAAGTAGTTCGTCCACCGGAGGAAGTTCATATTGAAGGTGGAGATGTAATGTTGTGGAATGATCATGTGTTTATTGGAACTTATAAAGGAAGTGATTATAAAGATTACATTACGGCAAGAACTAATATGCATGGTGTTGAATATTTAAGAAAAATGTTCCCGAATAAAATTGTCAAAGAATTTGATTTGGTAAAATCTAAATTAGAAGCTCGTGACAATGCCTTACACCTTGACTGCTGTTTTCAGCCTGTTGGAAAAGATAAAGGAATTATCTACAAGAGAGGCTTCCGTGAAGAAGCAGATTATTTGTATCTGGTGAATCTTTTTGGAAAAGAAAATTTGTTTCATATCGAAAGAGACGAAATGTATAATATGTTTTCAAACGTATTTTCGATCGACGATAATGTTGTAGTTTCCGAAAAGAATTTTACCCGTCTGAACAATTGGCTGCGTGCTAATGGTTTTATGGTAGAGGAAATTCCATATGCAGAAATTGCAAAGCAGGAGGGATTGTTGAGATGTTCCACTTTACCATTAATAAGAGACTAAAAAAGTTTCAGGTTTCAGGTTTCAGGTTCCACAAACTTGAAACCTGAAACTTGAAATGAAAAAAAAAACATATAAAATGAAACAAACTACAAATGCGATCGTAATGATTCGGCCAGTAGCTTTCAGAATGAATGAGCAAACGGCAGTAAATAATTATTATCAAAAAGTATTAGACGGACTTTTACCAAGTACGGTAAATGCAAAAGCACAACAGGAATTCGATACTTTTGTTGAGAAACTCAGAGCAGTTGGAGTTGATGTCACTGTTATTGAAGATACTTTAGAAACCGATACCCCGGATAGTATTTTTCCAAATAACTGGATTTCATTTCATGAAAATGGAGATGTGGCACTGTATCCGATGTTTGCAGAGAATCGTCGTCAGGAGCGCCGTGAAGATATTTTAGATACGCTTGAAGAGAATGGCTTTGAGATCTCAAATATAGTTGACTATACATCGGCAGAAGAAGATGGCTATTTTTTAGAAGGAACCGGAAGTCTGCTTTTGGATAGAGCAAATGCAAAAGCGTACTGCGCTTTGTCTCCTCGTGCAGATGAAGAGCTGTTTATCGAATTCTGTGAAGATTTTGATTATGCCCCGGTTATTTTTGAAGCTTTTCAAACGGTTGACGGAGAACGTAAATTGATTTATCATACGAATGTAATGATGTGTCTGGGTGAAACATTCGCTGTTATCTGTGCAGATAGTATCGATGATAAAAAAGAACGTAAAATGGTTCTTGAAAATCTAAAAGCGGATAAAAAGGAAGTTATTCTAATCACCGAAGCACAGGTAAATAATTTTGCCGGAAATATGCTGGAAGTTCGAGGTACAAATGATAAGAGATATATTGTAATGAGTGCATCGGCACATCAGAGTCTGACTCCGAAACAAATTGCACAATTAGAAAATCATGCGGAAATTTTAAGTTCCAGTTTGGATACTATCGAAGCTTGTGGAGGTGGAAGTGCCCGCTGTATGATGGCTGAAGTATTTTTGCCAAGAAGCTAAATAGGTTTTTAAATATAAAAAAAGGGGATAAAACTATGTTTTATCCCCTTTTTTATTAGATGTATGTTGATCGTGTTTACATCAGGTTTCCTTTAACAATATTGATGATGGAGCTAACGATATATTGAATTCCAATTGAAATTACAATAAAACCGACAATTCTGGAAATAGCTACGATTCCTGAAGCACCAAGTATACGCGCTAAATAATGAGCACTTTTAAGGATTGCAAAAATTGTAAATGCAATTGCCAGGATAGCGGAACATGAAATTATAATTTCGTTTATTCCGTGGTGCTCCTGATAAAAAGCAATTAATAGAGACATTGATCCCGGTCCTGCGAGCATTGGTATTGCCAAAGGCGTTAAAGCGATGTCGTTTCTTTGTTGTGCGTCCGTTTCGATTTTTTTATTGATTCCTCGTTTTTTATTGAATTTTCCTGAAAGTAAAGAAAAACCGGAATTTACAATTACGATTCCCCCCGCAATTCTTAAAGCATCAATGCTTATTCCAAAAAAAGTCAAAACATACTGACCGATAAAATAGGAGACCAATAAAATGATTCCAACATTAATAGCGGTCCAAAGTGAAATTCGGGAACGTTCTTTTTGAGAATCGTGTTGTGTCAGTCCAACAAAAATAGGCACGGTGCCGATAGGGTTTAATACTGAAAACAGTGCGGCAAATAAATAAATGAATAAATCCATAGAGTTTAGGTTAGTGCCGTAAAAATAGACATTTTTTAAAACTTCGAGCTAAGATCATGTAAGGATATTGTTTTTTACTGCTTTTAATTCTAAAAAGATAACCTAAAATAAGCTCATTCTTTTTGATTACTTTTGCAGTATATTTAAAAATAATGAGAAATAAGAAAACACTTGTTCTTGGTGCTACTACAAAACCGGAACGTTACGCTTTTAAAGCTATAAATATGCTGGTTGAAAAAGGACATACTGTATTGGCAATTGGTCAGAACAAAGGCGAAGTTGCCGGCGTGAAGATTCATACAAAAACAATTCCGGTAAAAAATATTGATACTGTTACGTTGTATTTAAATCCTGCCCGTCAGCGCGAATATTACAATTATATTATAGAAGCACAGCCTAAAAGAGTTGTTTTTAATCCAGGGGCTGAGAATCCGGAATTTTATCAATTGTTAGAATTAAATAATATCAAGGCAGAAGTGGCCTGTACTTTAGTTTTATTGGCTACAAATCAGTATTAAGTTTTTTGTTTTTGACCTCAGAAAATTGAGGAATTCATTTTTAATCGGATCAGAAAAGAAACATTAATGTATTACTTTTGTCGTCATGGAATTTTCATCAAAATTAATAGAAAAAGCAGTAAGTGAAATGTCGCAATTGCCCGGAATTGGTAAACGTACGGCGTTGCGATTAGTGCTGCATTTGTTAAAACAGCCTAAAGAACAAACCGGTTTTTTATCTCAGGCTCTATTGAATATGCGTGAGAATATTAAATTTTGTCAAAATTGTCATAACATCTCAGATACCAAAGTCTGCGAAATTTGTGCTAACTCATCAAGAAACCATCAAACGATTTGTGTTGTCGAGGATATTCGTGACGTTATGGCGATTGAAAACACGGGTCAGTATAAAGGAATTTATCATGTACTTGGAGGGAAAATTTCTCCAATTGAAGGAGTTGGCCCCAGTCAATTGAATGTTTCAAGTCTGGTCGAAAAAGTAAAGGCAGGAAAGGTGGTGGAAATTATTTTTGCACTCAGCTCTACAATGGAAGGGGATACCACTAATTTTTACATCTATAAACAAATTGCCGAATCGGAAATCATAATTTCTACCATTGCAAGAGGAATTTCAGTGGGAGATGAATTGGAATATGCGGATGAAATCACCCTTGGCCGAAGTATTTTACATCGGGTTCCATTCGAAAAAACTTTCAAAAACAATTAAATAAACCCAAATAACGCTTAGATTTTCTGAAGATTAAAGGAAAAGCTATATTTGCGATAAAATTTTACTAATGACAAAAAAAGGCTTTTATATCCTGCTATTGATTAGCATACTATTTACATCTTGTATTCCTGTTAAAGACATGGTTTATTTACAGGATAAAAATAATTCCGGAGAGCAGAAAAATATTGCTGCTGTGGAGTCTAAGCCTTACAGGCTGCAGGTAAACGATGTTTTGAGTATTGATATAAAAGCAATTGATCCTAAGTTAGTTTCGATTTTTAATACTACGGAGAGTGCTTCTTCGGGAACAGGAAAATCGGAATCAGGGTTATATTTTAATGGATTTACGGTTGACGATCATGGTAATATCAGAATGCCGGTTTTAGGAGAAATTAATGTTATTGGGTATACCCTTGAAGAGATTCGTGTTCGAATTGAAAAAAAACTACTGGAAGAATATTTTAAAAGTGAAGCGAATATTTTTGTTACGGTAAAATTGGCAGGTTTTAGATATACCATAAATGGAGAAGTAGGTAGTACCGGAACTAAAACGCTGTTTCAGGAACATGTAAATATTATGGAAGCTATTGCAAATGCTGGAGATATCTCCATTACAGGTAATAGAAAAGCGGTAACTGTAATTCGTCAAACTCCAACAGGTGTTCAGATGCAGGATATCGATTTGACGGATATAAATGTGATGAAATCGCCTTATTTTTATTTACAGCCTAACGATTATATTTATGTAAAACCAGTTAAGCAAAAATCTTGGGGAACAGGAAAAACGGGGATAGAATCTATTACTACAATTATTACGGTTTTGTCTTTGGCGACAACGGTATATTTGTTGCTTAAAAACTAAAATTAAATTCAAAAGATGTTAGATATTAAAGATTTTTCCATTTTTGAAAATCATTCAAATTTTGATTTTAAGGGATTCTTACTGAAAATCGCCAGTTACTGGAAATTGTTTTTAGTCAGTCTGATAATAGCTTTTGCTATTGCTTATCAGGTAAACATTCGTAAAGAAAAAATTTACGGAATGCAGACTATGGTTTCAATTAAGGAAGAACGAAATCCTTTTTTTACCTCCAATACAAGTTTAGTCTTTAATTGGGGTGGTGTTTCAGATCAGGTAAACGGAATCACAACTGTTATACAATCAAGATCACACAACGAGCTGGTTGTGGATAAATTACAGTTTTATATTGATTATCTTGTTCAGGGAAAATACAATTTAGTTGATGCTTACGGTGCGGTTCCTTTTTACGTGAAAATTGACAAAACAAAAGCGCAGCTCGCTAATACATTAATTGGGATTAAGTTTTTGAGTCCAACTGAATATGAAATTCGAATTCCATTTGAAAGTAATTCAGTTTCATTAATTACGTATTCCAATAAGAGTTATAGTAATACAACCGTTCAGCCTAAAGAGTATGTGAGAAGGTGTAAAGCTGGAGAACAAGTCACGCTTCCTTTTTTAAACTGGAATTTACAGATAAATGATAATCCGGGATTTTATACTGGAAATGAGTATTTTGTTAGATTTAATGATTTTGACGGAACAGTATCGGGTTATAGAGGTGTGAGTGTCAACGCTGATGAAAAAGGAGGATCAATATTGACTCTGGGGATGCAAGGTACCAATAAAGCCAGGATGGTTGAATATTTGAATTCGACAGTAAAAATGTTAATCAAAATTCAGCTGGACGGAAAAAATCAGTTTGCAACAAATACTATTCGATTTATTGATAGTACTCTTATTGCTATGGAAACGCAATTGAAGCAAACAGGTAATGAGTTGAAATCGTTTAGAAAAGATAAAAATATTTACGAAATTGAAGCTGGAGGAGCTAAGGTTTCGGATAAAATAATGGATTTTGATGTTGAAAAAGATCAGGTCACAAGAAAAATTGCGTATTATAATTCTTTAAAATCGTATTTAAATAATAGCAACGACTATTCAAGACTACCGGCTCCTACAGTAGCAGGGATTGAAGATCCAAATGTTGTTGTGAATGTGTCGAAACTTATTGCGCTATCTACACAAAGATCAGAAATGGCTTACGCCGTAAAAAGCGATAAGATTTTCAAGGATTTTGATAATCAAATGCAGGCTATAAAAAGTGTTTTATTAGAAAATATAGCTTCTGCGAAAGGATCGTTACTGACAGATTTGGCTATGGTAAATGCAAAAATAGGTCAGGCAGAAAGTACTGTAAAAAAACTTCCGGAAGAACAACAGGAGTTGCTGAAAATTCAAAGAAAATATGACTTAAGTGACAATATTTATACTGAATTTTTGAAAAAAAGAAACGAAGCTGAGATCGTAAAAGCATCCAATTTGTCGGACATTCATTTTATTGATCC
Organism: Flavobacterium sp. UGB4466; assembly: GCF_903469665.1. Lineage (GTDB taxonomy): Bacteria > Bacteroidota > Bacteroidia > Flavobacteriales > Flavobacteriaceae > Flavobacterium > Flavobacterium lipolyticum. Next base: position 15,298 of record NZ_CAGKLC010000012.1, on the reverse strand, counting down.
TGCAAAAGATATCGGAGGAGGATTAATTGGCCCGAAAACTTCTGTAAACTACGTATTGGCATTGTTTTTAGGGATGTTAATTCCTTTGCTGTTTGTTTTTGGAATTTTCTTTATCAACAACTCGATCCAGAATACTGAAGATATTAGTAAATTGACACAAATACCGTTAATTGGTATCATCGGAGTAAATAAAGATTCGTTAAGTTTGGCGGTATTAGACAAGCCAAAATCGGCATTATCGGAAGCATTTAGAGCTATACGTTCCTCTTTACAGTTTTTATACAAGAAACAGCAGGTGAGTGGTTCGAAAACTCTTATGATTACGTCGTCAATAAGTGGTGAAGGAAAGACATTTTGCTCCATAAATATTGCTACAGTATTTGCTTTAAGCGAAAAGAAAACGGTAATTCTTGGTTTGGATTTAAGAAAACCGAGATTGGCAGATGAGTTCAATTTGAAAAATCAAATCGGTGTTGTGAATTACCTCATAAAGCAAAATAGTTTAGAAGAAATTACACACCATACAGGAGTTCCAAATCTTGATGTTATACTTTCGGGGCCAATTCCGCCAAATCCTTCAGAGTTAATTTTGAGTGATGTGATGAGAGAGATGATCCTAGAGCTGAAGCAAAAATATGATTATATTATTCTGGATACACCTCCGGTTGGGTTAGTTTCGGATGCGTTAGAACTTGCACAGTTTGCAGATGTAACTCTTTATATAGTAAGGCAAAATTATACCAAAAAGGATATGATTACATTGCTAAATACCAGAGTTAAAAGAGGGGAACTGAATAATGCCAGCATTGTGTTAAATGGTTATGAGAATAAGGCAAAATATGGAGCGGCTTATGGATACGGTTACGGAGCTTATGCAAACGGTTATCACGATGAAGAGAAAAAACATGGTGTTTGGAAGACGATTTTGAGTAAATTCAATAAAAAATAAGTGGAAGCAAATGAGTACATCAAAACAACATACAATTTTGATTACAGGTGGAGCTGGATTTATCGGATCAAATTTATCGGAATATTTTTTAGGACTTGGGTATAAAGTGGTTTGTCTGGATAATTTTTCGACAGGTCATCGTCATAATTTAAAGGATTTTATTTCAAATTCAAATTTTAGATTAATTGAAGGAGATATTCGAAATTTTGCCGATTGTGTGTCAGCTGTTGAAGGCGCTGATTATGTTTTACATCAGGCCGCTTTAGGTTCTGTTCCAAGATCAATTAATGATCCTATTACGACAAACGATGTGAATGTTTCCGGTTTTTTAAATATGCTGACCGCTTCTCGTGATGCCAAAGTTAAAAGGTTTATTTATGCAGCAAGTTCTTCAACTTATGGGGATTCTCAGGGATTACCGAAAGTTGAGGATGTAATAGGAAAGCCTTTGTCTCCATATGCCATTACAAAATATGTAAACGAACTCTATGCCGAGATTTTTAGTAAAACTTATGGATTAGAGACTATCGGATTGCGATATTTTAATGTTTTTGGTAGAAAGCAGGATCCTAATGGAGCTTATGCTGCTGTAATTCCGAAGTTTGTTATGCAGTTAATGAAATATGAAAGTCCTGTGATTAATGGGGATGGAAATTATTCAAGAGATTTTACTTACATAGACAATGTAATTCAGATGAATGAATTGGCTATGACGAGTCAGAATCCGGAAGCCATAAATACAGTTTATAATACCGCTTTTGGTGATCGAAACACTTTAAATGATTTAGTAGGTTATTTAAAGGAGTACTTAGTAACATTTGATTCTAAAATTTCTGACGTGGAAATAGTTTATGGGGCAAATCGTCCAGGAGATATTCCACATTCATTAGCAAGTATTGATAAAGCAAGAAAAATGCTGGGATATGACCCTAAATATTCTTTACAGGAAGGATTGAAGGAAGCTGTGGGCTGGTATTGGAAGAATTTGAAATAAATTAAAGATCAAGATAATAGTATAGTAAATGAAAATTACAAAAATTTGTTGCATTGGTGCTGGTTATGTTGGAGGTCCAACTATGGCGGTAATTGCTCAAAAATGCCCACATATTCAAGTGACTGTTGTCGATTTGAACGAACAAAGAATTATAGACTGGAATGACCCAAATACGGATAATATTCCGATTTATGAACCGGGGCTTTCAGAAATAGTAGCGGAGGCCAGAGGAAGGAATTTATTTTTTTCGACAGAAGTTGAAAAAGCAATTGATGAGGCTCAGGTGATTTTTATTTCAGTAAATACACCAACCAAGACTTATGGTAAGGGAAAGGGGATGGCAGCCGATTTAAAATACATTGAATTATGCGCCCGACAAATTGCAAAAGTAGCCAAGGAAAACAAAATTGTTGTTGAGAAGTCAACTTTGCCAGTACGTACAGCGGAAGCTATTAAAAGCATTTTGGATAATACAGGAAATGGAGTTCAGTTTCAAATTTTATCGAATCCTGAATTCCTGGCTGAAGGGACTGCGGTTACTGATTTGTTGAATCCGGATCGAATTTTAATTGGTGGAGATACAACACCAGAAGGTGAAGAAGCAATTAAAGCATTGGTTGATGTTTACGCAAACTGGGTAGACAAAGAAAAAATTTTGACGACTAATGTGTGGTCGTCAGAATTATCAAAATTAACGGCAAATGCATTTTTGGCGCAACGTATCTCGTCTATAAATGCAATGTCAGAATTGTGTGAAAAAACAGGTGCTGATGTTAATGAAGTTGCCCGTGCCATTGGAATGGATAGCAGAATTGGACCAAAATTCTTAAAAGCATCAGTTGGTTTTGGAGGTTCTTGCTTTCAAAAAGACATTCTTAATTTAGTGTATATTGCAAAATCTTACGGATTAAATGAAGTAGCAGATTATTGGGAACAAGTAATTATAATGAACGATCATCAGAAGAAAAGATTCTCAAGTAAGATTGTTCAGACTTTATACAATACTGTAGCCGATAAGAAAATTGCATTTTTAGGTTGGGCTTTCAAAAAAGACACCAATGATACAAGAGAATCTGCAGCAATTTATGTTGCGGATGATTTGATTAATGAACAGGCAAGGATCTCAGTTTACGATCCGAAAGTTTCAAAGATTAAGATATTAAATGATCTAAATTATTTAGAGACGAGGTCAGTGGAAGAGAACAATCTGGCAGTTTCAAACTTTGCTAGCGCTTACGACGCATGTAAAGATGCTCATGCAATTGCTATTTTAACAGAATGGGACGAGTTTACAACATACGATTGGCAAAAGATATACGATTCTATGCATAAGCCGGCCTTCCTTTTCGATGGTAGAAATATCTTGGATGCAAAAAAACTAGAATCAATTGGTTTTATTTATAATGGGATTGGTTCCTAATTGAAAAAGATATTGAAGTGAAATTCAATAGAAAATAGGAAAGTGAGGATGTTGGAGATTTTAGTCATTGTAAAGGAAAATTATGAATTGGTATGTTGTTTATACAAAACCGAAATGGGAGAAGAAAGTTGCGGATAGGCTGATTCAAATGGGGATTGAATGTTATTGCCCATTAATTACGAAAGTGAAAGATTGGTCAGATAGAAAGAAGAAAGTTGAAGTCCCTCTTTTTAATTCTTACGTATTCGTTCAATTGAAAGATATTGATCGAAATTCAGTTTTTCAGATAGCCGGGGTAGTCCGTTATTTGTTTTGGTTGGGGAAACCGGCCATAGTTCGCGATGAAGAAATTAATAGTATAAAAGCAAGTCTGAAAGCTCCAAATATAAGCGATATATCAGTAACTTCAATTCAGGCTGGAGATCGAATTAAAATAGAATCCGGCGCTTTTAGTAATCAGGAAGCGATAGTTCAGGAAGTGTCAAATACACATTATATATTGGTTTTGGAATCTTTGGGATGTGTGCTTAAAATAAAATACAAATAAAATAGTTATAGTTTAACTATTTCATTTAAAACAGAGGGTAAAATTCTTTAATTTGAGATTTTATTTCTCTGTTTTTTTTATAATATAATTTTTTGCATGCTGATTGATAGAGGATTGTTGAATTAAGTTTTTTTTAATAGTCCGTTTTTTTAGTATTACGAGAAACCGTATTGATTAACTTGACTTAATATACTATATTTGCCGAAAATAAATGTAGGGTGTCTGGGGCAAAAAAATGTGACTCAGAAGGGCGGAGCCGTGAATTGAAATGACTGAAGTGGATAAAAAAGAATACAAATTGGATGAAAACATAAAGATAGCCGTTATAGGCTTAGGTTATGTTGGTTTACCTTTGGCCAGATTATTTGCTACAAAATTTGCCGTTGTAGGTTTTGATATCAATGAAGGGCGAGTTGCTTCTCTGAAATCAGGTACAGATACTACATTGGAAATAGATGACGAGACTTTACAGAAGGTTTTGGTCGATAATTCTGATGACAAACCAGGGTTGTACTGCACAACTTCTATAGAAGATATCGCAGATTGTAATTATTTTGTGATAACAGTTCCTACTCCGGTAGATAAAAATAATCGTCCTGATTTAACTCCGTTATATAAATCTAGTGAAACAGTTGGTAAAGTGTTAAAAAGGGGGGATATTGTGATTTACGAATCGACTGTATACCCTGGTGTAACGGAGGAAGAGTGTGTGCCAGTTTTAGAAAAGGTTTCGGGATTAAAATTCAATGAAGACTTTTTTGCAGGATACTCGCCTGAAAGAATAAACCCTGGTGATAAAGAACATACTGTTGAGAAAATTCTAAAGGTAACCTCAGGGTCTACTGCGGAGATCGGTCAAAAAGTAGATGCGCTTTATAAAAGTGTAATTACTGCTGGAACACATTTGGCTCCTTCAATAAAAGTTGCGGAGGCAGCTAAAGTGATCGAGAATTCACAACGAGATATTAATATTGCCTTTGTAAACGAGTTAGCTAAGATATTCAATCTTATGGATATTGATACTCAAGAAGTATTGGCGGCAGCTTCTACAAAATGGAATTTTTTACCTTTTAAACCCGGATTGGTTGGAGGACACTGCATTGGTGTAGATCCTTATTATCTGGCACAGAGAGCTCAAGAATTTGGATATCATCCTGAAATAATTTTGGCAGGACGACGTTTAAACGACAGTATGGGAGAGTATGTAGCTGCTCAGGTGGTAAAACTGATGATAAAAAAAGGAATTTCTGTTAATGGAGCTAATCTGTTAATGCTTGGAATTACTTTCAAGGAAAATTGTCCGGATGTTAGAAATACAAAGATTGTTGATGTAATCAAAGCGTTAAAAGAATACGGAATAACAGTCACATTATATGATCCTTTAGCCAGTATAGAGGAAGTTAAAGAAGAATACAAATTACAAACTATTAATTCTGTACCAAAAGAAAAATTTGATGCTATTGTACTTGGAGTAGCACATGCTGAATTTTTAAATCTGGATTTTTCAGAGTTGCAGAAAGAAAATAGTTTATTATACGATGTAAAAGGAGTCTTAGGTACTATAGCTGATAGCAGGCTATAGTGCATAAATTCCTTTTTTTATTTAAAAAAGAATGAAAGACAACAATTCAATTATACATGTAATTCTAACAGGAGGAGTAGGAAGTAGGTTATGGCCACTTTCTCGTAAAAGTCAGCCAAAACAATATCTAGAAATATTTGAGAATAAATCTTTGTTTGAAATTACTGTTGAACGCAATAGCCATTTAGCGGATAAAGTTATGGTTGTTGGTAATGTTGATAACCACCATCTGAGTGGAAAAGTAATGAATAAAACTAAAACGAATTATCTAAACATTGTTGAAGCTACACCGAGAAATACTGCAGCGGCAATTGCTTTTGCTGCTTTCGCATCTAATCCTGATGATATTTTAATTGTAACTCCGTCTGATCATATTATTGATAAAATGGATGATTATAATAATGCTATTCAGAAAGCGATTGCAAAAGCAAATGATGGGTTTATCGTGACGTTTGGAATTATACCTACAAAACCTGAAACTGGATATGGTTATATCGAGTCAAAAGACGATAATGTTTTATCTTTTAGAGAAAAACCAAATGAAACAACAGCGAAAGAATTTATTGCAAGAGGTAATTTTCTGTGGAATAGTGGAATGTTTTGCTTTAAATCAGGGGTGTTGTTAGATGAGTTAAAACAATTTCAACCTGATGTGTACGAAAAATCAAAAGCAGTTTGGGAGGCTTCTAAAGAGGGATTTCTAGATCTAGACTTGTCAATGCAGATACCATCAATAAGTATAGATTATGCCGTTATGGAACGCAGTAAGAAGATAAAAGTAGTTCCTGCTTCTTTTTCTTGGTCTGATTTGGGATCTTTTGAGTCGGTATATGAATACCTGGTGTCAAAAGGACATCCAGTAGATGTAAATGGCAATATGGTAATTGGATGTGATAGTTATACAACTTTTTTAGGATTAAAAAACACAATTTTCGTTCACACAGATACTGCGAATCTGATTCTTCAAAAGGAGAATTCTCAAGATGTGAAAGACATATACAGCGCATTAGAAAGGCAAAATTCAGAATTATTAAATTAATCAGAAAGCAAAATGAAGAAAATTCTTATAACTGGCGGTGCTGGTTTTATTGGTTCACACGTAGTAAGACGTTTTGTAAATAAATATCCTGAGTATCAAATTTTTAATTTAGATGCGTTGACTTATGCAGGAAACCTTGAAAATATCAAAGATATTGAGGATAAGTCTAACTATACATTTGTAAAAGGAGATATTGTAAACGAAACTTTTATAAATGAACTTTTTTCGGCACATAATTTTGACGGTGTTTTGCATTTAGCTGCAGAATCCCATGTTGATCGCTCTATTGAAGATCCTTTAGCTTTCGTTAAAACTAATGTAATTGGAACAATGAATTTATTAAATGCAGCGAAGAATCAATGGAAAGGGAATTTTGAAGGGAAGCGTTTTTATCATATCAGTACAGACGAAGTTTATGGCTCACTTGGAACTGAGGGACTTTTTACAGAAACAACTTGTTACGATCCTAATTCTCCTTATTCTGCTTCTAAGGCAAGTTCAGATCACTTTGTGAGAGCTTATGGAGAGACTTATGGTTTGCCTTATGTGTTGACAAATTGTTCTAACAATTATGGCTCTTATCATTTCCCAGAGAAATTAATTCCTCTTTTTATAAATAATATTATCAATAATAAAGCTTTACCAGTTTATGGAGATGGTAATTATACCCGTGATTGGTTATTTGTGGAAGATCATGCGATTGCAATAGATTTGGTTTTTCACGAAGGTAAAAATCATGAAACTTACAATATCGGAGGTTTTAATGAATGGAAGAATATAGATCTGGTTAAACTATTATGCCAGATTATGGATCAGAAACTAGGTAGATCAGAAGGGACTTCACAAGAATTAATTACTTATGTGAAAGACAGGCCTGGACATGATTTGCGTTATGCCATAGATGCGTCAAAAATTAATAAAGAATTGGGATGGAAACCATCTGTAACTTTTGAAGAAGGCTTAGAAAAAACGATTAATTGGTATCTGAATAATGAAGAGTGGTTACAGAATGTGACTTCCGGTTCTTATAAAGATTATTATCATAAACAATACTCATAAAATAAACATTTCGCTTCAACCAAACTTAAGGTTAAATTTAAATTTAAATATGAAAAAGATACTATACGTTCTTATTTTGTTTTTTACTTTACTTGTGTCTTTTAATGCAAGTGCTCAGGATATAATAAAGTCGAAGGATTTAAGCACTGTAAAAGTCGATTATTTATCGGATGACGAAATCGGTAAGATTGTTACTCAGTTAAAAAGTAATAATGCTACCATTAACGATGTTCAGTCAATGGCTTTGTCAAAAGGAATGACTCAGAGTGAATTCGATAAATTAAGAACACGAGTAACAGAGTACGAGAAAAAAAACGTTAAAGACAAAGATAAGAACTCGAAAGATAAGGATAAAAAGAAAGACGATAAGTCAAAAGAGCTTGATAAAGATTCTGAGTTTGGAAGAAAACAAGAGAAGATTAAAAATGAAAAAATAAAAGATTCATTAAACGCTTTGATTTTTGGATCTGAATTATTTGATAATCCAACTTTAAATTTTGAACCGGATTTGAAAATGGCAACACCGGTAAACTATATTTTAGGGCCAGGTGATAAATTAGAAGTTAGTATATATGGTATTCAACAGTTTGATGATACAGTTCCGGTTAATTTTGAAGGTAAAATTTCAATTCAAAATGTTGGACAAATAGCAGTATCCGGAATGTCAATTGAAGCTGCTTCACAAAGAATAAAAGCGGCGATCGCAAGAGTTTATAGTACGGTTCGTTCCGGACAATCTCAGGTTAGTGTTAGTTTAGGTGATATTAGAACAATTAAAGTAACAATTGTTGGAGGGAAGCAACCGGGTAATTACTCTGTTTCCTCTCTTGCTTCTGTATATAATGCACTTCATTTAGCGGGGGGGCCAGGTAAGAATGGCAGTTATAGAAATATAGAATTGATTCGAAATAACAGAGTTTATAAGAATGTTGATATTTACAAGTTTTTGGTAAAAGGCGATCAGTCGGATAACGTTAGTTTAAAGGATAATGATGTTATTAGAATCCCTGCTTATACTCAAAGAGTGACAGTTGAGGGAGAGGTGAAACGACCAGGAATTTTCGAGATGAGAAAAGGAGAAAAATTTTCTGATCTTTTGAATTTTGCATCAGGATTCAATGAGTTTGCTTATACCGCTTCAGTAAATGTACTTCAGAAAACTGGAAAGGAGTTTAAAGTTCATGATATCAACGAAAGTGAATATGGTTCGTATCTTCCGCAATCTGGAGATGTGTTCAAGGTTACAAAGATTTTGAACCGATTCGAAAATCGTATTAAAATTGAAGGAGCTGTTTTCAGACCGGATTATTACTCTTATAATGAAGGAATGAGAATTTCAGATCTTATCACAAGAGCGGAAGGACTTAAGGAAGATGCTTATACCAAAAGAGCAAGAATTATTCGTTTGAAGACCGATTTAACAACTGAGATAGTTAATGTAGATTTAAGTGCTGCTTTGTCTGGAGATTTAAATGCTGATTTGGAGCTTAAAAGAGAAGATATTGTTACGGTGTATTCTATTTTAGAGTTTAGAGAGGAATATAAAGTAACTATTGATGGAGAAGTTAAAAATCCTGGTGAATACGAGTATTTCGAAAATCTAACTTTAAATGATCTAGTAGTACAAGTTGGTGGTTTGACTGGATCGGCATCAAAAAGAGTTGAAATAGCCCGAATGGTAAAATCTGATGTAATCGATGATGCTGACCCTAAAAAAATTGAATTGGTTGAGCTTGAAATTACCGCTGATAACAACGAACAGATTAAAAACTTTGTGTTAAAGCCTTTTGATGTGATTAACATAAGAAGAATGGCAGTTTACGAAAAGCCTGAAATGGTTAAGGTAAGTGGAGCTGTTACCTATCCGGGTAAATATGTTCTAGCCAATAAAAAGGAAACTGTTTACAACGTTGTAATGAGAGCAGGAGGTTTAACATCTATTGCGAATCTGGATGGTATGAAAATAAAAAGGCCAATAAAGCAAGAGCAAATAGAGCAATTAGAAACTGTAAATCTTAATTTGGATAAAAAACTGACTGCGGAAGAAGAAGCGATGAAACCAAAACAGGAAGGTCTAAATTTAAAAGAAAAAGATACACTTAGTTCTAAATTATCTAAAAAACTTAGAGACGAGTTAAAATTTGCTACTATTCCTGTAAATTGGGAAAAGATCGTAAAAGATAAGAATCACTATTCAAACGTTACTTTGTTCCCAGGTGATGAGATCGAGGTGTCAGTTTACAATGAAGGAGTTAAAGTTACTGGCAATGTATTGTTGACATCGGAGATTCCATATAGAAGTGGTAAAGGGTTTAAGTATTACATAAATTCTGTAGGAGGTGTCGATAGCAAAGGATGGAAGAAAAAGGCTTATATTATTTATCCAAATGGAAAAGCTTCTGTAACGACATCTTTTTTGTTTTTTAGATCTTATCCTAGAGTAGAACCTGATTCCCAAATTGTTGTTCCTGAAAAACCTCAAACCAAAAAAATGACAGCAGGGGAATGGGTTGGTATTGGTAGCGTGATTTCTAGTTTAGCATTATTAATAGTAACGGCTTTTAAATAGATAGGTATAATGGAAAGTAGGAATATTGCAAAAGATGAAATTTCATTAAAAGATTTATTAGTAAAAGTTAAAAATTGGATCGATTACTTATTGTATCGCTGGAAAATTATCTTTCTAGGGGGAGTAATTGGGGCAATTTTAGGAGTTACATATTCATTTATGACAAAGCCAGTATACACTGCTACACTTTCATTCGCATTAGAAGATGAGAAAGGAGGTGGAGGTGGAGGTCTCGGGAGTGCTTTAGGTTTGGCAAGTTCATTTGGACTAGATTTAGGAGGAAGTGGAGGAGGTATATTTACAGGGGCTAACTTAACTGAATTGTTCAAATCTAGGTATATGGTAGAAAAAACGCTCTTATCTCCAGTTAGGTTTAAGGGGAAAGTAACTTCTCTTGCTGAAATGTATATTCAAAACAATGAGTGGAGAAAGAAATGGAATGATGATTCTGCATTAGTTAATATGAGATTTTTAGCAAATGCTGATCGTAGAACTTTTACACGTGCTCAAGATAGTGTATTAGGGAAAATTTATGAAAATTTATCAATGAAAGGGCTTAGTGTTATTCAAAAAGATAAGAAAATATCTATAATTAATATTGATGTAAAATCTACTGACGAGCTTTTTTCTAAGTATCTATGTGAAGCTTTAGCTAAAGAAGTAGGGGAATTTTATGTTGAAACAAAAAGTAAAAAAGCTAGAACGAACATGTCTATTTTGGAACATCAAGTCGATTCTATTAAAAGAGAACTTAATAGCGCAATTACTGGTGTAGCTATCGCTAATGATAATACTTTTAATTTAAATCCGGCGCTTAATGTAAGAAGAACTCCTTCATCTAGAAGACAAGTTGATGTTCAGGCAAATTCGGCTATACTTACTGAATTGGTTAAGCAAAGTGAATTAGCGAAAGTAACGTTGCGTAAAGAAACACCTTTAATACAAGTTATTGATAAACCAATTTTACCATTACGAAAAGAGAGTTTTGGAAAAATTAAAGGTTTTGTTTTTGGAGGTGTTTTAGGTACTATTTTATTTCTATTTGCTTTAGTTGTAAATAGAGTCTTTAAAAAGTTATTAGCATAAGGTTGACTAATAATTAAATTGTAAAAGTAGAATAGTCGTTTTTTAATTTTATGGTTAACAACTAAATAAATTTGAAAAGCTAAACAAGATTTTGATTATTTAATCTTGCTTATTATTACTTTTTTTTATAAAAATAATTAGCTATGTAAATTTCAATGAGAAATTACTCCTTATATACAATAAATAGACAAACTATTAAAAAAAAAATCAATTTAACTAATTAGATATTGTTTTACAAAAATTAAAAAATAATAGTATAGTAAATGAAAATTACAAAAATTTGTTGCATTGGTGCTGGTTATGTTGGAGGTCCAACTATGGCGGTAA
>NZ_CAGKLC010000012.1:0-3628 GCF_903469665.1 Flavobacterium sp. UGB4466 | reverse complement strand
CATATTCAAGTGACTGTTGTCGATTTGAACGAACAAAGAATTATAGACTGGAATGATCCAAATACAGATAATATTCCTATTTACGAGCCTGGGCTTTCAGAAATTGTATTAGAGGCAAGAGGGAGAAATTTATTTTTTTCAACAGAAGTTGAAAAAGCAATTGATGAAGCTCAAGTTATTTTTATATCGGTAAATACTCCAACCAAAACTTATGGTAAAGGAAAAGGAATGGCAGCTGATTTAAAATACATTGAATTATGTGCCAGACAAATTGCAAAAGTTGCAAAACAAAATAAAATTGTTGTCGAAAAATCAACTTTACCTGTTAGAACTGCTGAGGCAATTAAAAGTATATTAGATAATACAGGTAATGGCGTTCAATTTCAGATTTTATCGAATCCTGAATTTTTAGCAGAAGGAACTGCAGTTACAGATTTATTAAATCCAGACCGAATCTTAATAGGAGGAGATTCTACTCCAGAAGGAGAAGCTGCAATTAATGCTTTGGTTGATGTTTATGCAAACTGGGTAAATAAAGATAAAATTCTAACAACAAATGTTTGGTCATCAGAGTTGTCGAAGTTAACCGCTAATGCATTTTTGGCGCAGCGTATTTCTTCAATTAATGCGATGTCTGAGCTTTGCGAAAAAACAGGTGCTGATGTTAATGAAGTAGCAAGAGCAATTGGAATGGATAGTAGAATTGGACCTAAATTCTTAAAGGCATCTGTTGGTTTTGGAGGTTCCTGTTTTCAAAAAGACATTTTAAACTTAGTTTATATTGCAAAGTCATATGGGTTAAATGAAGTAGCAGATTATTGGGAACAAGTTATTATTATGAATGATCATCAAAAAAGAAGATTTTCTAATAAAATTGTTCAGACATTATACAATACAGTAGCCGATAAAAAAATTACTTTCTTAGGCTGGGCATTCAAAAAAGATACCAACGACACCAGAGAGTCTGCAGCAATTTATGTGGCCGATGATTTAATTAACGAACAAGCAAAAATTTCTGTATATGATCCGAAAGTTTCAAGAAATAAAATGATGAGCGATTTAGATTATCTAGAAACAAGACCTGCAGAAGAAAATGCTAAATCATTAACCACATTTGGTAATGTTTATGACGCTTGTAGAGGGTCTCATGCAATAGCAGTTTTAACAGAATGGGATGAATTTACAACTTACGATTGGCAAAAAATTTATGAGTCTATGCATAAGCCTGCTTTTGTTTTTGATGGAAGAAACATTTTGAATGCGAAAGAATTGCAATCAATAGGTTTTGTTTACAATGGAATAGGTTCGTAAAAGAAATGAATTTTGCGTTATTAAATAAGTATTAAAAATATTATCAAATATAGTCTTTTATGAGTAAGAGAATTTTAATTACGGGAGCTGCTGGGTTTTTAGGCTCTCATTTGTGTGATAGATTTATAGCAGAAGGCTATGAAGTTGTTGGAATGGATAATTTAATTACAGGTGATATAAAAAATATAGAGCATTTATTTCCATTAAAAAAATTTAAATTTTATAACCATGATGTTAGTAATTTTGTACATGTTTCAGGCAAATTAGATTACATTTTACATTTCGCTTCTCCAGCAAGTCCAATTGATTATCTAAAAATTCCAATTCAAACCTTAAAAGTCGGATCACTAGGAACCCATAATCTCTTAGGATTAGCAAAAGAAAAAAAAGCTAGATTTTTGATAGCTTCAACTTCAGAAGTATATGGCGATCCAAAGGTTCATCCTCAAACCGAAGACTATTGGGGAAATGTTAATCCAGTTGGACCCAGAAGCGTTTATGATGAAGCGAAAAGATTTCAAGAAGCAATAACTATGGCTTATAATACTTTTCATGGTCTAGAAACTAGGATAGTTAGAATATTCAATACCTACGGACCTCGAATGCGTTTAAATGACGGTAGAGTTTTGCCCGCTTTTATAGGTCAGGCATTGCGTGGAGAAGATTTAACAATTTTTGGAGATGGCACACAAACTAGATCATTTTGTTTTGTGGATGACTTAGTTGAAGGAATTTATAGACTTTTAATGTCCGATTATACACATCCTGTCAACATTGGTAATCCAAATGAAATAACAATGAATGATTTTGCACAGGAAATTATTAAATTAACAAATACTGATCAGAAAATTGTTTATTTGCCCTTACCACAAGATGATCCTAAACAAAGACAACCCGATATTACTAAGGCTAAAGCAATTTTAGATTGGGAACCTAAAATAAACAGAGAAGAAGGATTAAGAATTACTTACGAATACTTCAAAAGTTTACCAGAGGAGCGTTTATATGAAGAAACGAAACATCGTAATTTTTACTAAAAACATTCGTTTAACATATTTAATACATTAGTATAGTGGCAATTAAGGAGTTTGTGATTAATTCAATTAATGAGGTCAAAAGACAAAAATTACTCTTAGAAAATTACATATATCTGACAGCAGTTCAGATTATGAATACTTTATTTTATTTTTTAATTTATCCATTTTCCATAAAAATATTTGGGGCAGGAGATTATGGATTATTTTTGTTTTCAACAACAATTATTTCTTATATTACCTTGTTTATTTCTTTTGGAATTGATTTGCCGGCCTTAAAAATTTTGTCTCAAAACATTGACAACAGAAAGATTAAGTCAGAATTGTTATCTGATGTTGTAAGTACTAAAGTCTTTCTGAGTTGTATTTCATTGTTAGCATTGTTTTGTGTAATTTGGTTTAATCCAAATCTTAGTAAATTATTGCTGATAAATTCACTTCAGGCTTTTTCGAGTATCTTTTTGCTCAATTGGTATTTTCAGGGATTGCAAAAAATGCGCTGGTTTGTTTTTTTTCAATTAGTAATAAGAATTGTTTCAATTGCTGTTATTTTTTGTGTTATTAAAAATGCAGAAGATCTTATTCTTTACAGTTTTATTATATCTGGAAGTGTTTTTATGATAGCTTTTCTTTCTTTTTTATATTTAATTTACAAAGAAAGATTGACTATTCGAGTAGTTAAATTTAATCGGATAGCTAGTTTTTTACGGCAATCATATCACTTTTTTCTAAATTCTTCAATAAGTGTAATAAGAGCACAAAGTACAACATTATTTATTGGTTCGTACGTTGGAATGAACGAAGTAAGTTATTTTGATTTAGCTTCTAAAGTGATATTATTACCTCAATCGATAGTTTCAAATATAAACAACGCTCTTTTCCCCAAAATTTTAAAATCTAAAGAAATAGATGTAAAAATTGTAAAAAAAGTTTTTTTGTATGAATTTTTGATTGGACTTTTTTTTATTAGCCTAGTTGTCTCTTTTGGTAAAAATGTAATTCAAATTTTTTTGCATGAAAATGTACAAATGGCACATAATTTAACTATCATTATGAGCTTGACTATAATGTCATGGTTGTTAGTAGGGTGTATTGTAAATTTTGTATTTATGCCAATGAATAGATACGATCTTATTTCTAAAAATCAATTTATTGCATTTGTTAGCTTTTTCGCTTTTTGTTTTACAGGTTTGTTTTTTATTAAAACCGTTTATGTTGTAGCGTTTGGCATCGCTTTTTCTGCATTATTAGAAATTTTATTCTGCTTTGCAATGGTTATAAAG